>CAYQDR010000017.1:0-53453 GCA_964416315.1 uncultured bacterium
GGCGGCCCTGCTCCTGGGCGCGGTCGGCCTCCTTACGTGGCGGCCCGCCCGATGACGCGGGAGACCTCGGCGAGCAGCGTCTCGAGGTTCACGGGCTTCGTCAGCACGCCCACCACCCCGAGCGTCTTGGCACTCGCCGGGTCGATCGAATGCCGGAGGTCGTCCCCGAGCGCGGACACGATCAGGACGGGGACGTGGGCCCAGCCGGGGTTCCGGCGCAGACGCGCCAGGAACTCGAAGCCGTCCATCTTCGGCATCATCATGTCGAGCAGGATCAGGTGGGGGGTGAGCTCCGGCAGCCGCCCGAGGGCCTCGCCGCCGAACTGGAAGCCCTCCACCGCGTAGCCGGACTCACGGAGCGCGTCCACCCAGACCTCGCGGACGAGATCCTCGTCTTCGACCACCAGGATCCGTTTGCCCGGCATGGGGCCTCCCGCGTCAGCCGGTCCCGCCAGCCGCCTCCATCTTATCCCGCCGACGGCACGCCGTCGCCACCCGCGGTGGCGGGCACGGCCTCCGCCGGGAAAGCGAACGCCTCGACGACGGCCCCCGTCGCACCGGCCTCCACGAGCCGCGCCACGTCGAGCCGCGCCTCGGCGCGCACCAGCGCCGCGCCGCTCGCCCGTGTCTCCGGGTGCTCGGGGACGAAGAGCGTGCAGCAGTCCTGGTCCGGCTCGATCGAGACCTCGTACGTGCCGAGCGCGCGCGCCTCGCGGATGATCTCCTCCTTGTCCATCCCGATGAGCGGCCGGAGCACCGGGAGGCTCACGACCTCGGTGATCCGCGCGAGGTTCTCGAGCGTCTGCGAGGCGACCTGGCCCAGGCTCTCGCCGGTGACGAGCGCCAGCGCGCCGACCTGCCGGGCGAGCGCCTCGGCGATCCGGGCCATGAGCCGGCGGTAGACCACGACGCGGAGCGGCGGGGGCACGGCCAGGACGACCTCGCGCTGGATCTCGCCGAACGGGACCAGCCAGAGCCGCGCGGTGAACTGGTGCCGGACGAGCCGCCCGACCAGGGCGCGCGCCTTGGCCTGCGAGGTGTCCGAGAGGTAGGGGACGGAGTGGAAGTGGACGAACTCGACCTCGCATCCGCGCTTCTGGAGGCGGCACGCCGCCACCGGGGAGTCGATCCCGCCGGAGAGCAGGCTCATCACCCGGCCGGATACCCCCACGGGGAGGCCGCCGGGCCCCGGCACGCGGTCCACGGAGACGAGCGCCTCGCGCGGCAGGAGCTCCACGTACACCGTCAGCGCCGGCTCCGTGAGGTTCACGCGGGTCGAGAAGTGCTTGAGGACGAGGGTGCCGAGCTCCCGGCTCACCTCCTGGGAGGTCATCGGGAAGACCTTGAACGTGCGGCGCGCCGTGATCCGGAACGACTCGAAGGTCCGCCCCTCGAGGAGCGCGAGCACAGCGTCCTTCACCGCGTCGAGGCGCGGCGGGACCGCGAGGCCGGGGGCGAAGTTGGCGACGCCGAACACGGTGCCGAGCCGCTCGCGGAGCCGCGCGGGGTCGGCGCCCGGCTCGACGTCGAGGACGAGCCGGCCGGGGAGGCGGCGGACCCCTCGGACACCGCACCCCGCCGTCGCCTGGCTGAGGTTCCGCGCGAGCCGCCGGAGGAAGAGGGGGCGGTTGCCACCCTTGAGACCGATCTCGTGGTAGTGGACGATGACGACGGGCGCCATGGGCGGTCGCCGCGGCCTACTCCGCGGCCTCCAGGCGCTTCGGGTGCTTCGGCCGACGGCGGTACGCGGTGGCCGGCACCTCCACCTTGGGGGGCTTCCGCGGCATCGGCTTCCGCGGCTTCGCGGCGGGCCGCCGGGCCTTATTCGGCACCGCCGCCCTCGGGCGCGCGCCGCCGGGTGCCGCGCTGCGGGTACACCACGGCGTCGCCCAACGTCCCGTCCGCGACGAGCGCGGCGAGCCGCCCGTGCTGGATCTTTCCGCTCGTCGTCTTCGGGATCGCGCCCGGGCGCACGAGGAGGACACGGGAAGGACGGAAGCCTCGGGCCCCGTGGATCGCCCGAACGATCGCGCGGACGAGCGCGGAGTGGCGGACGGGCTCGGCGTCCGGGGCGCGGACCTCGACCACGACGACGAGCCGCTCCGTGCCGACCCGCGTCGAGCCGACGCCGACGGCGGCGGAGTACCGCACGCCGGGGATCGCGTCCACCACCTTCTCGACGTCCAGCGGCATCAGGTTCTCGCCCCGGACGATGATCAGGTCCTTCTGGCGCCCGACCACGAACAGGAACCCGTCCGCCTCGAGGTAGCCGAGATCGCCCGTGTGGAGCCACCCCGAGCGGAAGGCCCGGCGCGTCGCCTCGGGGTCCCGGTAGTAGCCGCGCATCGCGCCGGGCGTGCACACGACGATCTCCCCCGCCTCCCCCGGCCCGAGGAAGCGGCCGGGCTCGCCGTCCTCCCAGATCGCGACGTCCACCCCGGGGATCGGGCGGCCCACGCCCACCCAGCGGCCCGAGGGATCGACCCGGACCGGCGCGCCGAGGTCGCCGACCGTGACGGCGAGCGTCGCCTCGGCGAGGCCGTAGGCCGGGGCGACCACGTTCTTGAGGCCGAAGCGCGCCTCGAAGTCGCGGACGGTCTCCGGGCGGATCGGCTCGGCGCCGGTGAACGCGAGCCGGAGCGACGTGAGGTCGAGCCCCGCGACGTCGTGGACGTTCCTGAGGCAGTTCCGGTAGCCGAAGTCGGGCGACGCCGTCACCGTGGCGCGCCGACGCGTCACCTCCTCCAGCCACACTCGCGGGTTCCGGAGGTCGGGCGGGAGGAGGTAGAGACGGCAGCCGGCATAGAGGCTGCCCAGGCCGAGCCCGATGAGCCCCATGTCGTGGTAGAGGGGGAGCCAGCTCACGACCGGCTCCCCCGGCTCCACCCGGACCGCCTGGACGAACGCGCGGATGTTCGCCAGCACGCTCCGGTGCGGGAGGTCCACGCCCTTGGGATGGCCCGTCGAGCCGGAGGTGTACTGGAGGAACGCCGTCTCCTCGCCCGTGAGGGCCGGCCACGGGGGCTCGCGAGCCGGCCGCGCGAGGTCCTCCGGGGCGAGGACCGTCGTGAGGCCCGGGGCGGCTGCCTGGGCCTGCCGCACCGCCGACTCGAACCAGGAGATGGTGACCGCCGCCCGCGCACCCGAGTGGGTGAAGATCGCGGCCATGGCCTCGGGACCGAACGTCGGGTAGAGGGGGACGGGGATGGCGCCGAGCGCCATGGTGCCGAAGAACGTCGGGAAGAACTCCTTGCACGTGGGCAGGAGGATCGCGACACGGTCGCCAGGCCCGATCCCCGCCGCGGCGAGGGCGGCCGCGTAGCCGCGGCTCGTCTCCCAGAGGTCGCCGTTCGTCGTGGGCTCGTCGTAGAGCTCGAAGTAGACCCCCGACCGCGCGCGCCCGGCGCGGATCGCCAGCAGGTCCACGAGCGTCCGGGCCTCGGCGAGCTCCATCAGTAGCGCCCGCCGGCGAATGTCGAGACGCCGGCCGGCCGGCCGGCGAGCCGGTACATCTTCAGCCCGCCCCACGAGCCGGCGCCGAGCACGTCGAGGATGCCGTCGTGGATCGCCCAGCTCCGCCCGCGCACCGTCTGGTCGAAGCCGGGCTGGCGGAAGGGCGTCGAGCCGTCGAGGGCGGCGTGGAGCCGCCCGCCGGGCTGGAACCCGGCGTGGATCTCCTCCATGAGCTCCCGGCCGACGAGGTACGCGCAGCCGTGCCGCTCGTAGAGGAGGGCGGAGTGGTAGAAGAGCGGCTCGACGAGGAACAGCTCGTTGCCGAGGAGGCGGCAGAACGCCTCCATCATCGCCATGACGCGGCCGAGGAGCCGGAGCCCCCGGCGCACCTGGCCGGGCGCCAGCCCCGCGGCGAGCGCCCGCGCCTCCTCGGCCAGGTTCCGGCTCCCGGTGCCGAAGAGCGTGTCCTGGCCGTCTTCGTCCCGGTCGATGCCGAACCGGTCGCCGGCCGGGTCGGTGATCTGGACGAAGGAGAGTTGCGGCACGCCGAAGGGCGTCGTGTCCACGTCCACGAGCAGCAGGGGATCCCGGTCGTGGCGCGACGCCCGCACCTCGACGCGGGCCCAGGTGAGCCCCGACGGCGCCACTACCTGCACGAGTGGCTCTCCGGCCGCGCTCCGGCCGGTGCGCGGGTCCGCGCCGAGCCGCTCCAGCACCTCGGGCGGCACGAGCCGCAGGTAGAGCGCCTCGCGGATCGGGGCGGGCAGCCCGTTCAGCTCGCGGATGGACCCGGCCTCGAGCCCGGCGACGCGCGCCTGGCTCATCGCCCCGCCCCGCGTTCCCGCCGCGTCAGCCACGCGACCGCCCGGTGCCGACGGCCCGCTCCGTCCAGAGTCGCCGGGCCCGCTCGAGATCGTCCGGTGTGTTGAGGTTCATGAAGACCAGCTCCGGCGCCTCGAACCTGGCGACCTGGTCCGCGGGCACGCGCACGACGCGCACCTCGTCGAAGAACCCCACGATCTTGAGCCGCCCGGCCCGGAGCCGCCGCTCCATCGGCGGGAGACACGCCTTCGAATAGACGGCGTGGAGCGTCTGGAGCTCGCCGGCGGCCTCGGGGATGACCACGTCCGCCTCCCCCGCCCGCCCCGTCAGGTACGCGATGAGGCCGCGCGAGAGGAAGGGCATGTCGCAGGCGACGCAGAGCGCCGCATCGCCCGGGACGGCGCGCAGACCCGAGTAGATCCCGCCCAGCGAGCCGCCCTCGGGGAACTCGTCAGCCACCATGGGCAACCCGAGGAACCCGTACAGCTCGGGGCTGTTCGTGACGATCAGGCAGTCAGGCAGGACGGCTCCGAGCGTCTCCACGATATGGTGGATGAGCGGGCGCTCACCGAAGGGAAGCAGGGCTTTCGGGGAGCCGCCCATCCGCCGGCTCTTGCCGCCGGCCAGGATGACGCCGCTCACGTGGGGCATCGGGATCCGGAATCACGCGTATCATACCACGCGCGGCCGCTCACACGCGTTCGGCGTCCGCAAGGTCCTCCGCGGTCAGCGCCACCGCGCCCGCGCGGACGAGGCGGGCCGGGCTCGCCGTGACGTCCAGCACCGTCGAGGGCAGCCCCCCCGGCGTCGCGCCGCCGTCGAGCACGAGGTCCACGCGCTCCCCGAGCGCGGCCACGACCTCCGCGGCGGTGCGGGGGCTCGGCCCGCCGTGCGGGTTCGCGCTCGGGGCCGTGAGGGGAAGCCCTGCCGCCCGGACGAGGGCGAGCGCGAGCGGGTGCCCGGGAATGCGGACGCCGACGGTCCCCGTACCGGCGGTGAGCCCCGTCGGGGCCCCGGGCCGCGCGCGCAGGATCAAGGTCAGCGGCCCCGGCCAATAGCGGGCGATGAGCCGCCGCGCGCGCGCCGGGATCTCGGCCGCGACCTCCGCGACCATCGCGAGCGAGTCCACGAGCACGAGGAGGGGCTTGCCCGCCGGGCGCCCCTTCGCGCGGAAGACCCGGGCGATCGCCTCGGGATCGAGGGCGTTGGCGCCGAGCCCGTAGAAGGTCTCCGTCGGGAACGCGACCAGCCCGCCCTCCCACAGGACCCGGGTCGCCGCGGCGAGGTCGGCGAGCGCGGGGCGGCGGGGATCGACGGCGATCGTCCGGACGCCCGAGACTGCTTCGCTCAGCTCGTCCCTCCCGCGGGCCCGCGGCGCATCGCCTGCTCGACCTTCCGCGCGCCAAGCTCGACCCCGCGGGCCATCTCCGCCCGGTAGCCGGCGAGGCGGCGCGCGATCCCGCCATCGGCGACCGCGAGGATCTCGGCCGCGAGGATGCCGGCGTTCGCCGCGCCCGGCTTCCCGATGGCCACGGTCGCGACGGGGACCCCCTTCGGCATCTGGACCATCGACAGGAGCGAGTCGAGACCGTTCAGGACCGACGGGATGGGAACGCCGACGACCGGCCACGCCGTCTCCGCCGCGACGACCCCCGGGAGCGCCGCCGCGCCGCCGGCCCCGGCGATGAAGACGCGGACCCCGCGCGCCACGGCGTCGTGGACCCAGCGCCGGAGCCGCTCCGGGGAGCGGTGGGCCGAGGCGACCGTGACCTCGTATGCGACCCCGAGCGTGTCGAGGACCTTCGCGGCCTCCTGGAGCACCTCGAGATCCGAATCGCTGCCCATCACGATGCCCACCCGCGGGCTGCGGGCCGCCTTCTTCATGCGCGCTTCCCGAGGTGCGCCAGCGCCCGATGGCCGATGTCCCGCCGGAAGTGCATCCCGTCGAAGCGGATCGCCTCGGCCGCGGCGTACGCCGCGGCGATGGCGGCGGGGATGTCGGCCCCGAGCGCGGTCACGCCGAGGACCCGCCCGCCCCGCGTCACGAGCCGGCCGTCGCGCAGCGCCGTGCCGGCATGGAAGACGGCGACGCCCGGCCGCCGCTCCGCCGCCTCGATTCCCGTGATGGGGAAACCCGTCTCGTAGGACCCCGGATACCCGCCCGAGGCGAGCACGACGCAGACGGCCGCCCCCGGGCGCCACGCGACCGTCTCCGGGAGCCCCTTGCCCTCCGCGACCGCCCGGCAGAGCGGGAGCAGATCCTCGGCGAGGCGCGGCATGAGGACCTGGCACTCGGGGTCGCCGAACCGCGCGTTGATCTCGAGGAGCTTCGGCCCGTCCGCGGTCAGCATCAACCCCGCGTAGAGCACGCCGCGGTAGGGGCGGCCCTCGACGGCCATCGCCCGGACGGTCGGGCGGATCACCGTCTCGAGGATCCGCGCCGCCAGCGCGTGGCCGAGGACCGGCGGGGGCGCATAGGCGCCCATCCCGCCCGTGTTGGGCCCGCGGTCGTCGTCGAAGACGGCCTTGTGGTCCTGTGCCGCCCCGAGCGGCAGGATCGCCTCGCCGTCGGTCAGGACGAAGACCGAGACCTCCTCCCCCTCGAGGTACTCCTCCACGACGACCCGCGCGCCCGCCACGCCGAACACCCGCCGCTCCAGGATGTCACCGATGGCCCGCTCCGCCGTCGCGAGGTCCGGACAGACGATGGCGCCCTTCCCCGCCGCCAGGCCGTCCGCCTTGACGACCGCCCGGCCGCCCAGCGTGCGGGCGAAGGCGCGCGCCTCGCCGGGGTCGGCGAACGTGCCGAAGCGCGCGGTCGGGATCCCGTAGCGCGCGAAGAGCGTCTTCGCGAACACCTTCGAGGCCTCGAGCTGGGCGGCGGCCTCTGTCGGGCCGAAGACGGGCAGCCCCCGCTCGGTGAAGCGGTCCGCGAGCCCCTGCGCGAGCGGAGCTTCGGGCCCGACCACCGTCAGGTCGATGCGCTCGCGGCTCGCCAGCTCCGCGAGGTCCGCGATCGCGTCGTCGCGGATCGCCACGCACTCGGCGACCCGGGCGATCCCGGGGTTACCCGGCGCCGCGTAGAGCTTCGACAGGTGGGGGCTCTGCGCGAGCTTCCACGCGAGCGCGTGCTCGCGTCCGCCGCCACCGACGAGGAGGACGCGCATCTACCCCCTCCCGCTCACCCTCTCCCCCGATGGGGGAGCGGGCATCACGAAGCTCATTCCGGCGGCCCCGCGAGCCGGGTCCGGGCGATCTCGGCCCACTGGCTGTCCGGGTCCAGGTCGAGGTACCGGGTCCAGTGGCGCCGGGCGGTGGCCGCATCGCCCCGGCGCTCGAGCGCGGCCGCCAGGTTGAAGTGGGCGTCGGCGTACTCCGGCCGCACCTCCAGGGCCCGCCGGTACCAGGCGATCGCCTGCTCGAAGTCGCCGAGGTCGTCGTAGAGCGAGCCGAGGTTGTAGGAGGCCTCGGCGCACGTGGGGTCGGCGGCCAGTGCGACCTCGTAGTGCCGCCGCGCCTCCTCGTAGCGCGCCATGCGGTGGTGGAGCAGGCCGAGGTTGTTCCACGCCGCGCCGTGGGTCGGCGCGAGCGTCGTGACGCGCTGGTAGGCGTCCACCGCGCGCTCCCACTGGGCCGGGTCGCCGTCCCAGTGGGAGGCGAGCTCGAACCAGCGGTCGGCCTCGCCCTCCGGGGGCGCGAGCGGACGCACCAGGCCGCGCAGGGCGGAGTCGCGCGCGGCCTCCGCCAGCTCCTTCCCGGAAAACTCCATGACGAGCTGGCCGGAGGGCTCCAGGAGCAGCGTGTCCTTCTGAATCAACACCTCGCCGTCGCGCACCGTGACCCGGAGCTCGGCCAGCGGCGCCTCCGACTCGGGCAGGAGCCGCTTGAGGGCGGCCAGGGCCTTCCGGACCTGGCGGACGGTCAGCCCCTGGGCGAGGAGCGTGTCCGCGACCCGGAGGCTCACGACCTCGCGGAACGCGTACGCGCCCGGCTGGTCCGCAGGGTGGAGGAGTCCGAGCCGCCGGAGCTGGCCGGCCCGCCGGGGAGTCAGCGCGAGGAGGCGACTCACGTCGCGGTCGGTCAGGCGCCACACGGCGCTCGCTCCTCCCCGTGTGCGGCTGCGGCGACGGACTGGGCGCGGATACCCGGCAGGACGAACCCGAAGATGACCGCGATCATGAGGTACATCAGGACCCAGTACGCGAGGAACGCCCGGTGCGGGGCGACCCCGCCCGCCAGCGCGAGGCTGGTGGCGACCAGGGCGTTCAGCGCCGCGGCCGCGAGCCCGACCCGAAACGGGATCGGCAGCGTGCGCCGGATGCGGAGGAGCCCCGCCACCCCGCGGGGCCGCACGCCCGCGATCCGCTGCGCCCCGAGCCAGAACCCTCCGATCATCCCCGCGTGGAGCGCCCACGACCAGGGCGGACCGGGCAGGAGCTCGACGCCCGCGAGAACGGCGAGGTACAGCACGACGCTCAGGGCACACGCCGACGCCGCAACCGTCACGATCAGCCGATCGGCTGCCGGGCTCGACCGGGACTCGCCGCCGGGCCCGCCCACCCCCTCACCTCGTCGGCGGATCGGGCGGGGGGAGGGGCCACGGGAGCGCGTCGCGCCAGCCGTCGAGCGGGTCCCGCTCGTCCCGGTCCGGCAGGGGGTCGGGCGGCGTCGGATAGTCCAGCGTGACCCGCGGCGCGAGGTGGACCGGCTCGGCGCGAAGCGTGTCGCGCAGGACGTAGTGCTGCTCGCGGAGCTCCCCCAGGAAGCGCCCGTACCGGTCGTAGACGTCGGTCACCTCGACCCACCCCACGTGACGGCCGTGGCGGTCGTAGACCTGGCCGTTCGCGACGAACCCCCAGTACCTGCCGTCCCAGCGGAAGAGCGACGTCGTTAGCACGGTCTCAGTGTCGGAAGTGGCGGACGCCGGTCAGGACCATCGCCATGCCGCGCTCGTCGGCTGCCGCGATCACGTCGGCGTCCCGGATCGAGCCCCCCGGGTGGATCACGGCCCGCGCCCCCGCCTCGGCCACGACGTCGAGCCCGTCGCGGAACGGGAAGAAGCCGTCGGAGGCGACGACGGCGCCCGCGAGCGCGTGCCCGTGCTCCCGGGCGCGCATCACCGCGAGCCGCGCGGCGTCCACGCGGCTCATCTGGCCCGCCCCGACCCCGAGGACCTGGTCGACCGAGCTGAGCACGATCGCGTTCGACTTCGCGTGCTTGGCGACGCGCCACGCGAAGCGGAGCCCCTGCCACTCGGCCGGCGTCGGCTCGCGCCGGCTCACCACCTTGCACGCGCCAGGGTCAAGGTCTGCGAGGTCAGCCTCCTGGACGAGCAGCCCGCCCAGGACGCTGCGCACCTCGAGGGGCCGCGCCGGCCAGCCCTGCCGGCCAGTCGGGACCTCGAGGACGCGGAGCTTCTTCTTCGTCCGGCGCAGCTCGTCCAGGGCCTCTGGCGCGAAGCCCGGTGCGAGGAGGATCTCGAGGAGGATCCCCGCGAGCGCCCCGACCATGGCAAGGTCCACCGTGCGGTTGAGTCCGACGATCCCCCCGTAGATCGACACCGGGTCCGAAGCCCGGGCGCGCTCGAACGCGCTCGCGGCGTCCGGCCCGACCGCGGCGCCGCAGGGGTTGGTGTGCTTGATGACGACGACGGCCGGCTCCTCGAACTCGAGGAGGAGCCCCAGCGCGGCCGAGAGGTCGAGGAGGTTGTTGTACGAGAGCTCCGGGCCGTGGAGCTGGCGCGCGGCGCCGACGCCGAGCGCGGACCCGAGCGGCCGGTAGAGAGCGGCCTCCTGGTGCGGGTTCTCCCCGTAGCGGAGCCCCGTCACCCGCTCGGCCTCGAGGCGGAGCACCGGTGGGAACAGCGGCGGCGCCTCCGCCGCCGCGGGCCGGGCCGTCACAGGGGCCCGAAGCCACGCCGCGATCGCCGCGTCGTACTGCGCCGTCCGCCGGAATGCCTCCTGTGCGAGGCGCCGCCGGGTCTCGGCGGACAGGCGGCGGTCGTGCCGGCGGAGCTCTTCGAGCACGGGGCCGTACTGGGCGGGCTCGACGAGGACCGCGACCCCGGCGTGGTTCTTCGCAGCCGCGCGGATCATCGCCGGCCCGCCGATGTCGATGTTCTCGACGACCTCCTCGAAGGACGCCCCGGGATGCGCCGCCGTCTGCTCGAACGGATAGAGGTTGACGGCCACGAGGTCGATCGGATCGATGCCGTAGTGGGCGAGCTGCCGCATGTGCGCGGGGTCGCCTCGCCGGGCGAGAAGGCCGGCGTGGATCCCGGGGTGCAGGGTCTTCACGCGGCCGTCCAGGAGCTCCGGGAAGCCCGTCACGTGCGCGACCTCGCGGACCGCGAGTCCCGCCTCGGCGAGGGCGCGCGCGGTGCCGCCGGTCGAGATCAGCTCCACCCCGAGCTCGTGGAGGCCGCCGGCGAACTCGACGATGCCGGCCTTGTCCGACACGGAGAGGAGCGCCCGGTGGACCTGGCTCATTCAAGACCCCCCGCACCCCCGCCCCCTCCCACCCTTCGGGGGGAGGGGCGCCGGGCGCCCCGGGCGCGTAACGGCGATGCGCCACCAGCCCAGGACGGCCTCATGCAGGTTCCTTGATGCGCACCCGCCGGCCGACCAGCTCGAGGCGCTCCTCGGCATAGAGCCGGATCGCCTCGGGGTAGAGGCGGTGCTCCTCCGCGAGGATCCGGGCGGCGAGGCTCTCTTCCGTGTCCCCTTCCCGGACGGGGACGGCCGCCTGGAGGACGATCGGGCCCGTGTCCACACCCTCGTCCACGAAGTGGACGGTCGCCCCGGCCACCTTCACGCCGTGCTCGAGGGCCTGGCGCTGGGCGTGGAGGCCGGGGAAGGCGGGCAAGAGCGCCGGGTGGATGTTCAGGATCCGCCCCCGCCAGGCGGTCACGAAGGCCGAGGAGAGCAAGCGCATGTACCCGGCGAGGCAGACCAGCTCGACGCCGTGCTCCGCGAGGACCGCGCCGAGGGCCCGGTCGTAGGCCGCGCGGTCGGGATACGCGTGCGGGTCGAGGTGGATCGCCTTGGCTCCGGCCCGCCGCGCCCGCTCCAGCGCCAGCGCGTCCTTCCGGTCGCTCACGACCACCGCCACCCGCGCCGGGCACCGGCTGCTGACGGTCGCGTCGAGGATCGCCTGGAGGTTCGACCCGCGGCCGGAGGCGAGGACACCGAGCACGAGCGGAGCGGAGCGCATCGCCGACCTATTCTACCCGCTCACGCGTAGCGGACGCCACGGGTGCCCCGCACGATGGCGCCGATCTCCCACGTGGGCACCCCGAGCGCTTCGAGGCGCGCCCGGGCGCGCGATGCGGCGACGCGCGGCACCACGCAGGCGAAGCCGACCCCCATGTTGAAGACGCGGAACATCTCTGCCTCCGCGACGCGGCCACCCTCCTGGAGGAAGCGGAAGACCCGCGGCACGGGCCAGGAGTCCCGGTGGATCACCGCGCGGCACCCCGCCGGCAGGACGCGCGGGAGGTTCCCGGTGAGGCCGCCCCCGGTGACGTGCGCCATCGCGTGGACGGGGACGCCCGCCCGAAGGAGGGCGAGGACCGGCCGCACGTAGATGCGGGTCGGGGTGAGGAGCGCCTCGCCGACGGTCCCACGGACCCCGCGCACCCGGTCCCCGACGCGGAGGCCGAGCCGCCCGAAGACGATCTTCCGGACGAGGCTGTAACCGTTCGAGTGGAGCCCGGTCGACGCGAGGCCGAGGACGACGTCCCCGGGTCGCACCGCGCGCCCGTCCACGAGGCGCCGGCGCTCCACGACGCCGACCGCGAACCCGGCGAGGTCATACTCGCCGCGGGCATAGAAGTCCGGCAGTTCCGCGGTTTCGCCGCCCAGGAGGGCGCACCCGGCCTCCCGGCACCCCGCGGCGACTCCGCGCACGATCGCCTCGACCACCCGTGGCTCGAGCCGGCCGATCCCGATGTAATCGAGGAAGATCAGGGGCTCTGCGCCGTGCACGAGGAGGTCGTTGACGCTCATCGCCACGAGGTCGATCCCGACCGTGTCGTGGCGCCCGGCGAGGAAGGCCACCTTGAGCTTCGACCCGACGCCATCCGTGCCCGCGACGAACACCGGGTCCCGGTAGTCGCGCGGCACGTGGAAGAACCCCGCGAAGGCCCCGATGTCGCCGAGGACCTCGGGCCGATACGTGCGCCGGGCAACGGGGGCGAGCCGGCGGACGGCCTCGTTCCCCGCGCGGACGTCGACCCCGGCGGCCTTGTACGTGAGCCCCGAGACCGGCCGGGAGCGCGGGGCCGTCCGGCCCCTCATTCCCCGAACAGGGGGAGCTGTGCGGTATCCTCCTGCCCGAACCCGACCTTGTACGCTCCGGTGAAGCACGCGTGGCAGAAGCGGCTCTCGTCGCCGCCCGCCGCCTTCAGCATCCCCTCGAGGGAGAGGTAGCCGAGGGAGTCCGCCTCGATGTAGCGCCGGATCTCCTCGACCTTGTGGCTGGAGGCGATCAGCTCCCGTCGGGTGGGCGTGTCGATTCCGTAGTAGCACGGCCAGTGGATCGGCGGGGACGAGATCCGGACGTGGACCTGGCGGGCCCCCGCGGAGCGGATCATCCGGACGATCTTCCGGCTGGTCGTCCCGCGCACGATGGAGTCGTCCACGACCACGACGCGCCGGCCTGCCAGCGTCTCGCGCATCGGGTTCAGCTTGACGCGGACCCCGAAGTGGCGGATCTGCTGGCGGGGCTCGATGAACGTCCGCCCGACGTAGTGGTTCCGGATCAGGCCCACCTCGAACGGGATCCCCGAGCGCTCCGCGAAGCCGAGCGCGGCGCCGAGGCCGGAGTCCGGCACCGGCACGACGACATCCGCTTCGACCGGATGCTCCTCGGCGAGGCGCTGCCCCAGCGCCTTCCGGACGTGGTAGACGTTCTGACCCCACAGGGTCGAGTCCGGCCGCGCGAAGTAGACGTACTCGAAGACGCACTGCAGCTGGCGCTTCGGCGGGAACGGCTTGAGCGAGCGGAGGCCGTCCCCGTCGATCAGGACGATCTCGCCGGGCTCGACGTCCCGGACGAACTCGGCCTCGAGGAGATCCAGGGCGCAGGTCTCCGAGGCGAGGAGCCAGGTCTTCCCGAGCCGCCCGACCACGAGCGGCCGGAAGCCGTGCGGGTCGCGGCAGCCGATCAGGGCGTCGGGCGTCAGCATCAGGAGGGAGTAGGCGCCGGAGACCTGGCCGAGCGCCTGGGGAAGGCTGTGCTCGAGGCCGTGCCGCTCGCCCCGCGCCAGGAGGTGCAGGATCACCTCGGTGTCGGAGGTCGACTGGAAGATCGCCCCGGCGGCCTCCAGCTCTTTCCGGAGCGCCTCGGCGTTGACGAGGTTGCCGTTGTGGGCGAGCGCGATCGGCCCGAGCGAGAACGTCGCGCTGATCGGCTGGGCGTTCCGCAGCGTCGAGGAGCCCGCCGTGGAGTAGCGGACGTGTCCGATCGCGAGCTGGCCCGGGAGCCGCCGGAGGCGCTCCGGGCCGAACACGTCCGACACCCAGCCCATCGCCTTCTCGACGTGGAGGCCCCCGCCATCGGCCGCGGCGATCCCCGCCGACTCCTGGCCCCGGTGCTGGAGGGCGTAGAGGCCGAGGTAGGTCAGGTTCGCCGCCTCGGGATGCCCGTAGACCCCGAAAAGGCCGCACTCGTCGTGGAACTTGTCGTCGGACAGCCAGCGGGTCTTCATGCCCCGTCCTCCGAGGGCTGCTCCACGAGCCCCCCGACCCAGCGCGTGAGCCCGCGCCCGAAGGCCTCCGCCAGGGCGGCCACCTCGAGCCCGACCACCGGCGCGCCATCCACGCGGATCGTGAGCCGGTCCCCGCCGACGCGCCCGACCACGATCACGGACACCGCCCACTCCCGGACGATCCGCTCGAAGCGCGCCCGCGCCTCCGCCGCCACCGAGACGACGACCCGGGACGGCGCCTCCCCGAAGAGGAGCTCGTCGAGCCGGCTCCCGCCGGGCAGCGCGATCTCGGCCCCGAGCCGCCGCGGTCCCGTCACGCAGCACTCGGCCAGCGTGACCGCGAGGCCCCCGTCGGCGCAGTCGTGTGCCGAGCGCACGCAGCCCGCCTCGATCGCGGCGAGGCAGGCCGCCTGCACCGCCCGCTCGCGGTCCAGGTCGAGCGGGTGGAGCGGGCCCGCGACACGCCCGTGGAGCGTCGCCAGGTACTCGCTCCCCCCGAGGCTCCCGACCGGGTCGCCGAGCAGGAGGACCAGGTCCCCGGCCTCCTTGAACCACTGGGTCGTCCGGCGCTCCGCGTCCCCGAGCAGTCCCGCGACGCCGACGATCGGGGTCGGGAGGATCGCGCGGCCGAGCGTCTCGTTGTAGAAGGAGACGTTGCCGCCGACCACGGGGATCTCCAGCGCGCGGCAGGCGGCCGCGATCCCCTCGACGGCCTCGGCGAACTGCCACATGATCTCGGGCTGCTCGGGCGAGCCGAAGTTCAGGCAGTCGGTCATCGCGAGCGGCCGGCCTCCCGCGCAGACGACGTTGCGCGCCGCCTCGGCCACGGCGAGGGCGCCGCCCTGGAACGGGTCCAGGTAGCCGTACCGACCGTTCCCGTCGGTCGCGACCGCGATCGCCTTCGGCGTCCCTTTGATCCGGAGCACTGCCGCGTCCGAGCCCGGCCAGACCAGCGTGTTGATCCCCACCATGTGGTCGTACTGGCGCCAGACCGCCTCCTTCGAGGTGATGGTCGGGGCCGCGAGGAGCCGGAGGAGCGTCCCGCCGGGGTCGGCGGGCTCGGGGAGGCTCCGGGGGTCGAAGGCGCGCGCGGCGTCCAGCCACGCGGGCCGCGCGCGCGGACGCTCGTAGACGGGCGCATCGTCCGTGAGGGCCTGGACCGGCACCTCGGCGACGACCTCGCCGCGCATGCGCGCCCGCAGGATCCCGTCGCCCGTGACCCGCCCGATCGACACGGCGTCGAGCTCCCACTTCGCGAAGACGCCCTGCACCTCCGCCTCCCGGCCCTTCTCGACCACGAGCAGCATCCGCTCCTGCGACTCCGAGAGGAAGATCTCGTAGGCCGACATTTCCGGCTCGCGCTGGGGGACCCGGTCGAGGTCGAGCTCCGCGCCCGTGCGGGCGCGCGCGGGCATCTCGGAGGCCGAGCAGGCGAGCCCGGCGGCGCCCATGTCCTGGATACCGACGATCGCCCCCGTGGCCATCGCCTCGAGACACGCCTCGAGCAGCAGCTTCTCCGTGAACGGGTCGCCCACCTGGACGGTCGGGCGGCGCTGAGCCGAGGTCTCGTCGAAGGCCTCGGACGCCATCGTCGCGCCATGGATCCCGTCGCGGCCGGTCTTGGCCCCGACGTAGAGGAACGTGTTCCCGACGCCCTGGGCCCGCGCCCGGAAGACGCGGTCCCGGCGCGCCAGTCCGAGGCAGAGCACGTTGACCAGCGGGTTCCGCGCGTACTCAGGGGCGAAGGCGATCTCGCCGCCCACCGTGGGGCACCCGAAGCAGTTCCCGTAGTGGGCGATCCCGGCGACGACCCCGCCGAGGAGGTACGCGCTCGTCGGGTCCTCGGGCGGGCCGAAGCGGAGGGAGTCCAGGAGCGCGATCGGCCGGGCGCCCATCGTGAAGATGTCGCGGAGGATCCCACCCACCCCCGTCGCGGCGCCCTGGAACGGCTCGATGAAGGACGGGTGGTTGTGGCTCTCGATCTTCATGACCAGCGCCAGCCCGTCGCCGAGGTCCACGACCCCGGCGTTCTCCCCGGGACCCTGGAGAACGTGCGGGGCGCGGGTCGGGAGCCGGCGGAGGAAGACGCGGGAGGACTTGTAGGAGCAGTGCTCGGACCAGAGGGCGGAAAAGAGACCCAGCTCGGTGTAGGTCGGGTCGCGCGCGAGCAGCCGGATGATCCGGTCGTACTCCTCGAGGGTGAGGCCGTGCGCCAGGGCCAGCTCCGGCGTCACCTTCGGCTCGGCCCCGGTCACCGGCGTCCTCCGGGGGCCGCCCTCAGCGGCCCAGCACGGATCCGTTCTCGACGAGGCTCCCGAGGAGGGACTGGAAGAGCAGCAGTCCGTCGGTGGACCCGACGCCGGGCTCCGCGGCGCGCTCGGGGTGGGGCATGAGCCCGACGACCGTGCCCTCCTCGTTGCAGACGCCGGCGATGTTCCAGACCGAGCCGTTCGGGTTCGCCGCGCTCGTCACCTCACCGGTCTCCGTCGCGTACCGGAAGACGATCCGGTTGGTCTCCCGGAGCGTCCGGAGGGCGTTTGTTTCCGCGTGGTAGCGCCCTTCCCCGTGGGCGATCGGCATCTTCAGCACCTGGCCGCGCCGGAGCCCACGGGTGAACGGGGTCTCGGTTTGATCGACGACGACATGGGTGGGTTGACAGCGGAACTGGAGGCACTCGTTCCGCATGAGCGTCCCGGGAAGCAGGCCCGCCTCGCACAGGATCTGGAAGCCGTTGCAGCTCCCGAGTACGAGGCCGCCGCGCGCGGCGAAGTCGGTGAGCGCCGCCACGACGGGCGAGCGTCCGGCGATCGCCCCGGCCCGGAGGTAGTCGCCGTAGGAGAACCCGCCCGGCAGGATCAGGCAGTCGAAGCGGGAGAGATCGGTGTCCCGGTGCCACAGGTACTCGACCGGCTGGTGGAGAACCTCGGAGATGACATGGTGGAAGTCCATGTCGCTCCACGTGCCCGGAAAGATCACGACGCCGAATCTCATGAACCCTCCTCCACCAGGGGTGGTGTCGCGCTCTCCCCTCCTTCGTCCGTGTCCGAGCCGATTGTACTACGCACGGCTCGGGGTGACAAGCCGATCAGGAGCGCGCGGTCGGCTCTCCGCCGTCGAGCACCTCGCACGAGTAGTCCTCGACGACGGGGTTGGCCAGGAGCCGGCGGCACATCTCCTCGAGCCGCGCCTGAGCGCGCGCCCGGTCGCTCTCGTCCAGCGTGAGCTCCATGAGCTTCCCGACCCGGAGGTCGCGGACCTCGGGAAATCCGAGCCCCTCGAGCGCCTTCCGGATCGTCGCGCCCTGCGGGTCGAGCACGCCCGACCGGAGCCGCACCACGATCCGTGCCCTCACCCGGGGTCTCCGGCCAGACCCAGGCGCCGGAAGATCGCGTCCACGTGGCGGAGGTACCACGCCGGGTCGAAGCACGCCTTCAGGGCCTCAGGCGGGATCCGCCCGGCCAGCTCCGCGTCCTCCTGGAGGCACTCGAGGAACGCCCGCCGCTCGCGCCAGGCGCGCATCGCGTTCCGCTGGACGATCTCGTAGGCGGCCTGCCGGGGGAGCCCCCCCTCGGCGAGGGCGAGCAGCACGCGCTGGGAGTAGATGAGGCCGTAGGAGCGCTCGAGGTTCTCGCGCATCCGCTCGGCATCGACCGTCAGGCCCTCCAGGATCCGCGTCGTCTGGGCGAGGAGGTAGTCCAGCAGGATCGTCGCGTCCGGCAGAACGATCCGCTCGACCGAGGAGTGGCTGATGTCGCGCTCGTGCCAGAGGGCGATGTTCTCGAGCGCGGCCCCCGCGTGAGCGCGCAGCACCCGGACGAGGCCCACCACCTGCTCGGAGGACACCGGGTTCCGCTTGTGGGGCATCGAGGACGACCCCTTCTGCCCCTCGCCGAACGGCTCCTCGAGCTCCAGGACCTCGGTGCGCTGGAGGCTCCGGACCTCGGTCGCGATCTTCTCGAGGCTCCCGCCGATGATCGCGCACGTGGCGACGAACTCGGCGTGCCGATCGCGCTGGACGATCTGGGTCGAGACGGGCGCGGGCTCCAGCCTGAGCGCCCGGCAGACCTCGGCTTCGACCTCCGGCGCGACGTGCGCGAACGTCCCGACGGCGCCGGAGATCTTCCCGACCCGGACGGTCTCGCGGGCGCGCACGAGCCGCTCGCGATTTCGCCCTGCCTCCGCCCACCAGACCGCCACCTTGAGCCCGAACGTCGTCGGCTCGGCGTGGACGCCGTGCGTGCGCCCGACCATGAGCGTGTCCCGGTGGCCCTGGGCCAGGGCCCGGAGCGCTTCGCGGAGGCGGTCCAGACCGGCGAGGAGCCGGTCGGCCGCCTCGACGAGCTGGAGGGCCAGGGCCGTGTCCACGATGTCGGAGGAGGTCAACCCCAGGTGGACGAACCGCGAGTCTTCGCCGATCGCCTCCTCGAGGTTCGTGAGGAACGCGATCACGTCGTGCCGGACGCGTCCCTCGATCTCGGCGATGCGGCGGGCGTCCACGCGCGCGCGCGCCCGGATCCGGGGCGCGGCCTCCCCCGGGATCACGCCCCGGCGCGCGTAGGCGTCGCAGACGGCCAGCTCGACCGCGAGCCACTTGGCGTACCTCGCCTCGTCAGTCCAGAGGGCCGCCATCTCCGGCCGGGTGTAGCGCGGAATCACGCGGCAGGCTCCCGGAGGCTCACAGGACGAGGCTCGGCGGGACCCCCGGCTCCCGCCCCACCGGGCCGAGGGCGACGAGCGAGAGCGGGGTCCCACCGAGGAGCCGGCCGACCAGGCCCTCGACCTCGGTGAGCGTCACCCGGTCCACGGCGGCGAGGATCTCGTCCAGGCCGAAGTAGTGGCCGAAGTAGATCTCCTGCTTGGCGATTCGGGTCATGCGGCTCGAGGTGGACTCGAGCGAGAGCATGAGGCTCCCCTTGAGGTGATCCTTCGCCCGGGCCAGCTCCTCCGCCGTCACGCCTTCCCGCTTGAGCTTGCCGAGCTCCTCCAGAACGAGCCTGAGCACCTTGGGGAACTGCTCGCGCTCCGTCCCGGCGTAGACGTAGAAGAGCCCCGTGTCGCGAAACGCCGCGTTCCCCGAGTAGATGGAGTAGACGAGGCCCTGGCGCTCGCGCACCTCCTGGAACAGCCGCGAGGACATGCTGCCGCCCACGATCGTGTTCAGGAGGTAGAGGACGTACCGCTCGGGCGCGTCCTGCCGGAGACCCGGCCCGCCCAGGACGAAGTGAACCTGCTCGAGCGGCTTGTCGATCAGGTCCACGCGGGGCGTGAGGACGGGCGGCTCGCCGTCGCGCGCGGGGCACCCTCGCTGGAAGTCCTGGAAGCGCTTGCCGAGGAGGTCCAGGAGCTGGTCGTGCTCGAGCCGGCCCGCGGCCGCGATCGTGATCCGCCCCGGGCAGTACTCCTCCGCGAAGTGGGCGAGGATCGTCTCGCGGCCGAGGCCCAGGACGATCTGCTTGTCACCCAGGATCGGCCGCCCCAGTGGATGCCCCGACCAGACCCGCTCCGCGAAGAGGTCGTGGATCAAGTCGTCGGGCGTGTCCTCCACCATCCGGAACTCCTGGAGGACCACGGTCTTCTCCCGCTCGATGTCGTCCGTCGCGAAGAGCGGGCGCAGCAGGATGTCCGACAGGAGGTCGGCGGCAAGGGGAAGGTGCAGGTCCAGGACCGTGACGTAGAAGCAGGTGTGCTCCTTGGTCGTGAAGGCATCCATCTGCCCCCCGACGGAGTCGACCGCCTTCGCGATCTCCTCCGCCGTCCGGGAATCGGTGCCTTTGAAGACCAGGTGCTCGATGAAGTGCGAGACGCCGCGGCGGGGGAACGGCTCGTGGCGACTGCCGGTGTCCACCCAGACCCCGATCGCCACCGAGCGCACGTGCGGGATCCGCTCGGTCACGAGCCGGATCCCGTTCGGGAGGACGCTCTTCCGGAACTCG
The DNA here is from genome assembly GCA_964416315.1 of uncultured bacterium. Taxonomy (GTDB): domain Bacteria; phylum Methylomirabilota; class Methylomirabilia; order Rokubacteriales; family DASRDR01; genus CAYQDR01. The sequence continues at coordinate 19,918 of CAYQDR010000017.1, forward strand.
CCTTCCACGCTCGAGGTCACCTCTCGGCCATCGCTGCGCAGACCGCTCCCCGCTCGCCGATCCCCGGAAGAGCTCTGCCGAGCGGGCTCAGCGGCGATGGCCGCCGCGCCCCCGGTCGCGGTCGCCGCGCTCCCCGCGGTCCCGGTCCCCGCGCGGCCCGCGGCCGCTGTCGGGCGGCGGCCCCTCCCCGGGTCGTCCCGTCAGCTGCTCCTGCCCGACCCCGGTCGCCTCGGGGTCCTTGAGCGCCGCGCGCCGCGACAGCCGGATCTTCCCCGACGGGTCCACCTCGATCACCTTGACCAGGACCTGGTCGCCCTCGTTGAGGACGTCTTCGACGCGCCGCGTCCGCTCCTCGGCGATCTGGGAGATGTGGAGGAGCCCCTCCGTGCCCGGCATGATCTCCACGAACGCGCCGAAGTCGACGACCTTCTTGACCTTCCCGAGGTGGACCCGGCCGACCTCGGCCTCCTTGCAGATGCCCTGGATGATATCGATCGCCTGCTGCACCTTCTTCGAGTCCACCCCGAAGAGCATCACGCGGCCGTCGTCCTCGATGTCGATCTTGACCCCGGTCTCCTCCTGGATCCCGCGGACCACCTTGCCGCCGGGGCCGATGACCTCCCGGATCTTCTCGGGCTTGATCTTGATCGTGACGAAGCGCGGCGCGTAGGGGGAAAGCTCCGGCCGCGGCGCGGCGATCGCCTGGCGCATCTTCCCGAGGACGTGGAGGCGGGCCTCCCGCGCCTGGCGCAGGGCCTCGGCCATGATCTCCGGGGACACGCCGGCGACCTTGATGTCCATCTGGAGGCCGGTCACGCCCTTCTCGGTCCCGGCGACCTTGAAGTCCATGTCGCCGTAGTGGTCCTCGGTCCCCATGATGTCCGTCAGGATCGCGTGGCGGTCGCCCTCCTTGACGAGGCCCATCGCGATCCCCGCCACGGGCGCGCGGATGGGCACGCCGGCGTCCATGAGGGCGAGCGACGCCCCGCACACCGTCGCCATCGACGAGGAGCCGTTGGACTCGAGGATGTCCGACACGATGCGGATCGTGTACGGGAACTCCTCCTTGGACGGCAGGACCGGCTGCACCGACCGCTCGGCGAGAGCGCCGTGGCCGATCTCGCGGCGGCCCGGGCTCCCGAACCGGCGGATCTCCCCCACGCTGAACGAGGGGAAGTTGTAGTGCAGCATGAACGGCTTGAAAAACTCGCCCTCGAGGGCCTCGACCTTCTGCACGTCGGACTTGGTCCCGAGGGTGGCGGCGACCAGGGCCTGCGTCTCTCCCCGGGTAAAGAGCGCCGAGCCGTGGGTCCGCGGCAAGAACGACACCTGCGCCGAGATCGGCCGCGTCTCCCAGGCCTTCCGACCGTCGATGCGGACGTCCCGGTCGAGGATCATCCGCCGGACTTCCTCCCGCTCGAGCTTGTCCAGGTACTCCTTGACCCTCGCCTTGCGGAGGCCGTCGGGATCCACGGCCGCCAGCACCTCGTCGGCGAGCCTGGCGAGCGCCTGGCCCCGGTCGACCTTGTCGGCAATGGTGATGGCCTCCCGGACGCGCGCCTGCGCGACGCTCCGGACCTGCGTCTCGAGCCCGGGGTCCTGGTGGGCCGCGGCGTCGAACGACCAGCGCGGCGTGCCCGCCAGCTGCGCGAGGGTCCGCTGCGCCCGCACGATGGCCTTGCACTCCGCGTGGGCGAGGGCGATCGCGTCCACCATCGTCTCCTCGCCGACCTCCCGCGCGCCCGCCTCGACCATCACGACCGACTCCTCGGTCGCGGCCACCACCAGCTCGAGGCTCGAGCGGTCGAGCTGCGAGAGCGTCGGGTTCACGACCAGACGGCCGTCGACGAGGCCGATGCGAACCGCGCCGAAGGGGCCGAGAAACGGAAGGCCCGCTACGGTGACCGCCGCCGAGGCGCCGTTCATCGCGAGGATGTCCGGGTCGTTCTCCTGGTCCGCGGAGATGGCGAGCGCGATCAGCTGGATCTCGTTCCGGAAGCCCTTCGGGAAGAGCGGCCGGAGCGGCCGGTCGATCAGGCGCGAGGTGAGGACTTCCTTCTCCGCCGGCCGTCCCTCGCGCTTGAAGAACCCACCGGGGATCCGCCCGCCGGCGTACGCCCGCTCCCGGTAGTCCACGGTGAGGGGGAAGAAGTCCTGACCTTCCACCGCCGCCCTGGAGGCCACCACGCTCGCGAGCACCACCGAGTCGGCATACCGCACGAGCACGGCGCCATCGGCCTGCTTGGCGACCCGCCCCGTCTCCAGGGTGAGGGTCCGCTCGCCGATCTCGATCTGGGTCGAGTGTCCTATAGACATGTCAGGTGCCTATCCTCCGTCTTGCTGCCGCCACCACCGGGTGCGAACGGACGGCGGCGTCGGGCGACTCGCCCGCCCCGGGAGGTCATCTCCCTCCCGGTCTTGCTGTGGTCCCGCCAGGGCGCTCCGACCGCGCGCTGCCCGCGTAGCCTCTCCTGGGAAGGTTCGGCCCCGCGAAGGAAAGGGGGGCGAAGCCCCCCTTCGAGGAATCTAGCGCCGGATCCCGAGCCTCTCAATGACCTGCCGGTACCGCTCGGCGTCCTTGCGCTTGAGGTACTCCAGGAGCCCGCGCCGCTTGCCGATCAGCTTGAGCAGGCCTCGCCGAGAGTGGTGATCCTTGGCGTGTGCCTTGAAGTGATCGGTCAGCCCGTTGATCCGCTCGGTGAGGAGCGCGATCTGGACCTCGGGAGAGCCGGTGTCGGAGCCGTGGAGCCGGTAACCCTCGATGAGGGCCTTCTTCCGCTCGGCGGGCAGGGGCATGCAGACCTCCTCGGGGGACGCTCCCCAATCGCCGCCCCTGATGCAAGCCCACTCTGCATCGCTGGAGCGGTTCGCAAAACCCGCAAAACAAGTCTAACAACGCGAGAATCTTACCACGCGCCCCGCGGGCGCGCAAGCTGCGCCCCCGGCGTTCGCGCCCCTCGCCGCCTTGGGCTCCCTCAGGGCGCGCGCGCCAGGAAGTCCCGGGCGATCCGGGCATCCTCGGCGATCCGCGCTCGGAGCGCCTCGACCGAGGGGAAGCGCATCTCCTCCCGGATGCGCGCGAGGAACGCCACCGTCAGGAGCCGGTCGTACAGGTCGGCCGTGACGTCCAGGAGGTGCGCCTCGACGGTCGGAGTCGTCTCGCCGAACGTCGGCCGCACGCCGACGTTGACGACCGCCGGGGCCGACTCCCGGTCCCAGCCGGCACGCCCGGCGTAGACGCCCGAGGCGAGGGGCGGCGGCGCGACGGGCACGATGTTGGCGGTGGGGAAGCCGAGCGCCCGGCCCCGCTCGGCGCCGCGCACGACGCGGCCCCGGATCGAGTACGGGCGGCCGAGGAGCGTGGCCGCCCGGCGGACGTCGCCCTGGCGCAGGGCGTCGCGGACCGAGGTGGACGAGACGAGGACCCCGTCCACGGTCAACGGCGGGATCACGTGCACGCGGATCCCGAGCGGCGCCGCGACGGCCTGGAGGAGCTCGGGGTTCCCCCGCGCCCCCCGGCCGAACGTGTGGTTGAACCCGACGACCACCTCGCGGGCCTTGAGGAGTCCCACGAGAACCTCGCGGACGAACGCCTCGGCCTCGACGCGCGAGAACTCGAGCGTGAAGGGGATGACGAGCGTCACGTCCGGGCCGAGCGCCGCGATCTGCTCGAGCCGCTCCGGGAGCGGCAGGATCTCCGGGGGCGCCTCGGCGGGCCGCAGCACCGCGACGGGGTGGGGGTCGAAGGTGAGCGCGACGGCCGGGAGCCCGAGCGCGCGCCCGCGGGCGACGGCCGTCCGGATCACCTCCTGGTGGCCCAGGTGGATGCCGTCGAAGGTCCCCTGCGCCACCACGCTGGGCGGCGCCTCAGCGGGGTACTGCCCGAGGCCGCGGAGGATCCGCATGGAGGAGGCGGAGCGACCGGAGTCCGGCGACACTCGCCTCCCCGATCCCGATGAAGACGTCGCCGGCGTAGAGGCGGCAGGCGCCGGTCGGCCCCGCTGCCGACGGTGCGCCGAGCTCTCCGGGCGCCAGGCGTCCGCCGTGTCGGATGCGCTCCGCTCCGGCCTCTTCGAGCCGGACGCCCGGGAGATGCGGGACCGCGCGGTCGGCCGGCAGGACGCGCGTCCGCAGGGTGGCCGGGTCGCCTTCGCGGACGAGGGCCCACGGGACGGCGTCCGCGAGCGAGAAGGGCCCCAGTCGCGTCCGCGTGAGGGCCTCCAGGCACGCCCCGCAGCCGAGCGCCTGGCCGAGGTCGGCCGCGACGCTCCGGATGTAGGTGCCCTTGCCGCACGCGACGCGGACCCGGAGGAGCGGCGGGGCCCACTCGAGGAGCTCGATCGCGTGGATACGCACGCGGCGCGGGGCGCGCGCCACTTCGATCCCGGCGCGGGCCAGCTCGTGCAACCGCCGCCCCCCCGCGTGCAGCGCGGAGAACATCGGCGGCACCTGCTCGATCTCCCCCTCGAAGCGCGCGAGCGCCGCGCGGAGCGCCCCGGCGTCCAGCGGCGGCACCGGCCGCTCCGCCGTCACGCGGCCGGTCGCGTCGAGTGTGTCGGTCGAGCGGCCGAGCCGCACCGTCGCGACGTACTCCTTGTCCTGTGCCTGGAGGTACGGCGTGAGCTTCGTGGCCTCGCCCAGGAGAACGGGAAGGACACCCGTGGCCATCGGGTCCAGCGTGCCGCCGTGCCCCACCTTGGGCACGCGCAGAACCCGGCGGAGGTGCGCGACGACCTGGAACGAGGTGACGCCTCCCCCTTTCTCGACGGTGAGGAGGCCGTCCAGGGGCGCGCCCGGGTCGCCGGGAGCCGTCATCGCGGCGCCGCCAGGGCGTCCCGGACGGCGTCGAGCACGAGTGCCCTCACCCGGGCGAGGTCTCCGGGCACCACCGCTCCCGCCGCGTTGGGATGCCCCCCGCCGCCGAACCGCGCCGCGATCCGGGCGACGTTCACCTCGCCCTTGGCCCGGAGACTCACCTTCACCTCGCCGGGCAGCTCCCGGAACAGCACGGCCACCTTCGCGGTACGGAGCGAGCGCGGGTAGGTGATGAAGTCCTCGGCCTGCAGAAGATCGGGGGACTCGGTCTGGTGGCGGTCGATGACCATCCAGGCGATGGTTCCCTCGGGGTTCGTCTCGACCTGCTGGAGGATCCGCCCGAGGAGGTGCAGGCCGAGGAGGTGACGCGTCTCGTAGAGCTGGATCGCGACGGCGGCCGGATCGGCCCCCGCCTCGACGAGATGGGCCGCGATCCGGAAGGTCGTGGGCGTCGTATTCGAATACCGGAAGGAGCCGGTATCGGTGACGATCGCGGTGTAGAGGTTGGTGGCGACCTCGCGCGTGAGCGGGAGACCCGCCGCCCCGAGCAGCTCGTACACCATCTCCCCCGTAGCCGACGCGGCCGGCTGGATCCAGTCCACGTCGCCGTAGCGGCGATTGTCGGCGTGGTGATCGATGTTCAGCACGCGCGTCCCCGGCTGCCGGCACCCCTCGAGGAGGCCACCGACGCGCCGCTCGTCCGGGCAGTCCAGCGTGACGACCACGTCCCAACCCCCCTGGCCCTCCTTCCACTGCTGCACCTCGTCGGCACCGGGAAGCGACTGGAAGGGGTCGGGAACGGGATGGGCGCAGGCGAACGCCACCCGTCGGCCGGCCGCCCGGATGGCCAGGCCCAGGCCGAGCTGGGAGCCGAGCACGTCGCCGTCTGGATAGAGGTGCGCGAGGAGGAGGAAGCGCTGTCCCGAGCGGACGAGGTCGGTGACCTCGGCGGGAACCACGCTCACGAGTCGACCCTACAGGAAGCGTGGCAGACATCGGCGGCGACGGGCATGGGCCCGGGCACGCTCACGGGTCGGGCTCCGGCTCCTTCGGCGTGGCCGCCCCGCGGAGCCCCTCGAGGACGCTCTGGATGTGGGCCGCGTGGGCCATCGAGCGATCGGCGTGGAAAGTGAGGTGCGGGACCGCCCGGATCCGGAGGCGGGGCCCCAGCCAGTTCCGGATGAACCCGCGGGCGCTGTCGAGCGCCGCGAGCGAGGCGCTCCACTCCTGCTCCGTCCCGAGCACGCTCACGTAGACCTTCGCGGTGCGGAGGTCTTTGGCCACCGCCACCTCCGTCACCGTGACGAACCCGAGGCGGGGATCTTTCAGCTCACGCTGCAGGAGGTACGAGATCTCCTCCTTGATCAGCTGGTTCACCCGGTCGAGCCGCTTCCCCTGCATGGTGCACCGCTCCGGTCTCTTGCCGACTCCTCACAGCACCTCAACCCGCACGTCGATGACGGCGCCGTCGGAGAGCGACTCGATCAGGTTCACCGCCTTCGAGACGACCTCGTTCGCGAGCCGCGAGTCGTTCGCGACGCACGCGACCGCGAGCGTCGCCCGTTGCCAGAGGTCTTCGTGATCCACCTCGGCGACCGACACGTTGAAGCGGTGCTTCACCTTCTCCTTGAGCCCCTTCAGCACGTGTCGCTTGCCCTTGAGCGATTCCACTCCCGGGAAGTGCAGCTCGACGAGGCCCAGCGCGACTCTCACCACACCCGATGCTCCTAGCCGGGTCGAGACCCGAGCAGATCCCGCGGGAGGGGCGGGACGCCCGCGAGGCCGCAGGCCGAGCGCGTCCCGGCGAGATCAAGGACGCAGGCCCGAGGCGCCCGGAGGCGTATGCCGCATACGTCGAGGAGCGCCGAGGGCCCCAAAGGCCGCCGCGGATCGAGGGCCGCAGGCCCGAGACGCGCCGGCCGAAATAGACGACGCCGAGATGCGACGGGGATCGGCACGGCTAGAGGGTGCGCGCGACCTCTTCGGTGGTGTACACCTCGATCACGTCACCCACGCGGACGTCCGTGACCCCGTCGACCCCGATGCCGCAGTCCATCCCCTGGAGCACCTCGCGCACGTCGTCCTTGAAGCGGCGGAGGGACCCGACCTGGCCTTCGCCGACGAGCTGCCCGCCCCGGAAGACCCGGGCCTTACCGGAGCGCGTGACCTTCCCCTCCACGACGAACGAGCCGGCGATGGTGCCGACGTTCTTGATCGGGAAGAGTTGCCGGACCTGCGCCTTGCCCAGGGGCACCTCGCGGATGAGCGGGGGCAGCATCCCCACCAGGGCCGCCTTGACGTCGTCGATGGCCTCGTAGATGACGTTGTACGCCTTGATGTCCACGCGCTCCGCCTGGGCGTGCTGCTGGGCCTTCGGCTCCGGCTTGACGTTGAAGCCCAGGATGACCGCGTTCGAGGCCGAGGCGAGCATGACGTCGGTCTCCGTGATCGTCCCCACCGCTCCGTGGATCACCCGCACCTTGACCTCGTCCGTCGAGAGGCGCTCGAGCGCGTCCTGGACAGCCTCGACCGAGCCGTGCACGTCGCCCTTGAGGATCACGCGCAGCTCCTTGACCTCGCCCGCCTCGATCTGCTTGTGCAGGTCGGCCAGCGTCACGCGGGCCGTGGAGACGACCTTGCGCTCCTGCTCTTGCCGCATGACCGCGATCTGCCGCGCCTTCCGCTCCTCGTCCACGGCGACCAGCGTGTCCCCGGCCGACGGCACCCCGGAGAGGCCGAGGACCTCCACCGGATCGACCGGGCCGGCCTCCTTCACGCGCTGGCGCCGGTCGTTGAACATCGCGCGCACCTTGCCGTAGTGCTGGCCGGCGACGACGATGTCGCTCTCGCGGAGCGTCCCCTGCTGGACGAGCACCGTGGCGACCGGACCGCGGCCGCGGTCCAGCTTCGCTTCCACGACGACGGCCCGTGCGGCCCGGTTCGGGTTGGCCTTCAGCTCCATCATCTCGGCCTGGAGCGCCGTCATCTCGACGAGGGCGTCGATGCCGGTTCCCTTCTTGGCCGACGTCTGGACGAAGATCGTCTGTCCGCCCCATTCCTCGGGGACGAGACCGAGGTTCGAGAGCTCCTGCTTGACGCGGTCGGGATTGGCGTCGGGCTTGTCCACCTTGTTGACCGCCACGATGATCGGGACGTTCCCCGCCTTGGCGTGGTTGATCGCCTCGATCGTCTGCGGCATGACGCCGTCGTCGGCCGCGACGACGAGGATGACGATGTCCGTCGCCTGGGCCCCCCGCGCGCGCATCGCCGTGAAGGCCTCGTGACCCGGGGTGTCGAGGAACGTCACCCGACCGTGCGAGGTCTCGACCTGGTAGGCGCCGATGTGCTGCGTGATGCCGCCGAACTCCTGCTCGGTGACCTTGGTCTTGCGGATCGCGTCGAGCAACGACGTCTTCCCGTGGTCCACGTGACCCATCACCGTCACCACCGGCGGTCGCGGCCGGAGCTGCGAGGGATCCAGCTCCTCCTCGACCAGCTCGGCCCCCTCGAGAGTCTGCACCCCCACGTCGAACCCGAACCGCCCGGCGATGGCCTTGACCTTGTCGAGGTCGAGGAGCTGGTTGATCGACGCCATCACGCCCATCCCGACGAGCTCGCGGATGACCTCGCCCGCCTTCCGCCGCATCTTCTCGGCGAGCTCGGCGACCGTGACCGACTCCGGCAGCTTGAGCAGCTCGCGCTTGACCGGGGCGGCGGGGGGCGCCTCGACCGGCGGTGGCGGCGCGGCCGCGGCCGGCGCCGCGGGCGCCGCCGCAGCCGGCGCGGGGGGGGCCTCGACGGCCGCCGGCACCTCGACCGGAGGCACCGCGGCGGCCGGGGCCGCAGGCGCCACCGGCTCCTCGCGGCGGACCCGGATCGGGACCACTTTGCCGTCGGTCGGCGGCGTCGGCGCCTCGCGGACAGGCTCGGGAACCAGCGGGGGCTTCGCTTCCCGCGGGGCCTCGACCGACGGCGCGGCCGCCGCCGCGGGCTCCCGAACCGCCGGCTCCGCGGGCGGCTCCTTCACCTTCGCGCGCCGGGCCGGGGCAACCCGTGCGGGCGCCGCCGCGGCCGCCGGCTTCTCGACGACCGGGGGCGCGGCCGGCTTGACTTCTCGGGCCGCGGCCTCGCGTGGCTCGGCAGCGGCCGGGACCTCGACCAGAGGGACGGGCGGGCTCGGGGGTGCCGGGGCCGCCGCCGGCTTCTCGACGCGCGGCGCGACCGGGGCCCTGGCGACTTCGGGCTTCGCGACGGGCTTGACCTTCGCCGCGGCAGGCCTCTCGGCCGTCTTCGAGGCCGCTTTCGCGCGGGCGGCCAGCTTCGCGCGGTCCGTCTTGGGCTTCGCGGCTCCCTCGGCCTTCTTCGCCTGGCGCGCCGCCTTCGCCGCGGCGGCGCGCGCCGCCTCGAGCCGCGCGCGCAGCGTCGCGGCCCGCTGGGTCTCGAGCCGCTCGGTCTCGCGGCGCGCGAACTCGGCGGCCCTCTCCTGGAGCGCGCCGCGGAGCGCGGGGACTAGCGCGTCGTCGATGGCGCTCGAGGACGTGCGCTCCTTGTGCCCCATCCCGTCGAGCTGGTCGATGATGACCTTCGGGGCGACACCGAGCTCCTTGGCCAGCTCGTGGACGCGTAGCTTCCCCGCCATGTCAGCGACTCCCTCCCACTCCTAGCCGGCCCGTCGGCCGCCTCCCGTCACCGCTCTCTCCATGACTCCCGACCCCCACCCCGACGCCAGTGGGATCACCCTCGCGGCCGGCCCTCAGGAGGGCCCGCACGCGCTCGACGGTCTCGGGCGTGAGTACGGCCGGGCGCCGGAACAGCTGCCCCCACCGCCCCCGCCGCACCGCCTCGTCCAGACAGCGCTCGTCCCGGCAGAGGTAAGCCCCGCGCCCCCCCGCGCGGCGGTCCGGGTCCGCCCGGACGTCCCCCGCGGCCGTCCGCGCGAGTCGGAGGAGCGACCCCTGCGCGCCCACCCGCCGGCAGCCGACGCAGGTGCGCTGCGGGGAGCGTCCCGGAGCATCCACGCGCCGGATCGCGGCCCGCGCCGCCGTCACCGCTCCCCGGACCCGAGCGGGTGCTCGCCGACCGGCGTGGCGGGGGCCTCCTCCACGGCGACGGGGGCGTCATCGGATGGCACCGTCTCCGCCTGCCGCGCCGCGAGCCACTCCTCCACCGCGGTGAGGACCGCCTCGGCCCTCGCCTCCCCGATCTCCGCGATCTCCCGGAGCCGCCCCGCGCCCGCGTCTCTCACCTTCGCGGGCGAGTCGAGCCCGTGCGATGCGAGCACCCGAGCCAGCGCTTCACCGACCGCGCCGAGCTCGCCGAGCGCCGCGATGCCACGCGCCCGCTCCTCCTCCTGACGTCGCCGCTCCTCTTCCAGCTCGCCCTCGCTCTTGACGTCGATGCGGAGCCCGGTCAGCTTGGCCGCCAGCCGCGCGTTCTGGCCCTTCTTGCCGATGGCGAGCGAGAGCTGATTGTCGGGGACGACCACGAGCGCCCCGCGGTCCTCGCCCTCCCCCTGGAGCGTGACGGACGCCACCTTCGCCGGCGACAGCGCCCGGGACACGAGCGTGGCGAGGTCGTCGGACCATTCGATGATGTCGATCTTTTCGCCGCGGAGCTCGCGCACGATCACCTGGATGCGCGTCCCGCGCAGGCCCACGCAGGCGCCGATCGGATCGACGTCGCGCTTGGTCGAGGCCACGGCGAGCTTTGCCCGCTCGCCGGGCTCCCGGGCCGCGCCCTTGACCTGCACGATGCCCTCGGCGATCTCCGGGATCTCCGTCTCGAACAGACGGATCAGGAACCCCGGGTGACTCCGGGAGAGGACCACCTGCGGCCCCTTCGGCGTGTTCCGGACCTCGAGGATGTACGCCCGGATGCGATCGCCCGGCCCGTATCGCTCCCCCAGGATCTGCTCGCGCTCCGGCACCACCGCCTCGGTGCGGCCGAGGTCCACGATCACCGTCCGCTTCTCGATCCGGTGGACGACCCCCCGCACGAGCGTCCCCTCGCGGTCCTTGTACTCGGAGAAGATCCCCTGTCGCTCCGCCTCACGCACGCGCTGGAGGATGACCTGCTTGGCGGTCTGGGCGGCGATCCGGCCGAGCTCCCGCGGGTCGACCCTGTCCTCCACCTCGACGATCTCCTCGAGCTGGACGTCCGCCTTGAGGCGCCGCGCCTCGACCAGCGAGATCTCGAGCTTCGGGTCCGCCACGCCCTCCACCACCTTCTTCTTCGCGAAGAGCTGGGGCTGGCCGGTACGACGATCCACCGTGAGCCGCACGTTCTCGCCGACGCCCATCGTCCGCTTGGACGCCGAGAGCAGGGCGGACTCCAGCGCCTCGAAGAGCACCTCCGTGGCGATGCCCTTCTCCCGCCCGATCTGCTCGATGACGTACAGCAGCTCGCGGTTCATCGCGACCTCCGGCTCAGGCCGGGCCTCGGAGATCCACCTCCAGGCGCATCTTCGCGACGAGCGCCCGGGGGATCTCCCGCCGCCCGTCCGCCTCTGCCAGCGTCAGGGACTCCTCGCCGACCTCGGCCAGGCGCCCCTCGAGCTCCCGCCGGCCATCGACCGGCTCGCGCGTCCACACCCGGACCCGCTTCCCCACAGCCCAGCGGAGCTCGCGTTCCGTCCTGAGCTCCCGGTCGAGTCCCGGCGACGAGACCTCGAGATCGTAGCTGCCGCTCGGGAGGTTGGCGACGTCGAGCAGGTCGCCGACCTCCTCGCTGAACCGCTGGCAGTCGGCGATGCTGACCCCGCCCGGCTTGTCGATGAAGAAGCGCAGCGTGGTCCGCCGGCCGCCGCCCCGGAGCTCGACATCCACCAGCATGAGCCCGTGCGCGCGCACTACCGGCGCCACCATCGCCTCGATCGCCTCCGAGAGCGCGTGAGCCTCGGTCCCGACCGACACCCCATCACCTCCGGCTCCGACGTTCGTGCTCACCAACGAAAAAAGTGGGCCAGGCCCACTCTACCCAAGCAGCATAGTATACCGCGGGAGGTCGAAGCGGGGAACGGGGAAGCCGGCGCGATCGGCCCCGCCTGGCGGAAGGCTTTCGATCGCAACTGACCACCGACGGGTTCGTGCCCTACATCGGGGCCGTGGAGCGGGCGTGGGGTGCGGATGCGCCGGACTTCGCCCAGTTGGTCAAGCTCTACGGCGCCGTCCCGCCCGGCCCGAGCCGCTATGCCCCGCCGAAGATCGTGGAGGCAGTCCCAACCGTGGTCCACGGGACGCCCGATCCCGGGTTGATCTCCACGAGCTTCGTGGAGCGTCAGAACCTCACGGTGCAGATGGCCTGCCGCCGGTTCACGCGGCTCTGCAACGGCTTCAGCAAGAAGCTGGAGAACCTCAAGGCGGCCTTGGCGCTGCACTTCGCGTGGTATAACCTCGTCCGTATCCATCGGAGCCTGCGAGTGACGCCAGCGATGGCGGCCGGGGTCACGGAGCGGGTGTGGGATCTAGCTGAACTCCTTGCCGTAGGATCCTCTGCCGTGGAGGAGACGTGGCGATGAAACTAGGCTTCGCGTTTGCCTCTCTTCTGATCCTCCTCCTCGTCAGTGCCTGCGCGACGAGGACTCCAGAGCAGGCCCGGGTTGAGGGCTTTGCACAGGAGTGCTTGGTGCGACGGGACCGGGACACGCTGCAGTGGGTGGAGGTTGATCGCTTCGACTCTCCCCGCCCGGGCTTCTCGCCACGCTCCCGTCATTCGCCTCGCGGCCGTGGCGTTCCGCTCCGAGCCGCGGCTTTGCCGCGGCAACCTCTGGGGGAGGCCCGGGAGGGGGCCGTCGAGGCCCCCTCCCGATGAACTCAGGGCTTGTCGGCCAGCTCCCGGGCGAGGCGGTCCACGGTCGGCCGGGCCTCGTCGGGGGCGACCTTCACGTCGCGCTTGTCGCGCCGTGCCCGCACCTCGACCCGGCCCTCCCTGGCGAGCAGCGCCCCGACCGTGACCCGGATCGGGAGGCCGAGCAGGTCGGCGTCCTTGAACTTGACGCCGGGACGTTCGTCGCGATCGTCCAGGAGGACGTCGTAGCCGGCTTCCGTGAGCTCCCGATAGAGCCGCTCGGCCGTCTCCCGCACGGTGGCCTCCTTCACGTTCACGGGGAGCACGTGGACATGGCAGGGGGCGATGGGCCACGGCCAGACGATGCCGTCCGCGTCGTGGCGCTGCTCGATGGCGGCCGCGGCAATGCGGGCCGGGCCGATCCCGTAGGAGCCCATCACGATCGGGCGCTCCTGGCCGCGTTCGTCCAGATAGACGGCCCGGAGCGGCACCGCGTACTTGGTCCCGAGCTTGAAGATGTTGCCCACCTCGATGACGCGCTCGACCCGGAGCGGCTGCCCGCACCGGGGACACCCCTCCCCCGTCTGCGCGACGTGGATGTCGGCGTAGCGTGTCGGGGCGAAGTCGCGTCCGGGGCGGACGCCCTTCAGATGGAACTCCTCGCGGTTCGCCCCGCAGACGTAGACGCCGTCGCGCAGGGTCTCGTCGGCGAGGACGGGGATCTTCGCCCCGACCGGCCCCACCGATCCGACCGGCGCGCCGAGCGCGTCCCGCACCTCGTCCGGGTGGGCCGGTCGGATCTCCCCGCCGAGCGCGCGCGCCAGCTTCTTCTCGTGGACCTGCTGGTCACCGCGGACGAGCGCGAGCACCGGGCCCGTCTCCCCGACGAACACGAGCGTCTTGATGGTCATCTGAGGCTCGATCCGGAGCAGCCGGCACACGTCGGCGATCGTCCGGACGCCCGGCGTCGGGACCTCCTCGCGCGGCCAATCGGGGAACGCCGGCGTCGCCGGCCGGGATCCGGCCAGCTCGAGGTTCGCCGCATAGCCGCACGCCTGGCAGAGCGCCATCTCGTCCTCGCCGGAGTCGCTCGGGGCCATGAACTCGTGGGCCCCCAGGCCCCCCATCATCCCGACGTCGGACTCGACGACGTGGAACGTCAGCCCGCACCGGCTGAAGATCCGGACGTACGCTTCCCTGTGCCGGTCGTACGCGGCCGAGAGCCCGGCCTCGTCCAGGTCCAGGGTGTACGAGTCCTTCATCCAGAACTCACGGGTGCGGAGCACCCCGGAGCGGGGGCGCGCCTCGTCGCGCTCCTTCGTCTGGATCTGGTACCAGACCTGGGGCAGCTCGCGGTACGAGCGGATCTCCTTGGCCGCCAGCCACGCGACGACCTCCTCGTGCGTCATGCCGAGGCACATGTCGCGCCCGTGGCGGTCCTTGAGCCGGAACATCTCGTCCTTGATGTCGTACCAGCGACCGGTCTGCTGCCAGAGCTCGGCGGGGTGGAGCACCGGCATCGTGACCTCCTGCCCGCCGATGGCGTTCATCTCCTCGCGGATGATCACGTTGATCTTGTCGATGACGCGCTGCCCGAGCGGGAGATAGACGTAGACGCCCGCGGTGAGCTGGCGCACCAGGCCCGCGCGGACCATGAGGCGGTGGCTCGCCGCCTCGGCGTCGGCCGGGTCCTCGCGGAGGGTCGGGATGAAGGACGTGCTCCAGCGCATGGATCCTCGGAGGGGGGCTACGCCCCCCTTGATTTCGGGGGGCCGAACCTCCCCCCAAGAAGGGGTTGCGCGGGCAAAGCCCGCGCTCGGAGCGCTTCGGTCAGGAGCGCGCGGACAATCCTCGCTTCGGCGCCATCATTCAGCATCAAGCCAGCCGGGCGCGGACCTCAGGGTCTGTGAAGAAATGGCGGGCGGGTCCGAGACCCGACTCTCCCCGCCCGGGCTTCTCGCAACACTCCCGTCATTCGCCTCGCGGCCGTGGCGTTCCGCTCCGAGCCGCGGCTTTGCCGCGGCAACCTCTGGGGGAGGCCCGGGAGGGGGCCGTCGAGGCCCCCTCCCGATGAACCTCAGTGCTTCTCTTTGCTGACGATGACGTTCGGCCCCGGCTTGCCGGGGCGGTAGAGGAGCCGCTCGACCGGCTTGCCGCCGAGCAGGTGCGACTGGACGATCTCGGGAAGGTCCTCCGCCCTCACGCCTGCGTACCAGACGTCCTCCGGGTAGACCACGAGCATCGGGCCGTTCCCGCACTGGGAGAAGCAGCCGGACTTGTTGATGCGGATCTGGACCTGGAGACCCGCCTTCGCGACCTCGCTCCGGAGGTACTTCACGTACGTCTCCGTGTCGCCCTGCGTCGGGCAGGTGCTACCCGTCACGCAGACGAAGACGTGCCTCTCGTACTGGCCCACGCCGCCTAGTCCTCGCCCCGGGTCGCCTGCTCCGCGGCCTCCTGCTCGGCGAGGAAGATCTGGCACTCCTCCCAGAGGGCGTCCACGATCTGGGACTCGGGAACCTTCCGCACCACCTCGCCCTTCCGGAAGATGAGGCCGATCCCGCGCCCGCCCGCCACGCCGACGTCCGCCCCGCGCGCCTCGCCGGGTCCGTTGACCTCGCAATTGTGGAGCGCGGAGCCGGGAAGGGCGAAGGAGTGCGTGCCCTCCACCTCCAGGTTGTAGACGCAGCCGGCATAGGGGACGCGTCGCACCAAGCGAACGCCGACATACAGGGCCTGCTCGTCCAGGACGACCTGCCCCGGGCGGCCGTCGGCCGGCTCGAGCCGGCCCGGGAGTCCGAGGATCTCGCCCAGCCGCGCCAGGGCCGGCCGTGACGTCACGGACACGACCCAGTTTCGCTTCCGGCCGGACTGATCCCGATGGTGGAGAAACGCCGCGACTCCGAGCCGCAGCAGGATCTGGTGGACCTGCACGGCGAGTGCCCACGACGACGTGGAGTACGTCGCCCGCCAGTACCCCCGCACGCGACCCACGTACCCGTCGCCTTCCCACAGCGCCCGCGTCAGGACCGCCTGCTTGGCGTGCGGAAGTCGCAGCATCCACGCGGGCAGACGCTTCGTGGCCGCGCCCCGGCCGAACAGACCCTCCAGCAGCCTGCCGAGGGCCAGCGAATGGGTGATGACCTCGGTCGTGTGCCGTCGGGAGGCCACGCTCGATCGCAGCCCGAGGCCGGCCAGGATCGTTCTGAGCCGATCCACGTAGGCGGTCTCGCGCTCGTGGAAGTAGAAGAACTCCTGATAGGGCTTCCCGCCCTTGCCGGATAACACTCCCTCGGCCAGGTAGTAGCCGCAGAGCGTGAGGAACTCCTCGTCCACCGGAATCACGCCCAGGCCGTCGGCGGTCAGCGTCGCCCGGTCCTCCTTCTCCCGGAGCACCGGGTAGGCGAGCACCCATCCGGGGCTCAGGTCCCCGGCTTTCACCCACCGCGGCGCGACACCCCCCTCGAGCACGCTCGCGATGTGCGGCCGCTTGTCTCGGCCGGCCTTCCGTCTCGCCGGGCGCGGAAAGGCCCAGACCCGATGATCGGGAGTCAGCCGGAACGGGGCGAATCCCGTCGGCCGCACCTCCACCAGTTCGCCCCGGTGGGCGCGATGGGTGGTCCAGAGCACCCGCTGGCGAGAGCCGTCGTGGCTGAGGACCTTGTCACCCCCCTCCACGGCTTCGATCGGCCGCGGCCCGTCGGCCGTGACGACCGGCTCCCCGGGCGGGAGGCACCCCATCACGGCGACGTGCACGTTCTTGTTCAGCCCGGCGAGGCGCTTCTCGACGGCCGCGGCCAGCCCCACGAGGTCGACGTCCATCCGACCGCAGCCCGGGCACGACACGAAGGTGATCCCCTGCGTGCGGAGCCCGAGCGCCTTGAGGATCTCGATGCCGACCCGCACTTCCTCCACCGGATCGGCCGAGAGCGAGACCCGGATGGTGTCGCCGATCCCCTCGGCGAGGAGCGTTCCGATCCCGACCGACGACTTGATCGCGCCGACGGTGGGTGTGCCGGCCTCGGTCACCCCGAGGTGGAACGCGTACTCCACCTGGTCGGCCAGCATCCGGTAGGCCTCGATCATCATGGCGGGGTCGGAGGCTTTCAGCGAGATCTTCATCTCGGGGTAGCCGCAATCCTCGAGGATGCGGATGTGGCGCAGGGCCGAGTCCACCATCCCGCGGGCCGTGGGACCCCCGTCGCGGGCGAGCAGGTCCTTCTCGAGGGAGCCCGCGTTGACTCCGATCCGGATCGGGATCCGGCGCTCCTTGGCCAGGTTCACGACTTCCATGACGAACTGCTTGCCCCCGATGTTCCCGGGGTTCAGCCGCAGCCCGTCCACCCCCTGCTCGAGCGCCATCAGCGCGAGCTTGTAATTGAAGTGGATGTCGGCGACGAGCGGGATGCGGATCTGCTTCTTGATGGCCCCCAGCTTCTCGGCCGCTTCCTTGACCGGCACCGCGACGCGCACGATCTCGCACCCCGCCGCCTCGAGCGCCCAGATCTGATCCACCGTCGCCTCGACGTCGCGCGTGTCGGTCTTGGTCATCGACTGGACGGTGACCGGGGCGTCGCCCCCCACCTTCACCTTGCCGAGCTGGATCTGGCGGGTGTGGCGGCGGGATCCGAGCGAGGCCGCATGGGTCGTCACGTCGGTCCCCTATTTCGACGGGCTGCCGAGGGGCAGGAACCGTGCGATGTCGTTGTAGAGCGCGAACACGAGCAGCGCCATCACCAGGCCGAGCCCGATCTGCTGCGCGATCTCCCGCTTGCGGAGCGACAGCGGACGGCCCTGGACGGCTTCGATGGCGAAGAAGAGCAGGTGCCCCCCGTCGAGCATCGGCACCGGCAAGAGGTTCAGGATCGCGAGGTTGACGCTGATCAGCGCGAGGAAGAAGGCGTACGAGACGAGCCCCTGCTGGGCCTGCTGGCCGGCCATCACGCCGATCTGAAGTGGGCCGCCGATGTTCGAATGATGGATGGCCCCCGTGACGAGCTTCCAGATCGAGACGAGCGTGATCAGCGTCACGTCCACCGTCCGCGCGATCCCCTGCCCCACCGCGGTGAGGGGATCCGACCGGAGGTAGGTCTGCGGCGACGCCTGGGTGATGCCGATGCGGCCGATGGGCACCTCGTTCCCGGCCGCGTCCCGCTCCGTCTCCGCGCGCGGCGTGATCGCGATCTCGAGCCGCAGGCCGTCCCGCTCGATCGTCAGCGTGATCTCCTGGCCCGGGCGCGCCGAAATGAACTCCGCCATCTCGTCCCAGGTCTGGATCGGCTGCCCGTTCAGCGCGACGACGCGGTCCCGCGGCTTGAGGCCTGCTTCGGCGGCCGGACGGCCCGGCAGCACGTCGCCGACCACGGGCGGCAGGTATGGCCGGGCCCCGAGGCTCCACGCCTCCGCCGCTTCGCCGAATGCCGTGCGCACCGGCACCCGCTTCGGCGTCGCGACCACCTCCCGCCGCTCCGGTCCGCGCGCGACGGTGAGCCGGAGCGGCCGGCCCTCGGAGCGGGCGACGCGCTCCTCGAGCTGGCCCCAGTGCCGGATCGCCTGGCCGTCCACCGCGAGCACCAGGTCGCCGGGCTCGAGGCCTGCCTGGGCGGCAGCGGAGTCGGACAGCACCCGGCCCAGCGTGGTCGGGAGGATCGGCACGCCGACCACGGCGAAGATGAGCGAGAAGATGAGGGCAGCCAGGACGAAGTTCATCCCGGGTCCGGCGAAGACGATCAGGGTGCGGGCCCAGAGCGGTTTGAGGACGAACGACTTGGCGGGATCGGAGCGCGCCGTCCCGGCCGCCGTGGATGGATGGATCAACTCCTCGCCGTGGGCCTCCTCGCCGACCATCTTCACGTAGCCGCCGAGGGGCACCACGGAGACGCAGTACTCGGTCTCACCGCGACGGAGCGACCAGAGGCGCGGCCCGAACCCCAGCGAGAAGCGCTCGACCCCGACCCCGACTGCCTTGGCGACGAGGAAGTGGCCGAGCTCGTGGATGAAGATGAGCACGCCGAGGGCGACGAGCGCGCTGACGACGTACTCGACGGCCGTGGACGGACCGCCGGCGCCGAAGAAGCCCGCCAGGAGCGCGGCCGTCACGGCGGTGAGACCTGCCAGCCGGAGACTCACGCCCTCGGCTCCGTCGGAGCCACGGGGGCTAGGTCCGCCCCGCGCCGGTGGCCACGCCACCGAGCGCGCTCTGGGCCCAGCGCCGGACCTCCGCGTCCACCGCGAGACAGGCCGTGAGGTCGTCCGCCCGCGCAGCGGCATGGGCGTCGAGGGCGTCGGCGATGAGCCGCGGGATCTCCATGAACCGGCAGCGGCCCTCGAGGAACGTCGCCACCGCCACCTCGTTGGCGGCGTTGAGCACCACGGGCGCGGCGCCTCCGGCGACGCCGGCGCGACGCGCCAGGGCGAGGCACGGGAACCGCTCGGGATCCGGGGCGTGGAACGTCAGGTTGCCCACCCGCACGAGGTCGAGGGCCGGCGCGGGGCACGGGAGGCGGTCGGGATAGCTCAGCGCGTACAGGATCGGGATCCCCATGTCGGGCATGCCGAGCTGCGCGAGCACCGAGCCGTCGATGAACTCGACCATCGAGTGCACGATCGACTGCGGGTGGACGACGATGTCCACGCGGTCGAGCGGCATCCCGAAGAGCCAGTGAGCCTCGATGACCTCGAGCCCCTTGTTCATCAGGGTCGCCGAGTCGATCGTGATCTTCGCGCCCATGCGCCACGTGGGATGCCGGAGGGCCTCCGCCACCGTCACGCGCTCCAGCGCGTCCCGCGACCAGGTGGCGAACGGGCCGCCCGACGCCGTCAGCAGGACCCGCCGGACCTCGGACGGCTTCGCCCCCGCGAGACACTGGAAGACGGCGCTGTGCTCGGAATCCACCGGCAGGAGCGCGACGCCGCGCTCGCGGGCCGCGGCGGTCATGAGCGCACCTGCCATGACGAGCGTCTCCTTGTTGGCGAGCGCCACCGTCCGGCCCGCCCGGATCGCCGCCATCGTCGGGAGGAGGCCCGCGCCGCCGACGAGTGCTGACACCACGATGTCGGCCTTCACCTCCGCGGCGAGCGCGACCAGCCCCTCCGGCCCTACCAGCAGGTCGGGCCGCGGCGCGGGCAGCTCGCGCGCGAGCTGCTCGGCGGCGGCGCGATCCAGCAGCGCCACGGCCTCCGGCCGGTGCGCGCGGATCTGCTCCGCGAGCAGCGCGAGGTTCGAGCCCCGGGCGGCCAGCCCCGCGACCCGGAACCGGTCGGGGAACTGGGCGACCAGCTCGAGGGTCCGTCGGCCGACGGACCCGGTCGCGCCAAGCACCGTGACGTCTCTCACGCGGGCACCTCCCGAAGGGGGGCTTCGCCCCCCTTTATTTTGGGGGGCCGGACCTCCCCCCAAGATTGCGCGGGCCAAGCCCGCGCTCGGAGCGCTTCGATCAAGCCGCGCGGACGGGCAATGCGGTGCGACACTCTCTCAGTACCCCGTCAACCGTGCAGGAAGAGTTTCACGTAATAATACAGGGCCGGCACGTTGAAGAGCAAGGAGTCGAGCCGGTCCAGCAGCCCGCCGTGCCCCGGAACCAGGCCTCCGGCGTCCTTCGTCGCCGCGCTGCGCTTGAGCAAGGACTCGGCGAGATCACCCACCTGCCCCACGGTGCCGAGCGTGAGCCCGATCCCGACGGCGTGGACCGGGCTCACGACCGCCGCCGCCGCGCCGACGAGCGCGGCCGCGATCGAGCCGAGGACCTGGGCCACGGCACCCTCGACGGTCTTCGCCGGGCTCACGCGCGGCGCGAGCTTCACTCGCCCCCAGCGACGCCCGACGAAGTACGCGGCGGTCTCGCCGCACCACGTCACGCCGAGGAGCAGCAGCGTGAGGTTCCGCCCGCCCGGGAGCGTCCACAACCAGATCACGTGCGCCAGGAGCCACGCGCAGTAGCAGACGCCGAGCAGGGTGAGAGCGGTCCCGGTCCACTCGGGACGCTGGCCCCGGGCGCGCGCGAGCCCCATCGCGAGGGACCCGGCCACCGCGAGCGACAGCGCGAGGGGCACGAGCAGCGGCCGCGGTGGCCCCCCGAACGCGAAGGCGAGCACGACCATGACCCCCAGCAGCAGGCCGAGCCCCCGGTCCGCCGCGCTGCCGACCCCCGTGAACATCCGGTACAGCTCCCACTGTGCCGTGAGCACGAGGGCCAGGATGAAGGCGCTGAAGAGCCAGAGCGGGGCGAAGCGGATGAGGACGACCAGCAGCGGGATCGCGACGGCCGCGCTGAGGACTCGGAGAGCGAGCACCCGGCCGGCCGAGGGGTCGTCCGGGCTCAGCCGTGCACCCCGCCGGGCGAGAGCCCGCCGAAGCGGCGCGACCGCCGCTGGTAGTCGGCCACCGCGAGGTAGAGATCGCGGGGCGTGAAGTCCGGCCAGAGCGTCGGGAGGACGAGGAACTCCGTGTAGGCGACCTGCCAGAGGAGGAAGTTCGAGAGCCGGTACTCGCCGCTCGTCCGGATGAGGAGATCGGGGTCCGGCACCCCGGCGGTGTCGAGGCCCCGGGCGATGTCCGCCTCCTCGACCGCCTCGGGGTGGAGCTCGCCGCGCGCCACCCGCGCCGCGAGCTCGCGCACCGCCCGGACGAGCTCGCGCCGGCCCCCGTAGTTGAGCGCGATCAGGAGCGTGAGGCCGGTGTTCGCCTCGGTCGCCCGCAGGGCCCGCTCCACGCTGGCCCGGACGCCCTGGGCCAGCGTCGTGGTCTCGCCGAGGACGCGGAGGCGCACGTTGTTGCGGATGAGCTCCGGCAGCTCCTCGAGCACGGAGCTCTCCAGGAGGCGCATGAGGAAATCCACCTCGGTCGGGGGGCGGTTCCAGTTCTCGGACGAGAAGGCGTAGAGCGTCAGGTACCCGATTCCGAGGCGGCCGGCGGCGCGCACCGTCTCCCGGGCCGCCGTGACCCCCTCCCGGTGCCCGGCGACGCGCGGGAGGCCCCGGGCGCGGGCCCAGCGCCCGTTGCCGTCCATGATGATCGCGACGTGTTGCGGCAGCGGCTCGGCCCGGAGCGCTTCGAGCAGTCCGGCCTCGGACTCGGGCACCCCGGCCATCACCCGCTCGGCCGCCGGCCCGCGCTCTCGGCCGGACACCGGCGTGGTCAAAACTCGAGGATCTCCTGTTCCTTCTTCTTCAGGAGGTCGTCCACGCGCTGGACGCAGCGGTCGGTGAGCTTCTGCAGCTCCGTCTCGGCGCGCTTCTCGTCGTCCTCCGAGATCTTCTTGTCCTTGGCGAGCCCGCGGAGCTTGTCCTTCGCCTCGCGCCGGATGTTCCGCACGGCGACGCGGGCATCCTCGGCGAGCTTGCCGACGGCCTTCGCGAGCTGCTTGCGGCGCTGCTCGTTGAGCGGCGGGATCGCCAGTCGGATGATCTTCCCGTCGTTCGAGGGCGTCACCCCGAGGTCGGACTTCTGGATCGCCTTCTCGATCTTGGGGAGCACGCTCACGTCCCATGGCTGGATCAACAGGGTCCGCGCATCCGGCACCGAGACGGTGGCCACCTGGTTGACGGGGGTCGGGGTGTTGTAGTAGTCGACCCGGATGCCTTCCAGGAGGGCCGCGGTGGCGCGCCCCGTGCGGACGCCGGCGAACTCCCGGCCCAGCGTGTCCACCGCCCCCTGCATCCGCGTCTCGGCGTCCTTGTGGATGGCTGGCGGAGTGCTCATGTCGTCACCTCGCGACCGACGGCTCGCTCGAGCCGACGAACGACCCCACCCCCGGCTCGCCCATGACCATCCGGCGGAGGTTCCCGGGGACGCCCAGATTGAAAACCCCGATCGGCAGCTTGTTGTCCATGCAGAGCGAGATCGCGGTCGTGTCCATGACGCGAAGCCCGCGGTTCAGGACCTCGATGTAGGTGACCGTCGGGAGCCGCACGGCCTTCGGGTCCACGAGCGGGTCCGACGAGTAGATCCCGTCCACCTTCGTCGCCTTGAGGATGACCTCGGCGCCGATCTCCGCGGCGCGGAGCGCGGCGGCAGTGTCCGTCGTGAAGAACGGGTTGCCCGTGCCCGCCGCGAAGATCACGACGCGCCCCTTCTCGAGGTGGCGAATGGCGCGCCGCCGGATGTAGGGTTCCGCGACCGCCGGCATGTCGATCGCCGACTGGACCCGCGTCTTCAGCCCGGCCTTCTCGAGGGTGTTCTGGAGCGCCAGGCCGTTGATGACGGTCGCGAGCATCCCCATGTAGTCGGCCGACGCCCGGTCCATCCCCGAGGCCGAAGCCTGCAGCCCGCGGAAGATGTTGCCGCCGCCGATGACGATCGCGACCTCGACGCCGAGCGTGCGGACGGCGCCGACCTCCTCGGCGATCCCCTCGAGGACCGCCGGCTCGATGCCGTACCCCTGCTCGCCGGCGAGCGCTTCTCCCGACAGCTTCAGCAGGATCCGCTTGTACCGAGCTTCTGTCCTTCCGCCGTCAGCCACGTCTACCCCCTTCCTGGGGGGAGGCAGGCGCGAGCCGTTCGCCGGAGGGCGAACGGTCGGGCTTCGCCCGAACCGCCGCCCGGCGCAGCCGCGCCGGTCTGAACGGAAGGGGGGCAAAGCCCCCCTCCACGGCTTACTCG
This sequence comes from uncultured bacterium, assembly GCA_964416315.1. Classification (GTDB taxonomy): domain Bacteria; phylum Methylomirabilota; class Methylomirabilia; order Rokubacteriales; family DASRDR01; genus CAYQDR01. The sequence goes on from CAYQDR010000017.1 coordinate 43,118, forward strand.
CCGACCTGGAAGCGGACGAAGCGCCGGACGGCGATCTTCTCGCCCGTCTTGGCGCCGACCTCCGCGATGAGATCCTTGACCCGCGTCTTGCCGCTCGCGTCCCGGATGTAGACCTGGTCGAGGAGGCACGTCTCCTCGTAGAACTTGCCGAGCTTCCCCTCGATGATCTTTTCGATCACCTGCGGGGGTTTCTTCTGGTCGGCCATCTGCTGCCGGTAGATCTCCTTCTCCCGCTCGATCACGGCAGGCGGCACCTCTTCCCGCGACACGTAGGCGGGGCTCGCCGCCGCCACCTGCATCGCGAGCGCCTTCACCAGCTCCTGGAACTGGTCGGTGCGCGCCACGAAGTCCGTCTCGCAGTTGACCTCGAGCAGCACGCCGAGCTTCGCCCCGGCGTGGACATAGCTGCCGATCGTGCCGTCGCGCGCCTCCCGGTGGGCCCGCTTAGCCGACTGCGCCAGCCCCTTCTTCCGCAGGTAGTCGATCGCCTTCTCGAGGTCGTCCTGGGAGGCGTCGAGCGCCTCCCTGCAATCCAACACGCCCGCCCCGGTCTTGTCCCGGAGCTCGCGCACTCTCTCCGCCGTCGTGGCCATGGGTCTTGGATCCTCCTCGCGTCTCGAATCGGCGTCGCCGCACCCTCGGCGGTCGCCGGCCCTACGAGCTGACGGGCAGGGTCTCCGCCTCCTGCGGCGTCTCGGGCGGCGTCTCGGGCTCGGCGGCGGGCGCCGGCTCCTCGGTCGTCACCTTCGCGACCACCCCGCGCCCCTCGATGACCGCGTCCGCGACCCGCGCCGTGATCAGCCGGATCGCCCGGATGGCGTCGTCGTTGCCCGGGATCGCGTAGTCGATCCCGGTCGGGTCGCAGTTCGTGTCCACGATCGCGATGACCGGGATGCCGAGCTTCTGCGCCTCCGCGACGCCGATCCGCTCCTTGCGGGGGTCGATGATGTACACGGCGGAGGGGAGCCGGTCCATCTGCTTGATGCCGATCAGGGCCCTCTCCAACTTGACCCGCTCACGCTCGAGGCCCAGCGCTTCCTTCTTCGGCACGCGCTCGAGCTCGCCGGTCTCCCGCATCTCCTCCAGCCGCCTAAGGTGGGCGATCGACTTGCGGATCGTGGCGAAGTTCGTGAGCGTGCCCCCGAGCCACCGCTGGTTGACGTAGAACATGCCGCAGCGGGTCGCCTCCTCGGCAATCGTCTCCTGGGCTTGCTTCTTCGTGCCGACGAACAGCACCGTGCCGCCGTTGGCCGCGAGGTTACGGGTGAACAGGTAGGCGTCGCGGAACTTCTTGAGCGTCTTCTGCAGGTCGATGATGTAGATGCCGTTGCGCTCGCCGAAGATGTACTTGGCCATCTTCGGGTTCCACCGTTTCGTCTGGTGGCCGAAGTGCACCCCCGCCTCGAGGAGCTCCTTCATCGTGATCTGGGACATCCCGCCTCCTTCGTCGGTTCGCCTCCGCGCCCCGGCAGGGTGATTCTCCGTCTCCCTGCCACCGACGTCGGGCGCGTGCATTGTCTTTGCCGTCGGAGGGGGGCAGAGCCCCCTCCGAAGGGCCTAGCTGGTCCCGGTGTTTATCTTAACGTACTCCTCCGTGAGATCGCAGGTCCAGACGTGGTCGTGGGCGGCGCCGAGTCCGAGGTCCACCGTCAGCGTGACCTCGCCCTTCGCAAGCTCCGCCTTGACGCGCTCCCAGCGGACCCCGTCCTTCGGCTTGCCGCCGGCGGCCACCTGCTCCTCCCCGTACCAGATGCCGATCCGGTCCTCCTGAGCGGCGACGCCGCTCGCGCCCAGGGCCGCCATGACGCGCCCCCAGTTCGGGTCGCGCCCCGCCATGGCGGTCTTGAGGAGCGGTGAATTGGCGATCGCGCGCGCGGCCGTCTCCGCGTCCCGCCGCGTCTTCGCCCCGCGCACCTGCACGTCGAACACCAGGGTCGCGCCCTCGCCGTCGCGTACCTGCATGACGGCGAGCCGCTGGGTCAGCGCGTCCAGCGCCTGCTGGAAGACGCGCAGCCGGCGGTCACCGCGCGCCAGCGCCCGGTTCTCGGCGAGTCCGTTGGCCAGGATGACGACGGTGTCGCTCGTGCTCCGGTCGCCGTCCACGCTGATCCGGTTGAAGGAACCGTTCACCGCCCGCCGCAGGGCGGCCCCGAGGGCATCCAGCGCGACCGCCAGGTCGGTGGCGACGAAGCAGAGCATGGTCGCCATCATGGGGTGGATCATGCCCGTGCCCTTCGAGATCGCCCCGATCGTGATCGGTCGCCCGCCGGTCTCCACCCGGAGGGCCGCTTCCTTCGGGTGGGTGTCCGTCGTCATGATCCCCTCGGCCGCGTGGCGGCTCCCCGCCGGCTCGGGCGAGAGCGCCTTGACGAGCTTCGGGAGGGCCGGCCGGATGCGGTCCATCGGGAGGTACCGCCCGATGATCCCCGTGGAGGCGACCAGCACCCGGCCCTCGGGGATCCGGAGCTGCTGCGCGACCACCTCGGTCATCTCGCGCGCGTCGCGGAGCCCCTGCTCGCCGGTGCAGACGTTCGAGCAGCCGCTCGAGGCGACGATCGCCTGGGCGACGCCCGCGCGCAGGCGCTCGCGCGAGAGCCTCACGGGCGCGCCCTGGATCCGGTTCGTCGTGAACACACCGGCCGCCGTCGCGGGGACCGACGAATAGACGAGCGCCAGGTCGCGCGCCGGCGTCGGCTTGATGCCGCAGTGGAGCCCCGCGGCGAAGATGCCCGGGACCGCCGTGACGCCGCCTTCGATCCACTCGAACTGCGGCGTGCCACCCGTCACGGGTACACCGGGGGCGCTTCCAGCCCCGTGCGCTCGTCCCACCCGTGCATGATGTTCAGGTTCTGGATCGCCAGCGCCGCGCCGCCTTTCCCCAGGTTGTCGATCGCCGACAGACAGACCGCCCGTTTGGCGCGTCGGTCCACCACCACGGTCACGTCGCCGTAGTTCGAGCCGAGGACGGCGCGCGTCTTCGGCAGCTCGCCCTCGTCCAGGACGCGCACGAACGGCTCGTGCTCGTATGCCTCGCGGTACGCGGCCAGGCACTCGGGTGTCCCGACGTCGCGGGCCAGCGCGACGTAGGCCGTCGTGAAGAGGCCGCGGTTCATCGGCACGAGGTGGGGGGTGAAGGTGACCTGGACCGGCGTGCCGACCAGGCCCGAGAGGGCCTGCTCGATCTCCGGCGTGTGCCGGTGCCCGGCGACGGAGTAGGCCTGGAGGTTCTCGTTCGCCTCGGCGTAGAGGTACATCGGATCCGGCTTCTGACTCATCGAGCCCGCGCCGGTGACCCCCGACTTCGCGTCGATGATGATCCCCTCGTGGCGCCCCAGGCCCGACTTGACGAGCGGGAGGATCGCCAGGAGCGCCCCCACGGGGTAGCACCCGGGGTTCGCGACGAGCCGCGTCGCCGCGAGCTCCTTCCGGTAGAGCTCGGGGAGGCCGTAGACGGCCTCGGCGAGCCCCTCGGGGTCGGTGTGGGGGGTCTTGTACCACGCCTCGAACTCGGCGGCGCTCCGCAGCCGGTAATCCGAGGAGAGGTCGACCACGCGGCGGCCGCGGCGGCGCAGCACGGAGACCACCCGGTGCGTCTCGCCGTACGGCAGCGCGAGCAGGACGCACTCGGTCTCCGCGGCGAGCCGCTCGGCGTCGAGCGCCTCGATCGTGAGCGGGAGCTGCCCCCGGAGGCTCGGGATCAACCGCCCGACGGGCTGGCCCGCCGAGCGCTCCGAGGCCATAACCGTCACGAGCCGCACCTGCGGGTGGACCGCCAGCAGGCGGAGCAGCTCCGCCCCCATGTAGCCCGTCGCCCCTGCCACTCCGATCTTCACCATCGCCACGCTCCGTCCAGAAAACAATGGGGGAAGGCCGCGTCCGACCTTCCCCCGGTGACCTTCGGCTCGAGCCCGGCTACCGCTTCGAGAACTGGAAGCGCTTGCGGGCGCCCGGCTGCCCGTACTTTTTCCGCTCCTTCATCCGGGGGTCGCGGGTCAGGAACCCTGCCCGCTTGAGCTGGGGCCTGAGCTTGTCGTCGAACTGGAGCAGCGCCCGCGCGATCCCGTGGCGTACCGCCCCGGCCTGGCCCGACAGCCCGCCCCCGGCGACGTTCGCGTGGACGTCGAGCTGCGCCACCGTGCCGGTCAACTCGAGCGGCTGCGCGACCAGGAGGCGGAGGCTCTCACGCGGGAAGTAGTCCACGAACGGTCGCCGGTTGACCGTGATCTGCCCCTGCCCGGGACGCAGGTAGACGCGCGCGATCGATGTCTTGCGCCGGCCCGTCCCGTAGTACTGCACGGCCTCCGTCATCGGGGCTCCTTCGCCCGGGCCAGATCGAGCGGCTCGGGCCGCTGCGAGGCGTGCGGGTGCTCGCTCCCGCGGTAGACCTTGAGCTTCCGGGCCATGGCCCGCCCCAGCTTGGTCTTCGGCAGCATCCCCGTGACGGCCCACTCCACGACCCGCTCGGGGGCGGTCCGGAGCATGGTCTCCGCCCGCACCTCGCGGAGCCCGCCGATGTAGCCCGAGTGCCAGCGGTACACCTTGTCGGTGCGCTTCCGCCCGGTGAGGTGGACCTTGGCGGCGTTGATCACCACGACGTGGTCTCCCAGGTCGAGGTGCGGGGCGTAGTGCGGCTTGTGCTTGCCGATGAGGAGCGACGCGACCCGCGCGGCCAGGCGGCCGAGCACCTTGCCGTCGGCGTCCACGACGTACCACTTGCGCGTGACCGCGTCCTTCTGGGGCATGGGCGTGCGCATTCCGACATCCGTCTCCGTTCCGATAAAGTCCCGGCCAGCCAGACCCGAGCGGCCGGCCCTGCGCGCAGGCGCGAGGCTATACGGTAACGCCTCCGACGCGCTGTGTCAACCGGCGAGAGCCTCTAGCCGCCAGCCTGTTTGGCCGCCAGCTCCCCGATGAAGGGGATCATGTGGCGCTCGTTCTTGTAGGCCTTGTACATCAGGAAGATCCAGTAGATGAAGATCCCCAACTGGATGAGCAGCGTCAACGGGAACATGATCAGCCCGAGGACGCCTCCCGTCAGCGTCGCCAGGAGCACCGACAGGATCGTCCAGCCGATCATGACCACGATGACGGCGACGTTGAAGAAGATGGACTGGAACGCGTGGAAGCGCACGAAGCGGTCGTTCTTGTACGGCTCGATGACCAGGAAGATGACGCCCGTGATCAGGCCGAGGACGTACGCGAGCAAGCCGGCCACGTTCGGAGCCATCGTGCTCTCCTTTCACGCTGAGGACAGCCGAGAGTCCGAGTCCGGCAGCAGCTTATCACAAACCGCGCCCGCCGAGGCAGCGCCCGCTCACGTCGATCGGCGGCGCGCCGCGCGCACCACCGCGGCCTTCCCCGGCCAGGGGCAGAGCGCGCGGACCGGGCAGGTCGGGCAGGCGGGCTTTCGAGCCTGGCACACCCGCCGGCCGTGGGCCTGGATGAGGTGGCAGAACCGGGTCCACCGGGGTCGCGGGACGACCTCGGCGAGCTGCGCCTCCACCTTGTTCGGATCGTTCGACCGGGCGAGCCCCAGACGCTGGGTGACCCGGAACACGTGTGTGTCCACGGCGATGCCGGGGATGCCGAAGGCGTTGCCGAGGACGACGTTCGCCGTCTTCCGCCCCACCCCCGGCAGCGCCGTGAGCGCGTCGAGCGAGCGCGGCACCTCCCCGCCGTGACGCTCGACGAGGGCGCGCGCCACGCCAAGGATCGCCCGGGTCTTGGCGCGGAAGAAGCCGGTCGGGCGGACCTCGCCCTCGAACGTCGCGGGGTCGGCCCGGGCGTAGTCGCCCGCCGTCCGGTACTTCCGGAAGAGCCCCTCCGTCACCTGGTTGACGCGCGCGTCGGTGCACTGCGCGGCGAGGATCGTCGCCACGAGGAGCTCCAGCGGCGTGGAGAACCGGAGGGCGATGGCGGCGTCCGGGTACGCCCGCTCGAAGAGCCGGATCAGCGTGCGGGCGCGCGCGCCCCGGGCCTGGGTCGTCTCGCGCATCGTGGTGCTCCGGCTACTTGATGAAGCGGATCGTGAGGGGGTAGCGGTACGACTCCCCATTGCTCGCCTTGACGGCCGCGACGATCACCAGGATCACGTCCACGACGAAGAGCGCGATCAGGAGCGGGATCCCGACGAGCACGAAGATCAGGATGAACAGCGGGAGGGAGTAGATGGTGACCGAGATCTGGAAGTTCAGCGACTCCTTTCCCTGCTCGTCCACGAACGGGTACTCGTTCTTCTTGATGAGCCACACGACCAGGGGCCCCAGGAGGTGGCCGAAGGGGATCCCGAGCAGCGCGGCCAGCGCCGTCAGGTGGCAGAGCATCCCCCAGTTGCGCGCCTGCTTGTCCTCCTCCACCCCCTGACCCTCCCTCGGCCCGCGCCCCCGCGCCGGGCGCTCAGGCGCGATTCCGGAGGAACTCGCCGATCCGGCGGATCCCTTCGCGCACCCGCTCGAGCCCGCTCGCGTACGAGAAGCGCAGGTACCCCTCGCCCCCGGCGCCGAAGTCGATCCCCGGGGTCACCGCGACGTGGGCGCCAGCGAGCACCTCGAAGGCGAAGTCATAGGAGCGCTCGGAGAAGCGGCGCGCGTCGGCGAAGACGTAGAAGGCGCCGGTCGGCTCGGCACCGACCCCGAGGCCGATCGCGCGCAGGCCCTCGACCATCGCGTGCCGCCGCTCGTCGAAGATGCGGCGGAAGCGCACGACCTCCTCGCCCGCCTCGCGCAGCGCGGCGACGCCCGCCCACTGGGAGATCTCCTGGGACGAGATGAAGAAGTTCTGGTGCACCTTCTGGAGCGTGCGGACGTAGCTCTTGGGGGCGATCAGGTACCCGAGCCGCCACCCCGTCATCGCGTACGCCTTGGAGAAGCCGTTCAGCACGAAGGCGCGGTCGGTGAACTCGAGGACCGTGTGCTCCCGGCCCTCGTACGTGAGCCCGTGGTAGATCTCGTCGGACACGAGCCAGGCGTTCCCCGGCGCGCGCTCCACCAGCTCGGCGAGCGCGGCCAGGCGCCCGGGCGGGAGCACGCTCCCGGTCGGGTTCGCCGGCGAGTTCAGCATGATGGCCCGGGTCCGCGGCCCGAGCCGCGCGCGCACGGCCTCCGGGTGGAGCTCCCAGCCCTCGGCCTCACGCACCGGCACGTAGACCGGAACGCCGTCGGCGTAGCGGACGAAGTTCGGGTAGCAGGCGTAGTGCGGGTCCGAGAGGACGACCTCGTCCCCCGCCGCGAGCAGCGTCGTGAACAGGAGGAGCATCGCCGGCGAGGTCCCCGCCGTCACCAGCACCTGGTCGGGCGAGACGGCCACGCGGTAGGTCGTGAGGTAGTGCTCGGCGATCGCCTCCCGGAGCGGGAGGATCCCCAGGCTGTGCGTGTACCGGGTCCGCCCCTCGCGGATCGCCCGGATCGCCGCCTCGCGGATGACGGCCGGGGTGTCGAAGTCGGGTTCCCCGAACTCCAAGTGCACGACGTCGTGCCCCTGGCGCTCGAGGTCCTGGGCGCGCTCGAACACCTCGACCGCGAGAAACGGCTTGATCTCCTCGGCCCGCTTGGCGATGTCGGCGAATCCGGTGGCCACGGGGTCAGGACCCTCCTCGCCGCGGCGGGGCGGGCCGGGGCCGGCGCCGCGCGACCCCGCCCTTCTGGGCGGCCCGGATCACCTCGCGCGCGACCGCCGGGGCGACCCGCGTGTTGAAGACGCTGGGGATGATGTACTCCTCGTGCAGCTCGGTCCGGCCGACGATCGACGCGATCGCCTGGGCCGCCGCGATCTTCATCGCGTCGGTGACCCGCCCGGCGCGGCAGTCGAGGAGCCCGCGGAAGAACCCGGGGAAGCAGAGCACGTTGTTGATCTGGTTGGGGTAGTCCGAGCGGCCGGTCGCCATGACCCGGACGTAGGGCGCGGCCTCCTCCGGCATGATCTCCGGGACCGGGTTCGCCATCGCGAACACGATCGGGTCCCGGCCCATCCGCTGGACGTCCTTCGCCGAGAGCACGCCGGGCACGGAGAGCCCGATGAAGACGTCCGCCCCCTCCACGGCGTCCGCGAGCGCCCCGCGCTGGTCCGCCGGGTTCGTCTCACGGGCCACCCACGCCTTGACCGGGTCCATCGGCGCGGCCCGGCCGGGGGCCAGGATCCCGTGCTCGTCCACGGCGAGGATCCGGCCGATCCCGATCGAGCGCAGGATCCGGATCGTCGCCGTGCCCGCCGCCCCGACGCCGCAGACGACGACCGCGATGTCGCCCGCCTCCTTCCGGACGATCCGGAGGGCGTTCAGGAGGGCCGCGAGGACGACGACGGCCGTGCCGTGCTGGTCGTCGTGGAAGACCGGGATGTCGAGCTCGCGCCGCAGCCGCTCTTCCACCGCGAAGCAGCGGGGCGCCGAGATGTCCTCCAAGTTGATGCCGCCGAAGACCGGAGCGATCACCTTGACGGTCTCGACGATCCGGTCCACGTCTTTCGTCGCCAGGCAGACCGGGAACGCGTCGACGCCGGCGAACTCCTTGAACAGGAGGGCCTTCCCCTCCATGACCGGCAGGGCCGCTTCGGGACCGACGTCGCCGAGGCCGAGGACCGCCGTGCCGTCCGTCACCACGGCCACCGCGTTCTGCTTGATCGTGAGCGCGAAGACCTTCTCGCGGTCCTCCTTGATGGCGAGGCAGACGCGGGCGACCCCGGGGGTGTAGGCCATCGAGAGGTCGTCGCGCGTCTTGACCGAGATCTTGTTGTGGATCCCGATCTTCCCGCCCAGGTGCATGAGGAAGGTCCGGTCCGAGACGTTGACGACGCGCACGCCGTCGAGCCCCCGCAGCGCCGACACGATGTCGTGGCCGTGCCGATCGTCGCGGGCGTTGATCGTGAAGTCGCGGACGACCACGTCGCGGGTGAGCTCGACGATGTCCACGGCCCCGATGTCGCCGCCTGCCTCGCCGATCGCCGAGGTGACGCGCCCGAGCATGCCCGGGCGGTTCCGGATCTCCACGCGGACGGTGACGCTGTAGGAGGCGCTCGGGGTGATCTCCATCGCTACCTCTTCAAAGGGGGGCGCTGCCCCCCTTTGAGAAACCCCCCGTGAGGGGTTGCGCCGGCAAAGCCGGCGCTCGGAGCGGAACACCCGGCGCGCGGCGGTTCCTTCATGGCGTGAGGCGCCCTACCCGGCCACGCTCCTAGGGGGTCGGGTGGTACTCGACCAGCTCCGAAACGACCCGCAGGGGGCGGCCAGTCTCGTCGGTGCGCTCGCGCACCTGCTTGATGACCAGCCGGATCTCCGGCGCGTACCAGAGCGTCGTGTAGGTCACGTTGTTGATCCCGGGCGTGCCCTCGAGCTTGAAGGCCCAGAAGGTCCCGGCCTTCACCACGACCTGCTCCCACCGCTCCACGTGCCAGAACGTCACGACCGGGCTCCACGTGAACCCGCGCTCGCGATCCTCGAGGGTGACGCGGGCAACCCACGACTTGCCCACCCGGAGCGGCCACGAGAAGATGCCCTCGTGGGGCGAGGCGACGAGCCGCGCCTGCCCGTCCCGGAGGGTCGCCACCCAGTTTCCGGTCGTCGTGTCGTGGAGGCGGACGTCCCGCGTGTCCGTGACGCGGTGGACCGGCCGGCCCTCCCACACCCCGTCCTCCAGCACGGTCCACGTCGCCGCGATGCTCGTCCCATGGCTGTCCACGGAGTGCCAGACCCACCGGGTCCCGGCCGCGGGAAGCTCGAGGTTGACGGGAGGCGGCGGGGGCACCCCCGCGCACCCGGCGAGCAGCGCGACGATCGCGAGCAGACGGCCCCCGCTCATGACGGCGAGAGCAGGCGGCGCGCCACCGCGCCGGGGAGGTCCGAGTAGAGTCGGCGCAGCACGCGCACCGTGTCCTCGTACTCGTCGTGCACCGTGACGCGGACGGCGAGGCCGGAGGTCGCGACGATGCGGAGCGTGCCGATGTACACGGCAGGCTCGGGGCCCACCTCGAACGTGGCGCGGAGGTCCCAGATCGGGTTCGAGTACGACTGCCGGTCACCGGCCGCCCGGAGGCGCACGATCCGGTACCGGCCGGGCGGCAGCGCCACGGCGAACTCGCGCCCGGTCGCCACCGCGAGCCCCACCTCGAAGGTGCGGTCGTCCTTCACGATGTCGAGCGTACCCTGGATCGTATCGGGCAGGGAGAGCTCCACGCGACCGAGCACGGCGCGATGCCCGGGCGGCACGTCGAGCGCCGTCGGCCCGAACGCCGCGCACCCGAGGGCGAAGCCCCACAGAACCAGGACGATCGACGCAACCCTCGATGCCGCCACGGGTGGCGCCGGGTGAGCCCCGCGGGGTCCCGGGCGGACGGGGGTCCCCTCACG
>CAYQDR010000018.1:0-53404 GCA_964416315.1 uncultured bacterium
CCATCGAGAACACCACTCCGGCTATCCGCCGAAGGCGGATTGAGTTCAACAACAGGATGAACCTGACGGCGCTTCGCGCCGCACGTTATCCTGCGCGTTAGCCCGACAGGAGCGAAGGGAATGGCGACGAAACTACTTTACGTGAATCAGCCTGGCAGCATGCTGAAGATCTTTTGAGAAGGTGCGCCACGCGCAGACGCCGGACCGATTCACGGTCGACTTCCTTCAGACCAAGCTCGGCTTCCGAGGAGGGAACTACCGCCAGTTCATTCCACTCGCAAAGAAGCTCGGATTCCTGGGCACCGACGGGATCCCGACCGACATCTACAAGCGGTTCCGGAGGGTAGGCGGTGCAAACGCACCTCTCCTGGCATCGCGTCCCCCGCCCCGGCGGCCAGCCCCAGCGCGGCCAGCAGCCGCCCCATCGATTGCGCGCCCTGATTATCGCTGCTTCGTGCCGGCGGCGCGCTTCGTCCCACTGGCGCCCCTGGGGTCACACCCCATGCCACTGGGAGAGGTGCGTCCGCTGCCGGGTGGTGAGGGCCTCGGCGCGGTAGTGCCGGTCGTAGAAGCCCACGTCCAGGTGGGCGGCCTGCAAGCCGAGGACCGTGCGGAACGGCGGGAGGTAGGCCGGAAACCGCCCGTAGCGCGAGAACACGTACTCACAGTAGGCGGTGGTCGCGGCGACCGCCGCGTCGCTGATGTCGGGGACCCCCCGCGACACGTCGTCCGGCTTCGCCCACGCGCTCTGGCCGATCCCACGCCGGAAGACGCCATCGTGCCCGCACTTGGCGTCGACGACCGATCGGACGGCCGCCGCCATGGAGGGGAAGTAGGGCGGGCAGTGGCCGCGTAGCAGCACCTCTCCCTCCACCTCGAGGCCGATGGCGTAGGGTACGGGCAGGTCCCGGCCGAGCAGGCGGGCGGCCGCGGACAGGAGCCGCCCGGTGCCCAGGTACCGCGTCGTCGGCATCTCGAGCATCCGGAAGCCGAGCGCGGGGAACCACCCGTACTCGTGCGCCGCGAAGTGCGGGAAGGCGCCGAGGCCCATCGCCTCGGCCACGAGTCCCAGGTTTTGCAGCATCATGCCCTGCTCGATCGTCACGACCTCGGTCACCAGTACCTCGAGCCGCTGGATGGTGAAAGTGCGCCCGGCGCGCGGGTCGTCCTCGAGATGGCCACCCCGCCGCCGGCTGAAGCGGCCGAGCCCGGCCGGGCGCAGGCCCGCGCGCTCGTCCACGACGAAGGCGCTGGTCGACTCGTTGAAGATGTCCAGGAGGCCGTTGATGTAGATGAGCGAGAGGTCGTTGATCGGCAGGAAATAGCTCGTGCCGGGCGCGTAGAGCGACCAGGCGTTGACGTTCAGGTTGAACATCGGGGACAGCGGAGCCGTGGCCCTCCCGTCCCGGATCTTCACGCGGCTGCGCCGGTAGGCCTCGACGAACCGTCCTTCTCGTCCCAGCCGGATGAGCTCCTCGACGTCGGCCGCCGGCAGCTCGCGCGGCCGCCGGACGAGGCACGTCGCCTCGTCGTTGATGACGACGAGCGCGACGGTCTGGGCGGCGTCGCCGCTCGCCACCGTCCGACCGACGAGGCCCGACATGATGTTGCCCCCTTCACCGCGAGCGAAGGTGAGGTCGGCCAGGGCGTGCCCCGTGACGCCGGCCCCGGCGAAGACGAGCAGCGCCTCCTCGTCTTCCGAGAGCGGCCGCGGTGCGTGCCGGCTCTCGTACGCGAGCGGACCGGCCTTCATCGTCATGCCGAGACCGAAGCGGCGGGAGCGGCGCTCCTGCAAGACACGCAGGAGAGGGACGGTTCCGACCTCTTCACGCGCTGGCATGTTCACCCCCTCCACCGACGCCGGGCGCGGACGCTCGCCGCCGAGGCGGCCCTGCCGCACGGAACTCCGGCCGCGATTCCCGGTGCGGCATCAGGTGAAAGACGCCGATCTCCATCGCGTGCCTCGCGGCGGCGGCATCCGTCGGAATGGTCCGCGTGACGACGGCGCGTCCAAGCTACTGGCAGCCTCTCGACCGTGTCAATCCTGTCCCGGCCACGGATTGCCTCCCGCGCGCAGGCTGGGCTACGCTCGGCGCGTGGCGCAGGTGCCATCCGGTTCCGGGGATATCCCGGCCACGGCGGGCGAAGCGAGGTGGGCGCCGACGAGCTTTCAGCAGAAGCTTGGCGCCGCCGCACCCCGTCGACGCGGGTCGGTGGTCCCGCGAAGACGCTCCTCGCGGTAGTATGAGGGGGTCGGGCTGAAAGCCGACGGGAGACCGCGTGGGAACGGGGGACACGACCATGGTCAAGACGTCGGGACTCGTGCGTGTCTACGTCGGGGCCGCGTGCGGGACGGCCGGAACGCTCGGCGGGATCTTCCGGTGGGCCCTGGGTGACGACCGCTGGGAGCGGCTCACGAAGGGGCTGCCTGACGGCGTCAACGTCCAGGCGATCACGGTCCACCCGACGAGCCCGGATGTGATCTACCTGGGCACGCAGACCGGTCCGTACCGGAGCGCGGACCGTGGCGAGCGCTGGGAGCGGCTCGGGTTCCCGGATGACGGCACACAGGTCTGGTCGATCCTCGTGCATCCGGGGAACCCGCGCATCCTCTACGCTGGGACTTCCCCGGTTGGCGTCTTCCGGAGCGAGGACGGCGGCGACACCTGGCGGCGGCTGCCGAAGGCGGCGCAGCCCGAGCGGGTGAAGATGAGTTTCGACTGCCGCGTGATGCGACTCGTGGTCGACCCCACCCGTCCCGACCAGTTGTACGCGGCGCTGGAGGTCGGCGGCGTCATGCGCAGCCCGGACGGCGGCGAGACCTGGGAGGACTGCAGCGCGGGCCTGGTCGAGCTATCCGAACGTCCATGTCTCAAGAGCAGGATCCAGAGCGACAGCGACAGCGAAGGCATGCTTGATGGCCACGCCCTGTGCGTGAGCGCGGCCCGACCCGGCACGGTGTTCCTGGCGGTCCGGATGGGGCTGTTCCGCAGTACAGACCGCGGGGCGACGTGGCAGGACATGGAGGTCGGCCGCTTCTCGCCGCTGACGTACGCCCGCGACGTCCGGGTGTCGCCGCCGGATCCCCGCGTCCTCTACGCCTGCCTGAGTCCTGCCGCCCGCAGCCAGGACGGATCGCTCTACCGTAGTCAGGATCTTGGCGAGACCTGGGGGCGCTTCGACCACGGCGTCAAGGCCGACCGCACCATGATGGCCGTGGCACCGCATCCGCGCGATCCCGACCAGGTCTACTGCGTCAGCCGTAGCGGTCAGGTCTTCGGCACCCGGGACGGCGGCCGGACGTGGAACGAGCATCGGCTGCCGGACGGCGTCGAGGACGTCTACGCGATCGCCTGCGGCTGACGGACCGGCGCTCTCGGAGAGGATTCGCGGTATGGTCGGGTGGGGGCTCGCGTACGCGGCGCTGGTCGTGACGGACGTGGAGGCGGTCGCAGCCGCGCTCGCACGCGACTTCGGGCTGCGCCGCACGGACTGCGCGGCGGGCGGCAGGGAGCGCCGGGTGCCCGTGTTCGCCGTGGGCGCCTCGGGGCTCGCGCTGTTCGCGCCGGACGATCCGTTCCTGGGCCACGGCGCCCGGCTCGGGGTGCATCACATCGCGGTGGAGGTGCCCGATCTGGCGGCGGCGGCCGGCCAGGTGACGCTCGCCGGCATCCCGGTGGCTCACGCGGAGCCGGTCCCCGGGATGAACGGGGCCCGGCGCTTGCTGCTCGCGCCGGAGGCTACGGTCGGGGTGCGGACCTATCTCTCCGAGCCGGTCCCTCTCGAACGATCGCCCGCAGGCTGGGTCGAGCGCATCGATCATCTCGGCGTGGCCAGCGCCGACAACGGGGCCGGCCTCGACGTCTTCTCCGGACGCCTCGGCTTCCCGCTCGAGAGCATGCAGACCGACCTCGAGGTGCGGATCGCGATCGAGAGCTTCACGTCCGACAGGTACGGCGTCGTCTGTCACGCGCGACCGCCGGAGCCCGTGGGGGGCCTGCGGGTCGCCTTCGTGACCGTGGGTGACTGCGAGCTCGAGTTCCTCCAGGACGTCGATCCGCATCACCGCGCCGATCCCGCCGGGCTCGGGCCGGGGACGACGAAGCAGGATCAGGGCGCGATCGCCCGCTTCGTCGCTTCGCGCGGGCCCGGCCTCCATCACCTTGCGCTCAAGGTGCGCGACGTCGACGCGGCGCTGGCCGCGCTCGGGCGGGCCGGCTACCCGCTGATTGACCCCGTCGCGCGGCCGGGCTCACGCCGCGCGCGCATCGCGTTCCTGCAGCGACAGAGCCTGGGCGGTGTCCTGGTGCACCTCGTGGAGCGCGAGTCGCGCTGAACGCGGCGATGAGCCTCCGTGCGTCGATGGAAGGAGTCCGTGATGAAACTCGTGCGGTATGGCCGATCCGGTGCTGAGAAACCGGGCCTCCTGGATGACGCGGGCAAACTCCGGGATCTGTCGAAGGTCGTCGAGGACATCACGCCGGCCACCCTCGGGCTCGCGGGAGTGCGGCGGCTCCGGGCGCTGAATCTCTCGCGGCTCCCGGTCGTGCGCGGCCGCCCGCGCCTCGGCTGCCCGCTGGCCGGCGTCGGCAAGGTGGTCTGCATCGGCCTCAACTACACCGACCACGCGGCCGAGGTCGGCCGGGAGCTGCCGACGGAGCCGATGGTCTTCCTGAAGGCGACCAGCGCCGTGTGCGGCCCGTACGACCCCATCGTGCGCCCACGGGGCGCGACCAAGCTCGACTACGAAGTCGAGCTCGGGGCGGTGATCGGGCGCGACGCCGTGTGCGTCGACGAGGCCGATGCGCGGAGGTACATCGCCGCCTACTGCCTGGCGAATGACGTGTCGGAGCGCGCGTTCCAGATGGAGCACGGCGGCACCACGACGAAAGGAAAGAGCGCGGACACCTTCGGCCCCATTGGCCCCTGGCTGGTCACCGCCGACGAGATCGGCGATCCGCAGGGCTCGAGCTGTGGACCACCGTCAACGGCGAGCGCCGGCAGCACGGCCACACGGCCAAGATGATCTTTCCTGTTGTCGCCCTCGTCGCCTACGTGAGTCGCTTCATGTCGCTTCGTATCGGCGACGTGATCTCGACCGGCACGCCGGCAGGCGTGGCGCACGGCCTGAAGCCGCCGCGCTACCTCGAACCCGGCGACGTGGTCGAGATGGGAATCACGGGTCTTGGCACTCAGCGACACGAGATCGTCGCGTGGGAGCGTCGCGCCGGGCGCTGAGGCCAGACGACGTGCTCCGCTCTCAGCCGGCCGGCCGCCCCGAAGAGGCGCCACGTGGCAGGGGAGGGGCTGAGGGCGGGAACTAGGGCAGCAGCTCGAACGCTTTGCAGTGACGGGGACGAATGAGAGAGAAATCGCGTCGGTCGGTCGTCAATATGCGGGTGATCCTCAAGCGCTCGGCCGTTGCAACCACCGTGGCATCGACAAACCCGATTCGAGCCGCCTCATAACGGTTGAGCAGCTCGAGGGTGCGTCGCAGATCTTGGAGGGTGAGCTGCTCGACGAGAATCTCGCCGTTCACGACCGCTCGAACCAGTTTCTGCTCGGCCCCTGGCCCCAGGTGAGCGGCGAGGAGGTAGGCGGCCTCCGGCAGCACTGCGACCGGTACGACGAGGTCATCGCGTGAGCGATGGAGGAACCTGATCACTCGGGGATGCCAGTCATCGTCTCGATCCGCCATCGCATAGAGCGGTCCGGTGTCCATCAGGATCGGCGGCATCAGCGACCGAACCCCTTGCTGAGCAACTCTTCACCGTGCTCGGCAATGTCCTTCCGTCCGCTGCGGCCAATTCCGATGAGAGAGAGGCGAGACCGCCTCGCCTGGCGACGCGAGACGTACTGGCTCAGCGCCTTTCTGATGGTGTCGGACAGTGTGCTGTTCTCGCGCCTGGCAATCTCGCGCAACGTCTTGAGGACCTCTTCATCGGCAAATATCGTTGTTCGTTTCATCGGGACCCCCGGGATGACGCATACGTATGCTAGCATACACCAGGACGTTTCGGTACGCGGCAGGTCGGCACCCGGGGCCGCGCCCGCCCGGGCGGGCGTCGCGAAAGGAGTGGTCGGCGCCGGCTATTGCCCGTGCGGAATGCCCGGTGTATCGTCCGAGCCGGCGAGCGAGCATTGCCGCACGGCTCCGGCGGCGGAGGCCCCTATGTTTTGCCCCGAGTGCGGCGCTGAGTACCGAGCGGACTTCGTCGAGTGCGCCGACTGCCGAGTCCCTCTCGTTGACCGAGCGCCGGTGGCCAGAGCCGGCCGCCGGCCTTTGCGGAGCTGGTCACCGTTCTGACGAGCACCGATCCCTCCCGGCTCGCGCTCGCTCGCTGTTCGACAGCGCAGGAATCCCCTGCTTCGCCAAGGGAGAAGGGCTTCAGGATCTCTTTGCCGCAGGACGGATCGGTACCGGCTTCAGCCCCGTCGTGGGCCCGGTCGAGCTTCAAGTTGACCGGAGCCCAGCGGACGAAGCCAGGGCGTTGCTCGCGCAGGCGGATGCAGGCGGGCTCGACGACGCCGCTGTGGAGGCCGCCTGGGCATCGAGTGTGCCCGATGAATCTCAGGCCCCGCGGGTCCTTCCTCCGGGTCGCGGCCTGGGGGTGTTTCGTGGTCTGGTCCTGGCGGAGCTGGCACTCCTGTTCGTCAACGCCCTGCTCGGCGGATCCCTGGCCGCGGACGCGCCGACAGAGGTGCGTGCCTTCCTGGAGACCCTGCACTACTCCCGCGCGCTGCGGGACCTTGCTCGGGACCTCTATCCGTTCATGCTCGTTCTCAGCGTCGTTGCGTTGCTGGGCCTGCTCGTGCCGTGGCGGCTGGCCCGACACCTGTATCTCATTTCGTGGGCCTGGGCGCTCTTGCAGTACACGTTTGGTGGAGGATCCTTCGGGTACGGCCTCGCGTCGCTTCTCGCGGTTCTCCAGACGATGCTCGGAGGCGCGATCCTCGCGCTTGCCTATGGCTCCCCGGTCGCAGATGCTTTCGGGACAACCAAAGGGGAGCCGCATCGAGCTCCCGGCGGCCGGCCGCCGGACGCCACCGGCTGAAGCCCCGCCGCGCGAAGCGGCTTCATCGGGCGCGGTGGGCCGGCCCGCCCCGGAAATGCCCACACGGGTGAGGGGAGACGCATGCG
This sequence comes from uncultured bacterium, assembly GCA_964416315.1. Classification (GTDB taxonomy): domain Bacteria; phylum Methylomirabilota; class Methylomirabilia; order Rokubacteriales; family DASRDR01; genus CAYQDR01. The sequence continues at coordinate 7,142 of CAYQDR010000018.1, forward strand.
CCCCATGCCACCCTCGCCCCGACCCTCTCTGGACGGGAGAGGGAGGTTGCGGTCGGCCCGCCCGTATCCTATCCTGCCCGCGGCGAGAGGGGATCGGCGTGCTGGAGGTCCGGGACATCCACACCTACTACGGGGACAGCTACGTCCTCCAGGGCGTCTCGCTGCAGGTGGACCGCGGCCAGGTCGTCGGCATCCTCGGGCGTAACGGCATGGGGAAGACCACGCTGATCCGCTCCGTCATCGGGTTCACGCCGCCCCGGGGTGGCCAGGTGCTCTTCAAAGGGCGGGACATCACCGGCTGGCCGTCCCACCGCGCGGTCGGGCTGGGGATGGGGCTCGTGCCTCAAGGCCGGCGGGTGTTTCCCTCGCTTACCGTGGCCGAGAACCTCGCGGTGGCGGCCCGGGGGAACGGCGGACCGTGGACCGTCGAGCGGGTGATGGCCCTCTTCCCGCGGCTCGGAGAGCGCGCGGAGCACCGAGCCGGGAAGCTCTCCGGGGGCGAGCAGCAGATGCTGGCGATCGCCCGCGCCCTGATGAGCAATCCCGACCTCCTGCTCATGGACGAGCCGACCGAGGGCCTGGCGCCGCTCCTGGTCCGGGAGGTCGGCCGCGTCATCGCCGACCTCAAGGCGCGGGGGCTCTCGATCCTGCTCGTCGAGCAGAACATCCCGCTGGCCCTCAAGGTGACCGATCAGGTGCACGTCCTCTCGCGCGGCCGGATCGTGCACTCCTGCGCGCCGGGTGCGCTCTGGCAGAACGAAGAGGTGAAGGCCCGCTACCTCGGGCTCTAGGAGCCACAGGAGGGGCGCCATGGATCGACGGGCGTTCGTGGCCGGGCTGGGTGGCGCGGCGGTCGGACTCCTCCTCGCCCGCCGCGAGGCGCCGGCCGCCGAGCCGGTGCGGCTCGGCTTCCAGGTGAACATCTGGGGGAGTCTGTCGGTGGTCGCGTTGAAGTCCGGGCTGTTCTACCCCGGCCCGGGCGGGCCCCTACCCGAGCGCCTGACTGGACAGATTTTCTGACCTGTCGTACGATCGACCCATGAAGACGATCGCGGCAACCCAGTTCAAGCAGCAGTGCCTGGCCCTGCTCGAGAACGTGGACCCGGAAGGGATCGTCATCACCAAGCACGGAAAGCCGATCGCCAAGCTGGTCCCGATCGAAGCCGACTCTCGCGCGCTCATCGGCAGCTTCAAGGGCAAGATCAAGATCAAGGGAGACATCCGCTCCACCGGGCTACGGTGGAATGCTCAATCTTGACACGCACATCCTTCTCTTCGCCCTCGCTGGCGAGCTGACCAGGCGCGAGGCAGCGCTCCTCTCCCGTGAGACGTGGAGCATCTCGGCCATCGTCATCTGGGAGATCGGAAAGCTCGCCGAGCTGGGTCGAATCGACGTCGATCTCGACGACAGGGAGCTGGTGCGGACCCTGGCCCGCATCCCGACCTGGCCTCTGACCCTGGATGTCTGCCGGGCGATTCGGGGGCTGGATTTCCGCGGCGACCCGGCGGACGAAATCATCGGTGCCACCAGCGTCGTGCATCGCGTGCCCCTGGTGACCCGGGACCAGCGAATCCGGAGGTCCCGGCTGGTTCCGCTGGCGACCTGAGCTGCTCCTTCCGGTCGATCCGAGCCGATGCCGACCCTCGGCGACTTCCTCTGGTGGTGGCAAGGAGCTGGCAGCTGGCTGACACTGCCTCGGAGACCGCTGGGGAATAGCCGTCCGTGGGAGCGCCCATGATTCGGAGAACCGTCGCGCCGATCGGCCCGCTCGTCCTCGCCCTCCTGGCGGCGCCCCTCGCCGCCGAGGCGCAGCCGGCGGCGACAGTCCCTCAGATGGGGCTCCTGGATATCAGCTCCCTCGCGGCCCGGGCTTCCCTGTGGGAGGCGTTCCGCTATCTCGCCGACCGGATCGTGGTCCTCACCTCGCACCCGGGGACGGTGAGGGCGGAGCTCCCGATCAGCCTGCCCCGGATGCGGGACCCCCTGCGGGTGGAGTTCCTCGACCATCAGCGCGAGGTGATCGCGCACCTGACCGCTTCGCCCGCGCGGCGGTGACGGGCCCCGCGGTGGGGCCGGAGGCGCGCGGGACGCTCACCGAGCGGGCCGGGGCCGGAGGCGCCTGACGTTGAGCACCCCCTGGGGCATCAGGAGGCCGATCCCGAGCAGGATGAGCCCGTAGACCGCCAGCGCGGGCACCGCGAGGTGCAGGTAGTTCTTGAGGAGCACGTCGAGCGCGCGGATCAGGAGCCCGCCGACCACCGGTCCCGCGACGAGCCCGCTCCCGCCCATCAGTGCCATGATCACCGGGAGGAGCGTCTTGTCCACGCCCATCGCCGCGTCGACGTCGATGTAGCCGGCCTGGAGGCCGAACACGGCGCCCGCGAGCGCCGAGGGGACCGCGCTCAGGACCAGGACGCGGCGCTTCACGCGGAAGAGGTCGAGGCCGATCGCGGCGGCTGCCGGCTCGCTCTCCCGGATGGCGGTGACCGCCAGGCCCAGGCGGCTCCGGGCGAGGGCGCGGTTGAGCGCCGCGGAGCCGAGGAGCAGCCCGAGGGCGAGGAAGTAGGCCAGGTAGAGGCTCAGGAAGTGGCGCGGGTTCACGTAGATGCCGTAGGAGCCGCCCGTGAGGGCCGGGAGGTTCAGGATGAAGTGCCGGGTGAGGAGCACCATGGCGAAGGTCGCCATCGCGAAGTAGGCGCCGCTCAGGCGGAAGAGCGGGTAGGCGAACACGAACGCGACGGCCGCCGTCGCCGCGGCGCCGCCGACGGCGGCGGCGACCATGTCGCCGCGGCCGAGCCCGTCCAGCCACCCCGAGTTCAGCAGGATCACGGTGACGTAGGCGGCGAGGCCGAAGAACGCGCCCTGCCCCAGGTTCATGTAGCCGAGGAAGCCCCCCAGGATGTCGTAGTTCAGGGCCAGGACGATGTAGAGGAACGTGAAGAACGTCGCGGTGACGAGGTCGCGCGTCCCGAGGACCGGGATCGCGAGCGCGACGAGGACGGCCAGGACGCCCAGCGCGCGGATCATGCCCGGCGCCGGCCCCAGAGGCCCTCGGGTCGGATCACCAGGACCGTGAAGAACACGAGGAGCGACACCACCGGCGCCCAGACCGAGCCGAGCGCGTACGCCGTGATCACCTCGGCCACGCCGAGGAGCCCGCCTCCGAAGAGCGCGCCCGGGAGGTTCCCGACGCCGCCGATCACGACGATCGTCATCGCCACCAGCGTGAGCCGGAGCCCCGAGTAGGGCTCCAGGGGGATCGCCAGCGCGAGCAGGACGCCGCCCGTCGCAGTGGCCAGGATCCCGGTCAGGTAGATCGCCCGCGACACCAGGCGTGGGTTGACGCCGAGGATGACGGCGGCCGCGTAGTTCTGGGCGACGGCCCGCACCGCGCGGCCGAGCGCGCTCCGGCGCAGAAAGACGTGGAAGGCGGTGATGGCCCCCGTCGCGACGACGAGGATCAGCAGCCGCGTCCCCGAGACGGCGAAGCCGCCGAGCGTGACGCGCGCGAGCGGGAACGTCAGCGAGAACGAGGGCTGCGGATCGACCAGCCGGGCCCAGTAGTAGCCGAGGAGGGCCTCCACGGCGAGCGCGAAGCCGAAGGTCACCAGGATGGACCCGACGAGGATCTCCTCCGGCGACCTGGCGGCGAACGGGCGGACGAAGGCCGCCTCGAAGCCGAGGCCGAGGACGACGAAGCTCACCAGCAACAGCACGGCCGCGAGCGGCCAGCCGACCCCCGCCACCTGCACGAGGAGCGTCGCGAGCGCCGCCCCCAGGACCATGAAGCTCCCGTGCGCGACGTTCAACACGTGCGTGGTCGCGAGGGAGAGCGACAGCGCGAAGGCGACCAGAGCGTAGATCCCGCCCAGCGAGATGCCGCCCAGCAACAGGTCCAGGACCGTTTGCAGGGTCATGCGACGCCGAGGTTGTCCTGCGGGATGTGCGCGGCAGCGCGAAGGGTGGGAGGGGCCGGGGGTGTGGGGGGTCCCGGAGGTCTCACGCGACGCCCAGGTAGTGCCGCTGGATGTGCGCGTTGGCGCGCCCCCCCTCCCCCCGAAGGGTGGGAGGGGCCGGGGGTGTGGGGGGTCCCGGAGGTCTCACGCGACGCCCAGGTAGTGCCGCTGGATGTGCGCATCGGCGAGGAGCGCGGCGCCGCTCCCTTCCTGGCGGATGCGCCCCGTCTCGATGACGTAGGCTCGGTCCGCCAGCCCGAGGGCGAGGAAGACCTGCTGCTCCACGAGGAGGATCGTGAGCCCATCCCGCTTGAGCCGCGCGACCGCGTCGTAGAGGCGGTCCACGACGAGAGGCGCCAGCCCGAGCGACGGCTCGTCGAGTGCGAGGAGGCGAGGGCGGGAGACGAGCCCCATCCCGATGACGAGCATCTGTTGCTCGCCCCCGGACAGGGCCCCGGCGACCTGCCGCCGCCGCTCGGCGAGGACCGGGAACAGGGCGTAGATGCGCTCCAGCGCGCGCGCGAGGCCGTCGGGCGGCGGGACGGCGAACCCGCCCAGTTGCAGGTTCTCCTCGACGGTCATGGCGGGGAAGAGACCCCTCCCCTCGGGGACCAGGCTGAGGCCCCGACGGATCCGCGTGTGGGGCGGCTCGCCGAGGAGCGGGGCGCCGTCGAGCGTCACCGATCCCGCGTCCACGCCGACCAGCCCGGCGATGGCCTTGAGGACCGTGCTCTTCCCGGCGCCGTTCGGCCCGATGAGCGCGACCAGCTCTCCGGCGCGGACCGCGAAGCTCACCTGCCAGAGGACGCGGAGGTCGCCGTAGGCGACCGTCAGGTCGCGCACCTCAAGCACGGGAAGCCCTCACTGCCGGCGGTCCCCGAGGTACGCGGCGATCACGGCGGGATCCCGGGCGACCGTGGCCGGGTCGCCGCGGGCGATGACGGTCCCGTAGTTCAGGACGACCACCTGCTCGGACAGCGTCATGACCGCGCGCACGTTGTGCTCGATCAGGATGATGGCGAGCCCCAGCTCGCGGCCGAGCCGCTGGATGATCCCGGCCATCTCCTCGGTCTCCTGCGGGTTCAGGCCGGCCAGGACCTCGTCGAGGAGGAGGAGGTCGGGGCCGGTGGCCAGGGCCCGGACCATCTCGAGGCGCTTGCGCTCGGAGAGCGTGAGCGTGCCGGCCGGCCACCCGGCCTTGGCGGCGAGCTTGCCGTGCTCGAGGAGGCCGTGGGCCTCCGTCTCGGCCGCGGCGCGCCCCATCCCGCGCGCGCCGCGGCGACCGAAGAGGCAGCCCGCGACCACGTTCTCGACCACCGAGAGCCGGGAAAACGGTTGAACGATCTGGAAGGTCCGCGCGATCCCGGCGTGGCAGACCGCGTGGGGCGGCAGCCCCGTCACGTCGCGGCCGTGGAAGAGGACGCGGCCGGCCTCGGGCCGGAGGACGCCCGCGACGACGTTGAAGAGCGTCGTCTTGCCGGCGCCGTTCGGACCGATCAGGCCGACGACCTGCCCGGCTGCGACCTGGAGGCTGACGTCGTTGAGCGCCCGGACGCCACCGAAGCGCTTGGAGACGCCCTGGATTTCGAGGAGCGCCACTAGCGCCCCATCAGGCGGCGATGAGGGGAAGACTCCGGTAGCCGGGGCGTATCGATCGCGCAGGCTGGACGCCTACGCCAGCGGAAAGCGAGACGGTTCGAGGACCTTCCTGACGGGGTCCACCGCCAGCCCCAGCCCTTCGAGCGCGTGAGCGCCGAGGAGCGCCAGCCCGTTCTCCCCGCCGAACAGGACCAGCGTGAAAGCTGTGAGGTCCCGATACCGAACCTCGACCCATGCCGCAGGCTGCTCTCGCCGGGTGCCATCGGCCAGGACCACGGGAACGTGCCGGTCCGCAGTGACCCCGATGCTGGTGAGGACGGAGCCTGGGAACTGGCAGAAGGCGGCGCCGGTGTCCGCGAGGCACTTGACCGCCGCTGAGGGCCGGTCGCCGACCCCCATGGGACGCACGTGAATCTCTACGGAAAACGCTCCCATGACATTCCGACTTTACCATGCGGCACGGTCGCCTCGGGCGGCCTGCGTGTCAGGCTGGCGCGTGGCCTTCACTGCCGCGGCGTGGGCTTGTAGGGGCCGTCGGCCGCGCCGGCCGGCGAGAGGATCTGGATCCTGCCGCCCTGGAACTGGCCCGCATAGAGGTACTTCTCGCCCATCCCGTTCAGCACGCGGGTCCCGAGCTTCACGTTGTAGTTGATCCGGTGCGGGCCGTGCGGCGTGTCGAACTGGAGCGTCCGGAGCGTCGCCATGAACTTCTCGCGGTCCAGCGTCCCTGCCGCTTCGATGGCCCGGCGCAGCGTCTCGAGCGCCAGGTAGCGGATCGGGAGGACCAGCGACTTGAACGGGTAGGGGTCGTCCACCTTGAGCTGCTTGAGAATCGCCAGGTACCGCTGGTCCAGGTGCTTCCGGGCGACGTGGGTCTCGCCGGTCACGCCTTCCGCCAGCTTGGGCCCGACCAGCTGCCCGAACTCGGGGATCAGGTGGATGACGTGGAGCTCCTTGGGCTTCAACCCCAGCTCGTTCATCTGCTTGACGAAGGGGACGCTGGTGATCGTCCAGCCCGAGGAGTAGACGATGTCCGGGTTGAGCTGCTTGAACTTCGCGATCACCGCGGAGAAGTCGCTCGTCTGGAACGGCACCGACTCGGTGGCGACGACCTCGAGCCCGGCCTTCTTGGCCAGCTCGATCGAGCCCTCCGCGATGTCCTTGGTGTGCGGGTGGTCCTCGATCAGGAACGCGATCGTCCGGTAGTTGACGACCTTCCTCTCGTTCAGTCCCTTGATCAGGTCGAAGTACGGGATCGACCAGTACTGGGCCGGCCGGTCCACGCCCGCGATCCACTGGAAGCCCCGGGCGTAGATGATCGGGCTGTTGGCCTCGACGAGCAGCATCGGGATCTTCAGCCGCTCGGCCACGGTCGACGCCCGGAGCGTGATGGGGCTCGACCCCGGGCCGATGAAGAGGTGCACCTTGTCCACCGCCGCCAGCTTCTCGTACAGCTCCACCGACTTCTCGGGGCTCGACTCGTCGTCGTAGAGGACCAGCTCGATCGGGAGCTTCGCGTTGTACTCCTTGACGAAGACGCCGCCGTCGGCGTTGACGAGCTTCTCCCAGGCCTTCATGAACTCGCTGACGCCCGGGCCCCAGTCGCTCGAGAAGCGGCCGGTGACGGGGACCGTGCCGCCGATCTTGACGCGGTCGGGACGCTGGGCCTCGGCGGCCGGCAGGACCGCGAGCGCGGCGAAGAGGGCGACCAGAACCGCGGGAAGCTGTCTCGGTCGGATCATTGGTTGTCCTCCTACGAAGTCCGGCGCTCGAGGCCGATCGCCCGGTCCACCGACAGGAAGCTGGGCCCCATGAGGAACAGGACCAGCGCCACCACGCCCAGCGTCAACGGGAACTCCAGGCCGCCCCCCGGCGTCAGCCAGAAGAACCCGACGTTGATGTGGATCTTCAGGATGGCCACGGTCATGTCGATCACCAGGCCCGCGGCCCAGAAGCGCGTCAGAAACCCGAAAACGATGCAGAGGCCGCCGAAGAACTCGGTGATCGTGACCACCCACACCCACAGGGGGGCCGGCGTGATCCCAAACTTGGAGAAGAATCCCAGATAGCCCTCCCAGGGGAACCCGTAGAAGGAGGGCCCGAAGAGCTTCTGGGCCCCGTGCATCACGAAGATGAAACCGAGGAAGACCTGCAGGATCACCACTGCCCACCGCTCCCCGCCCTCGAGCCGCTGGAACATGGTCGCCTCCTCAGCGCTTGCGCGCCGCGACGTGGACCGACATCCTGCCGACGCGTTCGACCTCGATCGTGATTTCGTCCCCCGGCTTGAGGGGCCCCACGCCCTCGGGCGTCCCCGTGGAGATGAGGTCGCCCGGGTGGAGCGTCATCACGGAGGACGCGAACTCCACGAGCCGCGGGATGTTCCAGATCATATCCCGCGTGTTGCCGGTCTGGCGGCGCTCCCCGTTGACCCAGCACTGGAGCTGGAGCGCGTGCGGATCCGGGATCTCGTCGGCGGTGACCAGGACCGGCCCGACGGGTGTGAAGCTGTCGAAGGACTTCCGGGTCGAGCGGTCCTCGTCGCCGCGGACCGTGATGTCGAGGACGCCGGTGTAGCCGAAGACGTACGCCAAGGCCTCGGCGCGGTCCACGTCGCGCGCCGTCTTCCCGATGACGACACCGAGCTCCACCTCCTGGTCGGTCCGCCGGTCCGGGAAGGGCAGCTCGATGGTCGCCCCGGGCCCGACGATCGAGGACGGGGCCTTCAGGAACACGCCGTACTTCTCGATCGCGTGCAGCTCGCCCTTGATCAGCGGCCGCATCTCCTCCTGGTGCGCCCGGTAGTTGACCGGCGCCGCGATGACCTTGCTCGGGAAGACCACGGGCGCCCGGAGCCCCACGCGGCCGAGCGGCCGGCCCTCGCGGCTCCGGCCGGCCTCCTCGAGCCGGGGCCGCAGCCGGTCGAAGGCGGCGATGGCCCGGAGCATGAAGACGGGCGGCCACTCGGCGCCGCCGGCGCCGACCAGGTCGCTCACGTCCACGACCGTGTCGCCGCGCAGGACCCCGACCTTGCCGTCGTCGTAGACGACCAAGCGCATCTTCGCGACGCCTCCTCACCCTGACCCTCTCCCCCAGCGGGGGAGAGGGAGCCCTCCGTCCTCAGCCTTCGAAGACGCGGGTCACCGGCTGGTGTCCGTCGTGTTCGCGGTAGGCCTGCTCGCGGTGGAGCCCGAGCGCCTGGATGACCGGTGTGTCGTGGACCGAGAAGAGGATCGCCTCGCCATCCGCGCTCGCGTGCTCGTGCCAGGTCCAGGTCGGGACCACGAAGAGGTCCCCCTTCCGCCAGTCGAAGCGCTGGCCGTCGATCACGCTCGCCCCGCGACCCTCGAAGACGAAGTAGACCGCGCTGCCCGTGTGGCGGTGCGCCTTCGTCCGGACGCCGGGACGGAGGAGCTGGACCCAGCAGGCGAGGGTCGGCATGAGCGGCCCGCCGGTGTGGGGATTGATGTACTCCATCGCCACGTCGTCGAACGGGCTCGCGCCCCCGGCGACGGAGGCGAGCCGGCGCAGCGCCTCCTCCGTCTGCGCCCACTTGTAGTTGAGGAGCGGCGAGAACGGCCCCGCCCACTTCTCCCAGGTGGGCCGGAGCTGGCCGATCCCGTAGCGGCGCTCGGAGTCGCCGACCGGCTTCGCAATCGGCTGGGACTCCGCGGGGAAGGGCTCGTAGAACTGGCCCTCCAGCTCGGCCACCATCGGCAGGTCGAGCCCGTCCAGCCAGATCATGGGCTCGCGGCTCTCGTTGCCGTGGTCGTGCCAGGTCCACGGCGGGGTCAGGACGAGGTCACCGCGGCTCATGACGCACTTGTCGCCGTCGACCGTGGTGAAGGCGCCGTCGCCCTCGATGACGAATCGGATCGCGGCCGGCGAGTGCCGGTGAGCCGGCGCCACCTCGCCCGGCAGGACGTACTGGAAGCCGGCCCACAGGGTGTGCGTGGCTCCGTAGCGGTCGGGCAGTCCCGGGTTGATGAAGCCGAGGACGCGCCGCTCGGCCGCCCGGGAGAGCGGCGCCAGCTCCGCCCCTCGCCGGACCAGCGGCAGCAGCGTCTCCCAACGCCAGAGCCACGGCACACACCGGCTCTTCGGCTCCTTCGGCAGGAGACTCTTGGTGACGTTCCAGAGCGCCACCAAGTGGTTCCGCTCCAGCTCCTTGTAGAAGACCTCAGCGTCCTCGACCCGGGCGGTCGTCGCGGTCGGCTTCGTCGCCATGACCGTCTCTCCTAGCGGAAGCGCGGCATGACGTGCCGGGCGAACAGCTCGATGCTCCGCCGCGCCCGGGCCTTCTCCATCATGCCGAAGTTGATCTGGAACGTCGGGTAGACCTCGCCGAAGGTGCTCCGGACGTAGTCGAGCTGCTGGATGCAGTCGTCCGGGTCCCCGATGATCGCGCGTATCTCGTCGAGGACCCGCTCGTACGTGATGTCGTTCAGCATCTGCTCGAGCGCCGAGTACGGCTTGTACTGCCCCGACTGCCGCCCCGTCCAGGACTTCGCCGACGCGCGGAAGTTCCGGAGGTACTGCTCCATGTAGGGGCGGCATTCCTCCCGAGCTTCCTTCCGCGTCGGCGCCACGTAGAGGTGGAGGACCATCATCACCTCGCCCGACCCCTTCGCCTCGTGACCGTGGTCGCGGTAGGCCTGGCGGTAGAGGTGGAGCTTCTCGGCTAGCTCGTGGTGCTCGCCGAGGTAGGGGACGCACATGAGGTGGTAGCCCTTCTCGCCCGTCCAGACGAAGGACTCGGGGGTGACCACCGCGGCGATCCAGATCGGCGGGTGCGGCTTCTGGGTCGGGCGCGGGAGGGAGGTGACGTTCTTGAACCTGTGGAACTTCCCCTCGAAGGTCACGTTCTCCTCGGTCCACAGGCGGAGCAGCGCCTGGATCCCTTCCTCGAACCGGGCCCGGCTCTCCTCCATCGAGATCCCGAACGCGTCGAACTCGTACGGGAGGAACGCGCGGGCGATGCCGGCGTCGAGCCGGCCGCCGCTGATGGCGTCGAGCATGGTGAGCTGGCCCGCCAGCTTCAGGGGGTGGTTGAAGACGGGGAGGACGGCGCCCGTCACCAGACGCATCCGCCTCGCCCGCTGGCTGGCCGCGGCCAGGAACAGGCAGGGGTCGGGGCTGTAGCCGCCGTAGGACGTGAAGTAGTGCTCGACGATCTTGACGCTGTCGTAGCCGAGCGCGTCGGCGACCTCGACGAGGTCGAGCACGTCCTCGAAGTACTGCCGCCCGGAGACCCTGCCCGGAACCGCGTCGGGGAAGTAGTCGATCCCGAACTTCATGAGCTTCTTACCCTCCCTCCACCCCCCCCCGGCCCCCCCTCCCCACCCGCTGGGCATCGGGTCAGGCGCCGCGGGCGAGCCGGGCGCCGCCGACCAGGGCCTGGAGCTTCCCGAAGGCCACCGGTCGCGACAAATACTTCATGCCGCAGTCGGGCGCGGCCTGGAGCCGCTCCGCCGGGACGACCTTCAGCGCCGTCTCGATCCGGCGCGCCACGACGTCAGGCGTCTCGATCGCCGGGTCGTCGAGGTTCAGCACGCCGAGGATGATCGTCTTGGTGGGGAGCTCGCGGAGGATCTCGAGGTCGAGGTCCGGCTGGGCCGCCTCGATCGAGAGCTGCTCGACGGCGCAGTCGTTCAGCTCCTTCCAGAACGTGTAGCCCGGGAGCCGCTGCTTGACGACGTGCGCGTAGCCGAAGCAGGTGTGCAGCGCCGTCGGCCCCGGGACGCCCTCGAGCGCCCGGTTGATGGCGCGGATCGCGTACAGGCGCGCCTTTTCCGGCCGCGCCTGCAGGTACGGCTCGTCGAGCTGGACCACGTCGGCCCCCGCGGCCTTGAGGGCCTTGAGCTCCGCGTTCACCGCCACCGCGTAGTCCATGGCCGCCTGCTCGTCGTCGGGGTAGTGGTCGTTCTGTGCCTGCTGGGTCATCGTGAACGGACCGGGGAGGGTGATCTTGATCCGCCGGTCGGTGTTCGCTCGCAGGAACTCGACGTCGCGCACGAGCACGGGGCGCGTCCGCCGAATCGGGCCGGCGATGCGCGGGACCGGATTCGGGTGCCCGGTCCGGTCCAGCGCGACGCCGGGCCTGTCGATGTCGATCCCGTCCAGGGCGGTGGCGAACCGGTTCGAGTAGCTCTCGCGCCGCATCTCGCCGTCCGTGATCACGTCGATCCCGGCCCGCTCCATGTCCCGGATGGCCAGGAGCGTGGCGTCGTCCTGGGCCTCTTCGAGCCATCGCTGGTCCACCCGCCACAGCTCCCGCGCCCGCACACGGGGCGGCAGGCGGCCCTTGAGCGTGTCGCGGTCCACCAGCCAGTCCGGCTGGGGATAGCTGCCCACGACGGTGGTCAGGAGCCGCTCGCGTGCCATGGGGTCGTCCGGCCGTGCTGCGCCGCAAGCTTAGCCCGCGAGCCGGAATGCGGTCAAGCGTTCGCCAGGGGGCACAACACCTCGATTGACAGTCCGTCGCCCGCGGGCTAGCTTCCGCTGGAGGCCGATGAGCGAGTTCGCAGCCGCGCGATAGCGGCCCTGGCCATGGACACACCGGGCACTCCGGGAGACCTCGTCATCCAGGGAGCTCCCCGGCTCTACTCGGCGCTGCGCGCGCTGGCGGAGACGGGGCGGCTCGTCTTCGTCGCCGGGCTCCCCGGCACCGGCAAGAGTCTCCTCATCCATCAGCTCGCCCACCTCGCCCACGGCACGGGGCGCCGGGTCCACCTGCTCCAGTGGGACGTGGCCCGTCCCGTGTTCGAGGCGAGCGGGCCCGGGCGGCGCTACCCGCAAGATCGGGGCGTGACCCACGGCGTCATTCGGCTGGCCGTGGGCCGGTGGGCGCGCCGGGCGCTGGTGCGCTGGGACCGGGAGCACGCCGGCGCCGAGCACCTCCTGATCGGCGAGACGCCCTTCGTCGGTCATCGTCTCGTCGAGCTGGCCCATCCCAGCGACGACGCGGCCGAGCCGCTGCTGGCGGCCGACGGGACGCGCTTCGTCGTCCCGGTGCCGTCCCGCGAGGTGCGGCGCCATCTCGAGGCCGAACGCGCGCGGCGGGCGGGACGCCCCCTCCACCACCGCGAGGCGGAGGACGCACCGCCGGAGGTGCTTCGCGACCTCTGGCGGCAGCTCGTGTCGGTCGCCCACGCCCTCGGCCTCGTGGACGCGCCGCCGGACCCGGTCGCCGAGGTGCCGTATGACCCGGACCTCTACGAGCGCGTCTACCTGCGCGTCCTGGCTCGACGGCGCGCGTGGACGGTCCCGCTCGACACGCTGTTGCCGACCGGGGCATTCTCGGTCTACGACTTTCGCGTGCCGACGCGGGATCTCGTCCCGACCGGCGACGAGGCGGCCCGGTTCGTCGAGATGGTGGAGGCGACCCACGGCGATCCGGGGACCCTGCGGCGGGAGATCGAGCGGTGGTGGGACCCGAACGTCAACCCAACGGAGGCTGGACGATGAACTCGCCCACCAAGGTGGCCATCGTGACGGGCGCGGGCAGCGGCATCGGCAAGGCGGTCGCGCTCGCGCTCCTCGGGGAAGGGTATCAGGTCGCGCTCGCCGGACGGCGCACGGAGCGGCTGGAGCAGGCCCTGGCAGAGGCGGAGCCGGCGGGGGCACGGGCGCTGGTCGTGCCCACCGACGTGAGCGATCCACAGTCGGTCCGGGCCCTCTTCGCGCGGACGAAGGAGAAGTTCGGCCGCCTCGACCTCTTGTTCAACAACGCCGGGATCGGCGCGCCGGGGATCCCGCTCGAGGAGCTGAGCTACGAGCAGTGGAAGGCGGTGGTGGACATCAACCTGACGGGGGCGTTCCTGTGCACCCAGGAAGCCTTCAAGCTCATGAAGAGCCAGGACCCCCGGGGCGGGCGGATCATCAACAACGGCTCGATCTCGGCGCACGCGCCCCGGCCGAACTCGGCGCCCTACACCGCGACCAAGCACGCGATCACGGGCCTCACCCGATCCACGTCCCTGGACGGGCGGAAGTACGACATCGCCTGCGGCCAGATCGACATCGGCAACGCGCTCACGGAGCTGGCGGCCCGGATGGCGCAGGGGGTGCCGCAGGCGGACGGGTCGACCAAGGTCGAGCCGCTGATGGACGTGGCCCACGTCGCGAAGGCGGTGGTCTACATGGCGAGCTTGCCGCTCGAGGCGAACGTCCAGTTCATGACGGTCATGGCGACCAGGATGCCCTTCATCGGCCGCGGCTGACCAGGCGCTTTCGACGGAGGGTGCGTGCTTCGTCGGGAGGACCGACCCCAAGCCCCCCCGGCGCCCTCCACTGCGCCCCGCGATCAGGAGGCGCGCTGGAAGGCGTCGGCGGCCCGCAAGACCGTCCCGTCCTCCCAGTGGCGGCCGATCAGCATCATGCCCACCGGGAGCCCCGTCGACATCCCGGCGGGCACGGTCACCGCCGGATGCCCGGTGACGTCGAAGGGACACGTGTTGGCGATCATGTCGAGCGCGCGCGCCACGTACTCCTCGCGGCTCGCGTTTGGCGCCGGCAGCCGGGTGGCCTTGAGCGGCAGCGTGGGCATCAGCAGGAGGTCGACGCCGCGCAGGGCCTCGTCGTAGGCGGCCCGCAGCACCCGGGCCAGGTTCTGGGCTTTCGCGTAGTAGCGCCCGTGGTAGTTGTCCTGCATGTACTGGCCGAGCAGCACGACCAGCTTCACCGTCTCCGAAAGGTCGTTGGCCCGGGCCCGCCGGCTCCGTCCGTAGAAGTCCAGGAGCGACGTCGTGTAGTGCCCTTTCCAGTTGGTCCCCATGCTGTTGCCGGCGACCATCAGCATGGTGGCGCCCTCGACGGCGATGGCGTTCCAGACGTGGATGCCGTCGCGGTGCAGCGGGATCGAGACCTCGGTCGCCGTGGCGCCGGCCCGGGCCAGCCGCTGGGCGCCCTGGCGCACCATGGCGTCCACGTCGGATTCGGAGTTGGGCCAGCCGAACCCCTCCTTCACGATTCCGATCCGCAAGCCGCGGACATCCCCCGTGAGCATCCTGGTATAGGCCTCCTTGCGCAGATCGGGAGGCTGGCGCGGGTCGAGGCCGTCGGGACCCGCGATCACCTCGAGCAGGAGCGCGCAGTCGGCGGCCGTGCGCGCGATGGGCCCGGTGTGGTCGAGCGTCAGCTCGATCGGGAAGACGCCGGTGTAAGGCACCAGGCCGTACGTCGGCTTGTGGCCGACCGCGCCCGACCAGCCGCTGGGGATCCGGATCGAGCCGCCCTGGTCGCCGCCCGTCGCCATGTCACACTCGCGCGCCACCACCAGCGCCGCGCTCCCGCTGGACGAGCCACCGGCCGACCGCGTCGGATCGTGGGGGTTGAGGACGGGGCCGGTGTCGGAGGTGTGGCTGCCGCCGGAGAAGCAGAGGTGCTCGCAGACGGCCTTGCCCACGATCTCCCCGCCGGCGTCCAAGATCCGGGTCACGATGGTCGCGTCCACGTCCGGCACGTACCCCTCGAGGACGCTCGAGCCGTTCATCATGGGAATGCCGGCGACGCACGCGTTGTCCTTGATGGCGAGCTTCTTCCCCGCCAGCGGCCCCGACGGCGCGCCCTTGACCGAGCACCTCCAGTACCACGCGTTGAGCTTGTTCTCCGACGCCGTCGGGCGGTAGCCGGCGTCGCGCGCGTGCTTCACGGGCAGCGTGGGCTCGACGAACTGATCGAGCCGCCGGTACGAGGCCAGCACGCCGTCCATGAGGCCCCGGAACGACGCGAGCTCCTCTTGACTCAGGTCCAGCCCGTAGGCGTGGGCGATCCGCGCCAGCTCTGCGAGCGGCGGCTTCCGCAGCACCCGCGGGGCGGTGGCGGCCGGCGGCGGGCTCTGCACGCCCGCGGCGATCGTGCGGCCCGGGCGCGCGGCGGTGACCGCCGTCGCGGCGACACCGGTCACACCGACTGTGAAGAACTGTCGACGGGAATACGTACGAGGCTTCGCCATGGTGGAGCCCTCCTTTGCCACGGGACAGGTCGGTGCTACTTGCCTCACACCCCGAGGGGCGGCCTGGGCGTCAAGAGAGAGGCCCGGAGTCGACCGTTTCCTCCCGACCACCCTTGGACCGTAAGCTATGGCAATGGTCCTCCTTCGGAGCGGACGGACAATCGGGTAAATCCTGGACTGGGAGGGGGGAAACTCCCTGAGGGGAGGCAGGTGCCTCGCAGGCCGGAGAAATGCGGGACCGCCCCCGGGGGATCGGAAACCCTGACAGCGGGAGGCATGGCATGGGCAGGCTCGAGGGCAAGGTGGCGATCATCACCGGTGGCACGAGCGGCATGGGCAAGCGCACGGCGGAGCGGTTCATCGAGGAAGGCGCGGCCGTCGTGATCGCGGGCCGGCGCGAGGCGGAGGGGGAAGCCCTCGCCCGGGTGCTCGGGCCGCGGGCCGATTTCGTCCGCACCGACGTGACCCGCGAGGCGGACGTCGCGCGGCTGGTGGCGTTCGCCGCAGACCGCTACGGCCGGCTCGACTGCCTGTTCAACAACGCGGGCGGGCCCGGCCCGGTCGGCGGGATCGAGACCATCCCGGTCGACGGGATGGAGCGGGCGGTGGCGCTGAACTTCGGCAGCGTCGTCCTCGGCATGAAGCAGGCGGCGCCGCTCATGATGCGGCAACGCTCCGGCAGCATCATCAACAACGCGAGCGTGGCCGCGACCCGGGCCGGCTATTCCTCGTCGATGATCTACAGCGCGGCCAAGGCGGCGGTCGTCCAGCTCACGCGGTGCGTCGCCATGCAGCTCGGCGAGCACAACGTGCGGGTCAACTGCATCTCGCCCGGCGCCATCGTGACGGGGATCCTCCTCAAGGCGCTCGGGCTGGCGCCGGCGGAGGCCGACGCGGCTGCCGGCCGGCTCGCCGAGCGGTTCGCGACGCTCCAGCCGCTGCCGCGCGCCGGGATGCCCGACGACGTCGCCAACGCGGCCGTGTTCCTCGCGAGCGACGAGTCGTCGTTCATCACCGGGCAGGACATCGTCGTGGACGGCGGCCAGATCAGCGGGCGGCTCTGGACGGCGCAGCAGGAGGGGCTCGCCAGCGTCCGGCGCGCCTTCGGCATCGCCGTGAAGAGCGACAGGTGAGGGGCGGCCCGGCGGGCCGAGATCGGCGCGCCGGATTCCGCCCCATTGGGGTATCGTGGAGGGCGCGCCGGTCCACGACCCCCGCTGAGAGGTGCGAGCGGATCGCCGCGGCCTGCCGCATTGCCCCCCCTCCCCCCGGCCGGTGGGGAGGGGGGCCAGAGGGGGGTGGCGGGGCGTGCTCAACTGACTGGAGGAGAGCGCCCATGGCGGATCCGAGCTGGTCCAAGCACCTGGCGGACATCCTGCGCCGGAACGGGATCCGGCTCTTCGCGACGGTTCCCGACTACATCGTGAGCCACGTGCTCGAGCACCTCTGGGCGGATCCGGAGTGCACCGTGGTCACGACCTGCCGGGAGGAGGAGGGCCTCGGTCTCCTGTCGGGTGCCTGGCTGGCGGGTCGGCGTGGCGCCCTGCTCATGCAGAACAGCGGCCTCGGCAACTGCGTCAACACCCTGGGCTCGCTCAACGTGGCGAGCCAGATCCCGGTGGTGCTGGTGATCAGCCACCGCGGCGACCTCGGCGAGTTCAACCCCGCCCAGGTCCCGGTGGGCCAGGCGACGGAGCGGATCCTCGACGCGCTCGACATCCGCCACGCCATGCCCGGCTCGATCGCGGACCTGGAAGCCCAGGCCGACGGGCTGATCAAGCTCGGCTACACGCGGGCGCTGCCGGTGGCGTTCCTCCTGCCGGCCGGGTTGACGGGAGGGAAGCTCGGATGAATCGGGCGACGGCCACGCGGCTCCTCCTCGAGCGCCTGACCAGCGAGGTCGTGGTCTCGAACCTGGGGCAGGCGACCCTGGATCTCCAGCGGCTCGGCGACCGGCCCCTGAACTGCTACACCTTCGGGGCCATGGGCCAGTGCTCCTCGATCGGGCTCGGGATCGCCCTGGCCCGGCCCGACGTGCGCGTCGTCTGCCTCGACGGCGACGGCTCGCTCCTCATGAACCTCGGCGTGCTCTGCACGATCGCGACGCTCGCCCTCCGGAACTACGCGCTGGTGGTCTGGGACAACGAGGTGCACATGACCACGGGCGGCCAGCCGACGGCGACGGCGTTCCGGTCGAGCGTGGCCGCGATCGCCCGCGGCGCCGGGATCGAGCGGGTGCTGGAGCCGCGGGACGAGGCCGAGCTCGCGCGGACCTACGACCGGATCCTGCGCGAGGACGGCCCCTTCGTGGTCCCGGTCAAGGTCGAGAAGGGGCGGGCCGAGGGGAAGCTCGACCGCGACGTCGTCGGCTACGCGCGCCGGTTCACGACGGCGCTGGCGGCACTCCCCCGGCCGGCCGCTGCCCCGTAGGCAAATCGGAGGGGGCCTCGCGGGCCCCGAGGAGGAGAGCCATGCGACGACTGATGCTGTTGTTCGTCGGATTTGTCCTGCTCACGGCGCCGGGAATGGCGCCACCGGCGTCGGCGCAGGAGGTGGTGAAGCTGGGCATCGTCGCCGAGATCACCGGGGGCGGTGCCCCCGTCGGCGCCACGTGGCGGGATGGGGTCAACCTGGCGGTGGAGGACATCAACAAGAAAGGGGGAATCCTGGGGCGCCGCCTGGAGACCTTCGTCATGGATACCCAGACGGATCCGCCGACCTCGGTGGCGGTGATGCGGCGGGCCATCAACGAGAACCCCTTCGCGATCCTGGGGACGGTGTACAGCTCCAGCACCGTGGCGAACATGGAGATCGCCCGGCAGGCCGGCGTCCCCCAGATCACCGGCTCCGAGTCGGTGCTCATCGTCCAGAAGGGAAACCCCAACATCTTCCTGACGTCCTTCACGCAGCAGGTCGGGTTCGCCAAGCTCGTCCGCTGGCTCGCGGAGGATCTCAAGGCGGACAAGATCGCGCTGATTTACGTGAACAACGCGTTCGGCCGGGGCGGTCGGGAGATGTTCCTGAAGTTCCTGAAGGATCGGGGGAAGTCGATCGTGGCCGATATCTCCACGGAGGCGCAGCAGGCGGACTTCACCCCGGAGCTCACCCGGGTGCGAGCCTCCGGGGCCACCCACCTCATGGTCTACAACCACGAGGAGGAGAACGCGCGGATCATGATCCAGCTTCGCAAGCTGGGGCTCAACGTCGAGCCGGTCGGGGACAACCTCTGCGCCCAGACTGCCATTGATCCGGGTGGCGATGCCATGAACGGCGCGAGGTGCCACGTGCCGATGACCGCGGCCTCACCCGTGCCCGGCATGATGGACGTGGGCCGGCGCTTCCGGGAGAAATACGGGAGGATCCCGGACCACAACGGGTTCAAGGCGTACATCGGCGCCCACATGGTGAAGGCGGCGATCGAGCGGGTGGGCGCCTTCGACCAGGCCAAGGTCCGGGACTGCCTCCGCAACAACCTGTTCACGGTAGCCGAGGAACCCGGGCTGCTCATGGACATGTACGTGGACGACAAGGGGGACGCCGACCGCGGCAGCTTCATCGTCGAGGTGCAGAACCGGCAGACGAGGGTGATCAAGGTCGTGCCCATGCTGGGCGGCCCGTACACCAAGCGCGCCTGCCGGTAAAGTGCCGATTCCAGCACTTCCGGCGATGTGCCGCGGGTCCTGGCGCCGGTTCGCCCCGGACGCGCCTCGGCGCCGTCACCCGTTCGCGCCCTGCCGCGATTCGCGGAATCGCGGCAGGACCGCGAAGGGGTCCCCCTTCGCCTCGGCGCGCCGGGGTCCTCACCGGCGCCACCCGCGGCACGCTCCTCGCCAAAGTTCCTTGGACCCGCACTAAACCTTCGGTCGCAGGGGGAGCGTTCAGCATGACGGATGTCCTGCAGCTCTTCGTGGCCGGCCTCTCCATCGGCTCCATTTACGCCATGGCGGCGATCGGCTTCGTGCTCCTGTGGCAGACCTCCAACACCATCAACTTCGCCCAGGGGGAGTTCGTGGTCCTCCCGGCGTTCACGATGGTCCTGTTCCTGACGGTGTTCCGCCTGCCCTTCGCCGCGGCCTTCATGGCCACGGTCATCGTGTCGACCCTGCTCCTGGGCGTGCTGGTCAAGAAGGCGCTCGTGGACCGGCTGCTGAGGATGGGGGTCTTGCCCCTGGTGATCGCCACCATCGGCCTGAGCATGTTGATCCGCTACTCGCTCCAGCAGTTCTGGACCCCGCTGGCCCTGCCGTTCCCGGCGATCTTCTCCCGGGAACCGATCCACGTGGGCGGCGTGATCCTCTCGTCCGAAGAGCTGATGAACGTCCTCTCGGCGGCCCTCGTCATCGGGGCCCTGCAGCTCTTCATCCGGCGGACGAAGCTGGGGTGGGCGATGCAGGCGGTGGCGCAGAACCGGGAGCTCGCGCCGGTCCTGGGGATCAACGTCTCCCGGCTGGTGGGATTGACCTTCATGCTGAATGCGGCGCTGACCGCGGTGGCGGCCGTCCTCATCGCCCCCGTCTATCTCGTCAAGTACGACATCGGCATCGGGATCGGCTTGAAGGCGTTCTACGCGGCGATCATCGGCGGCTTCAACCAGATCCGGGGGGCCCTCCTGGGCGGGCTGCTGGTGGGGCTGGTCGAGACCTATTCGGCCGCCTACATCTCGAACCAGTTCCGCGACGCCTTCGCCCTGGTCATCTTGATCGGCGTCCTGCTCCTCAAACCCGAGGGGCTCTGGGGCGTCCGGGAAGAGTGGGCGTAGCGGAGGGGCGCGCGTGCGGGGCTGGCGGACCCTGGGGATCCTGACGGGGGCGGCGGTCCTCCTGGTGTTGCCTCTGCTGCTGGAGCAGTACAAGCTCTACCTGGCCAGCCTGACGCTGGTTTACCTGATCCTCGCGATCGGCCTGAATCTGACCCTCGGCTACGCGGGGCAGATCTCCCTGGCCCACGCCGGGTTCATGTCCTTCGGGGCGTACGCCGTGGCGATCCTCGGCCCCCTCGGCGTGCCGTTCGAGGGCGGGCTGGTCGTCGGCGCGATCATCGCCTTCTTCTGGGGGCTCGTCCTGGGGTTCCCGGCCCTCAAGGTCAAGCACCACTACCTGGCCATGGTGACCCTGGGATTCAACATCATCGTCTTCCTGGTGCTCCGGAACTGGGAGTCGCTCACCGGCGGCTCCTTCGGGATCTCGGGGATCGCGCGACCCCGGTGGGGCCCCATCGGGTTCCAGTCGGACCGCGCGTACTACTACTACATCCTGGGCTGGGCCGTGCTGGTGGTCGCCTCGGCCCACTGGATCCTCCACTCCCGGTGGGGGCGGGCCTTCCGGGCCATCCGGGAGAACGAAGTGCGGGCCCAGGTGGTGGGGGTGAGCCTGCGGACCTACAAGCTCATGGCCTTCGCCATCGGCTCGGCCTACGCCGGCGTCGGCGGCGCGCTGTTCGCCCCGCTGCTCGCCTACATCGACCCCGGGGCCTTCACCCTGGACCGGTCCATCCAGTTCCTGTTGATGGTGGTCATGGGAGGGCTGGGGCGATTCGAGGGGCCGTTCATCGGGGCGGCGGTGGTGACGCTCCTGCCCGAGGCGCTCCGGGCCTCCGAGGGGTTCTACCTCATCATCTTCTCGCTGGCGGTCATCCTGATGATGCTGTTCATGCCCAAAGGGCTGGTCGGGGTCTGGGACTGGATGCTCGGGAGGGTGACGCGCCGAGGATTCGGTTCGCCCCGCCCGCCGGCCCCGCGGGAGCCAGCGACCGTGGTGGCGCCGAAGTAACCCGGAGCGGGAGAACCACGATGTCGCTCCTGGAGATCCACCACCTCAGCAAGAGCTTCTTCCATCTGTCTGCGCTCAACCTGGTGAGCTTCAGCGTCGAGCCGGGGGATCTCCTGGGGCTGATCGGGCCGAACGGATCCGGGAAGACCACCCTCTTCAACTGCGTGACGGGGGTCTTGCGTCCGTCGGGGGGACTGGTGCGGTTCAAGGGCGAGGACATCACGAAGCTCAGCGCCGATGCCGTGTGCCATCGGGGGGTCTCCCGGACGTTTCAGCTCATCCAGCTCTTCCCGGAGATGACCGTGCTGGAGAACCTGCTCATGGCGGCGCAGGAACGGAAAGGGACGCTGTGGAGCCGCCTGATCATGCGGGACGAGACAGAGGAGACGGACCGGGCGCTGAGCCTCGTGGACTACCTGGGACTCTCCGGCGTCAAGGACCACCCGGCGGCGAACCTCTCCTACGGGCAGCAGAAGCTGCTGGACTTCGGGATGGCGTTGATGCCCGATCCCCCGCTCATCCTCCTGGACGAGCCCATGGCCGGGGTGAATCCCACCATGATCAAGGCCCTGGTCACCCACATCCGGGACCTCAACGCCCAGGGGTACACCTTCGTGGTCATCGAGCACAACATGGAAGTGGTGATGTCGCTCTGTCGCCGCATCGTGGTCCTCTGCCAGGGGGAGAAGATCGCGGAAGGCACGCCGGCGGAGATCCATGACAATCCCGCCGTCATGGATGCCTACTTCGGCAGCTAGTGCCGTGGCCGATGACCGTCGCATCCCGGCGTCCTCGGTCGTCGGCGGGCCTCAACGTATGCGGCATACGCCTCGGCCCGCCTCCTCCCTGCGTCCTAGGGCTGCTCGGCCCTCGGCCACGGCTCAAAGTAGACGTCTCTGACACGTTTGTGCAGACGGTAGCCGAGCAGGGCAGCTAGACATGGCCCTGCTGGAAGTGCACGACCTCCACGCCGGCTACGGCAAGCTGGAGGTCCTCCACGGCATCACCCTGAAGGTGGAGGCGGGGCGGATCGTCTCCATCATCGGGCCCAACGGGGCCGGCAAGTCCACGGTGTTCAAGGCCATCTTCGGTCTCCTGCCGGTGCGGCAGGGGCGCGTGCTGTTCGCGGGGGAAGAGGTGACGAACCGATCGCCCGAGGCGCTCCTCCGCCAGGGGATGGCCTTCGTTCCCCAGGGACGCAACGTCTTTCCCCTGATGACCGTGGAACAGAATCTCCTCCTGGGCGCCTACATCCGCAAGCGCTCGCCCGAGCTCCTGGACGCGGTGGAGCGGGTGTACGGGACCTTCCCGGTCCTGCGCGAGAAGCGGAAGGCCCGGGCGGGAACCCTCTCCGGCGGCCAGCAGCAGATGCTCGAGATGGGCCGGGCGCTCCTGCTCCAGCCCAAGCTGATCCTCCTCGACGAGCCGACACTGGGCCTGGCGCCTCTGGTGTTCAAGGAGATCTTCCGGATCATCGAGGGCCTGCGGCGGCAGGGCCAGACCATCCTCATGGTCGAGCAGAACGCGGCCAAGGCGCTGGAGATCTCCGACCACGCCTACGTGCTGGAGCTCGGGAAGAACCGATACGAGGGGTCGGGCGAGGCCATCCGGAATGACGAGCGGGTGAGGCGCCTTTATCTCGGGCGCTGAGCGGAGCGGAACATTCCGGTGGTTCGCGGTCAGCGCGAGGCCGTTCCAGAGCGGATTTCTTCACACGAGCTGAGGGGCAGCCGACATGAACGCTGTCGCGTCCCGTAACGTCACGTTCATCAGCCACTCGGACCAAGGTGGTCGCGGCGATGGCGTCCAGATCATGGTCCACCGCGGCTATGCCTATATCGGCCACACATTCAGCAACGGCATCACCGTGATGGACGTGCGCGATCCCAAGCACCCGAAGGTGGTCGACTTCATCGCCTGTCCATCGAACACCCGGGCCATTCACCTGCAGACACACGGCGACCTGCTGCTCGCGACCAACATGCCGAGCGTGTGGACCATGCAGGTCTTGAGCGAGAAGGAGTATTTCGCCGGGTCGCCGGCCGACAAGCTCAGGGAGCGGGCGGGAGAGTTCACCGCCGGGCTGCGCGTGTACGACATCTCGCGGCCCGACAAGCCGCGCGAGGTCGCCTTCATGCCGATCGAGGGCATCGGACCCCACCGGATCTGGTATGTGGGTGGCCGCTACGCCTACGTCTCCGCGCACTTCGCCGAGTTCACCGATCACATCCTCGCGGTCGTGGACCTGTCGGATCCGACACGGCCCTCTGTCTGCGGCCGCTGGTGGCTGCCCGGCATGTGGCGCGGCGGCGGCGAGACGCCGAGCTGGCGCCCCGGCCGTCGCTATGCGCTCCATCACGCGCTCGTCGCCGGCAATCTCGCCTACGGCGCCTGGCGCGACGGCGGCCTGACGGTGCTCGACGTCAGCGAGCCGGCCCGACCGAAGCTGCTCGCTCACCGGAACTGGGACCCGCCGTTCGGCGGCGCGACGCATTCGCCGCTGCCGCTTCCCGATCGGAACCTGCTCGTGGTCGCCGACGAGGCCAACTTCGCCGACTGCAGCCAGGGCCTCCGGTACACCTGGGTGTTCGATGTGCGCGAGCCCGGCAATCCCGTGAGCATCGCGACGTTCCCGACGCCCTCCGACGCGGACTATTGCGCCAAGGGTGGGAACTTCGGCCCGCACAATCTGCACGAGAACCGGCCGGGGTCGTTCCAGAGCTCGCGCTTCATCTTCGAGACCTATTACAACGCGGGCGTGCGGGTCTTCGATATCGACAACCCGTTCCAGCCGCGCGAGGTGGGGTACTACGTGCCGCCTGATCCCGAGCGCATGACGGACCCGCGTCCCAACCGGCCGCGCGTGATCCAGTCCTGCGACTGCTACGTCGACCCGAACGGCATCATGTATCTGACCGACACCAACGCCGGCCTCTACCTCCTCCAGTTCGAGGGCCCGTGAGCGACTCGCCGGCGCCGCTCAGCCCGCGGCGCAACAGTACCGAATCGCCAAGAGCAGAGGGCCCGATGATCGTCCGCGGCGAGTTTCCCCCGCAGATGAAGCTCGAGCTGTTCCTGAAGGACCTGGGTCTGATCCTGGACGCGGGGGCGGATGTGGGCGCCCCCCTCCCGCTCACCGCGCTGGCGAAGCGCCTCTACGCGGCGGCCGCCGCCGAGGGGCACGGCGGCGCGGACCTGGCCGTGGTGGCGAAGGCCCTGGAGGCATGGGGGGACTGAAGCCCGGCGCGACGCTGATCTTCATCCGTCGGCCCTCCCGGCGCGCGATCGCGGCTTGAGAGCCCGCTGCAGATCCTCATGCTCGAAGGCCGACGCCATGCGGTTCATCTCGGACGAGGAAAGACCCAGGCGGGACGCCTCGCCCCGCCACGTCGCCACCGCCTCACCGACTTCGGCCGCGATCGTGCGGGCCGTCTTGGCATCCAGTTCGAAGTACGATGCCACCTCCATCGCGCGTTCCAGCGACGCCGTGCCGTCTTCAAGGTCGATGGCGGTCGTGAGAACCCGCGGCTTGATGTCGGTTGGCACCGGATTGAGGTCGTAGGCCGGCGCGAGCCGCCAGCCGTCGGGACCGGCGTAGAGAAAGCCGTGGTTGCGCAGATGGTCGTCCGTGTTGGAAATCAGGATGCTGAATACGATCCGCCGCCACAGCGCGCGCATGTCCTCCTTCGGGGCGGCGCCGTACTGGCGGAGCGCATCCACGAACTCGAGATAACTGCGCGTTTCATTGTCGTTTGCGCCGAGCATGCTCATGGCGGACAGAAAAGGCAGCCGTACGCCATCCGTGCGGTCGAACCGGCGCAACAGGAGGACCGGCTTGCCGGCGACATTTTCAAGGCGCCAGGCCGGGACCAGAATGCCGGCCTTGGCCGCCAGTGTCAAGGCGACGGCTTCCCACAGGACCGTGTTGATCTCATCTCCCTTGTGCGGAAACTTGGCGACCGCCAGCTGGCCGTCGCGGTCGCGGACGGAGGCCTTGGGGCGCGCCCCGCCAAGGGACGAGCCCGGTGCCAGGAGGAGACGCAGATCCTCATCGCTGTCGGAGTCGCTCACCACATGCTCCGCGGCCGAGAGCAGCCGCGGCAACTCGATCAGCGGCGGTATCCTCGTGGAGGCGTGTTCAGCGAGAAAAGGCCCCCCTTCCCGCTCGGCGAAGCGCAACGCGCCCTGACGCGCTTCATCGTCGACCATGAGCAGGTAATCGATCTCCCACAATGTGCGGGGCGTCTCGCCTGCGCGCTCTGCACGCCGGCGCTCGGCGCGGCGCATCAGAGCGCGCCCCCAGCGGTCGGGGGCCGAGTCGCCGATGGCGCCGAATAGCGGTTTGTCGGACGACGTGTGGAACGGGCCGGGGCCGAGCTTCAGCGCCGGTTCGAGCGCGAAGCGGTCGGCATGGGCAAGCCATGTCTTGTCGTACTCGAAGGTGGCGCTTTCCCTGTTCTTGCGCGTGCGTCCCCACAGCCGCCCCACCAGGTGAGGCGCGCCGCGCAGGTCGACATACACGAAGACATGCTTTTCCATCATTCCCCGCCCGACTGTTCTGGCCGGACCGGCTTTTCTCCATGCGCCCGCCGGATGCGCTGCGGGAGGTGTTCCTCTTCGAGCGTCAGGCCCACGCTGTCGTTCTTGGGATCGGCGAGATCCGCGAGCCGGTCGGCCATTCCGAGGACGAAGAGCACCGTCGCGTAGGTGCCCATGGAGACGCCCGGCTCGCCCTTCTCCACCTTGTTCAGGGTCATGCGGCTGATGGACGCCCGCTCGGCCATGATCGCGACAGGGATGCGCCGGCGCCGCCGGGCGTCACGAATGTCGTGGCCCAGTTTGCGGAGAGCGCGCCTGACCGGGATCGGCGATCCTGAGGCTGACTGGCGTTTGCGCATGGCGTCCATAATGTTATACCTTATGGCATTTAATGTACATCTTTATGGACCTTACGTCAAGGGGCATGCTAGGGCAATTCCGATGGCTCAAGAGGTCGATGATCGTAGACCTAATGGCGCTTAACGTCTAGGATCATATACGTAACAATCTTATGGATGCGGGGCATGCCCTGTGCTAGAGTCCGCGGTTCCTTCGAGACTCTCCTCGACAGCATCCTGAAAGGGCCCAAGGAGGCGCCGAATGCCGCACGCGCGGCGAAGATATACGGAATATCGCGATCATCGCCCACGTCGACCACGGCAAGACCACGCTGGTGGACGCCATGCTCTGGCAGAGCGGGGTCTTCCGCTCCAACGCGCATGTCGCGGAGCGCGTCATGGACTCGATGTCGCTCGAGCGGGAGAAGGGCATCACCATCATGTCCAAGAACATGGCGATCCGTTTCGAAGGCGTCACCATCAATATCGTCGACACGCCGGGCCACGCCGACTTCGGAGGGGAGGTGGAACGTGCCCTCGCGATGGTGGATGGCGTTCTGCTTCTCGTCGACGCGTCCGAGGGGCCGCTTCCCCAGACACGCTTCGTCCTCAAGAAGGCGATCGAAGCCGGCCTGCCTCCCATCGTCGTCATCAACAAGATCGACCGTCCCGACGCCCGGCCGAAACAGGTGGTCGACGACGTCTACGATCTGTTCATCGATCTAGACGCGACCGAGGACCAGCTCGATTTCCCCGTGCTCTACGCCGACGCCCGCGCCGGCAAGTGCCGCGTGGGGGCTGAGGAGACGACTCTGGTCCCCCTGTTCAGGCAGATCCTCGAGACGGTGCCGCCGCCCACTTATGACGAGACCATGCCGTTGCAGATGCTCGTCGCCAATCTCGACTACAACGATTATGTCGGTCGTCTCGCTATCGCGCGCGTCGTCAACGGCCGCGTGCGCGTCGGCCAGCAGATCGCCGTTGTCGGCGGCGCCTCGACGGGAGAGCCCGTCCTGCGGTCAAAGGTGACCACCCTGCTCGGCTACGACGGGCTCAAGCGGGTGCCCATCGAGGAAGCGGGGCCGGGCGACATCGTGGCGCTCGCGGGCGTCGAGGGGATCGGCATCGGCCAGACCATCAGCGATCCCGAGACCCCGCTGCCGCTGCCTCCCATCAGGGTGGACGAGCCGACGCTGTCGATGATCTTCACGACGAACACGTCGCCACTCGCCGGCAAGGAGGGAACATACGTCACCTCGCGACACCTGCGCGAACGGCTCCTCAAGGAGGCGCTCTCGAACGTCAGCATCAAGGTCGAGGAGACCGGGTCGCCCGACGCCCTCAAGGTCTCGGGACGCGGCGAGCTGCAGATGGCGATCATCATCGAGACGATGCGGCGCGAAGGCTACGAGATGCAGGTGGGCAAACCCGAGGTCATCACCCGCGTGGTGGACGGCGCGCGCCACGAGCCGATGGAGCAGCTCGTCGTCGACTGCCCCGAGGAGCACATCGGTATCATCACGGAGACTGTCGGCGCGCGCCGGGGCCGGATGACGAAGATGGTGAATCATGGATCAGGCCGCGTGCGTCTCGAGTTCCGCCTGCCGTCGCGGGGGCTGATCGGGTTCCGCTCGCAGTTCCTCACCGACACGAGGGGCACCGGGGTCATGAACCATCTTTATGACGGTCATGAGCCCTGGCAGGGAGAGATCAAGGGCCGCACGACGGGATCGTTGGTCTCGGATCGCCCCGGCCGCGCGACCAGCTACGCCATCGAGAACATACAGGAGCGCGGCACGATGATCGTCTCGCCGGGCGCCCAGGTTTACGAGGGGATGATCGTCGGGGAGAATTCCCGGCCGGGGGACATCGACGTCAACGTCACCAAGGAGAAGAAGCTCACGAACATGCGCGCCTCCACGGCCGATGACGCGGCGCGGATCATACCGGCACGGGTCCCGAGCCTCGAGCAGGCCATCGAGTTCATCAATGACGATGAGCTTCTCGAGATCACCCCCAAGTCCTTCCGGCTGAGGAAGCGCACCCTCGTTGCCGGCCAGCGGCGCAAGGGCGTAGGCAGTTGAAACGCACTTTCTCGGGTCCCTGCAGGGCGGGTGCCCCCCACCTGCCGGCCCGGATAGATGAGCCGGCGGCAGGGCGCCAGGGGGATCTGGGGCGAGCGAGCAACCGGTGGAGGTCCGGGGTCGCGCGAGCGTCCCGAGCCGCCGGCACGTCCCCGGGGGGCCCGGCCCGGGCGGGCAGACGGGGACCACTTCCCCGCCGCGGGGCCAGAACGGGGACTACGCAGAAGCCAAGGTAGGCTCGGGGGCCGGGGGAGGGGGCTCGGCGGCGAGGCCCAGGACTGCCAGGAGCCGCCGCAGCACGGAGGGCTGGGTCACGACCGCGGCGACGCGCCGGCGGCCGCCGCAGCGAGGGCAGGTAAGGACACCCACCGCGAAGGAACACTCTTCATACTGCACCTCCTGCAGGGGATCTGTCCTTGACACCCGGCGCCGTGCGTTCGCTCGGGTGCGTACCGTGGGAAGAAAGGTCTTGCGGGGGATCGTACAGCCATTCGCCCTTCTCGTTGCAGATCCGGGCCGTGAGGCGCCCCTGGCGACGCCAGCGGCCGATGGTCGTCCGACGGACGCCGAGCTGGGCGGCGATCTGTGCGCCGGTGAGCATGCCGGCGGCGATGAGGCGTTTCTTGAAGCTCGTGAGTCCCGCCGAGAATCGGACCCACTGCACGCTCCCTGAATCGAAGACCTCGCCGGTACCGGTTCGCAGCCCACGCGCGTTGAGGACCGCGGCGACCTGGGCATCCGTGTACTCGTCCAAGAGCGCGTGCATGTGCTGGCGCGTTTCGGCGCTGGTGGCTCGCCGCTCCCAGGCGGTCAGGGGACGGGGGACGGTCAGGGTGGTGGTCGCCCCGCCGCGGAACCGGACATGCGCCGTGACCTGGCGCTGCTTGAGCAGGGTGACATCCTCGATGAGGAGCGCCAGCATCCGCTTGCGCTCCCGCTGAGGGGTGTTCGGGTCCCGCCAGATGGCGGGGAAGTCGGCGGCGAGGGCGAGGATGCGCTCCCGGTGCTCGGTGTCGACGGTGACGCGGTCGGCGGTGCGCTGGCGCTGGTACTCCGCCTGGGCCTCGGCGAGGGCGCGCAGCCGGCTGTTCCAGTCGGCTTCCAAGGAGTCCGCGACCAGTCGGTTCGCCGGGTCCACCTGCATGTAGCGGTGCCGGGCGCGGTCGGCTTCGTACTGGGCCCGCTCGACCTGCCGGTGCCGCAACCGATCGGCCTCGTCGAGGCGGGCCTGGATCTCGTGCTGGACGGCGAGGGCTATCTGGAGGGCCAGCGGCGTCACGGCGTCGACCAGGAGCTGGCCGACCGCGGCATCGAGCTCGGTGCCGAGGATACTCTGGCACAGAGGCTCGGCGTAGGCCCGGCCGCGGCCCGGGCACACGTAGTCCGGGATGAGCTGCCCGCCGTGGCGGGAGCGGTAGCGGATCTGCATCCGGCTGCCACACAGCCCGCAGACCACGCGACCCTGCAACAGCGCGGGCCCTTCGCGCGGCGGACCTTGACGGCGCTCGATCCCCATGGCCTTCGCGCCAGCCTGCAGGCGGCGTTCGATGTCTTCGTGCTCCTCCCACGAGATGTAGCCGGGATGGGCGTCCCGGAGCAGGGCCAGCCACTGCTCGCGCGGCACGCGTTCTCGTCGGATGCGCCCGTCGGGCTGCTTGCGCCAGCGGTGCCGGCCAAAGGCGTAGGCCCCCGCGTACCAGGGGTTATGCAGGAGGTGGACCGCCCGACCCAGGCGGAGCGGCGTCCACGCCACCTCCCCCTTGTGCGGTCCGGTGGTCAGCCGCGTGGGGAACAACAGTCGCTGTTCGCGGAAGTACTTGACGGTGGCGTGCGCCGCGCCCGTCCGGAAGAAGGTCTGGAAGAGCAGCCGCACGCTCTCCTGGACCTGGGTGTCGGGGTCGAGGACCACACGGCCATCGGGAGTGGAGACGAAGCCGACCGGCAGATGGCCCTGCAACTCGCCGCGGCGCGCCTTGTTCAGGAGACCGCCGCGCAAGCGGGCCCGCAGCACGTGCAACTCGGCCTCGCTCATCGTGCCCTTGAGGCCGAGCAGCAGGCGGTCGTTGAAGTGCGCGGGGTCGTAGATGCCATCCTCATCGAGGATGAGGGTGTCAGTGAGCGCACAGATTTCCAGCAACCGGTGCCAGTCGATCGAGTTGCGCGCCAGGCGCGAGACCTCCAGCCCGAGCACGATGCCGGCGCGGCCCAGCCCGACCTCGGCGACGAGTTGCTGGAAGCCGGCGCGGTCCGCGGCGGAGGCGCCCGACTGGCCGAGGTCGGTGTCGATGACGACCACGCGGTCCGGCGGCCACCCCAGCGCGATGGCCCGCTGGCGTCACCCATACTGGCGCTGGGTGCTCTCGGTGTTCTCGAAGACCTGCCGGACGGTGGACTGGCGGACATAGAGGTACGCGCTCCGCTGGAGGTGACTGGCGGTCACTTTCTGGAGGGCGTCGGGGCTCATGCGCGCACCTCCCCGAGGCGGCTCAAGGCCATGCTCGCCAGGACGCGCACCACGGCGGCGTGGATCTGGTCGGGCACGAGGGGTGCCGCCCCACGCCGAGCCGGATCCGCCGCCGGCTCGACCGGGGCGGCGCACGCCACACCGCGGACCATCCAGGCCGCGAGCCCTTCGCGCAGGAGCAGGACCAGGCCGAAGGGGCCGCCGACGGCCGAGCCCGCGAGCACACGGCGGCGGAGCTCCTCGTAGGCGGCCCCGAACGGGTCCTGGCCAGGGGGCGCCGCGGGGGCTGCCGTCACGCCCGTTTTTTTTCCCGTCGAGCCAAGGCCCGCTCGACACTGCGCGGATGGACCGTGCGTCCAAACCGCGCCCGGACTCGCCGCGCCAGCTCCGGGGAGCGCAGGGACGGATCCTCGGCCCGCGCCCGGTGCAGGAAGTCCACCACCTCGGGGCTCAGTTTGTGCGCGCGCCGTGGGCCCGGTTTCTTCGGCACCAGCGCGGCCAACCCGCCCCGCGCCAAGGCGGCGTGGGCCTGGTAGAGGGTGGGACGGGACACGCCGAACGCCGCCGCGCTGCGACTCACGCGATGCCCGTCGACGCGCACGCGGCGCACCATCTCGTACTTGACCTGGACCAGATCGCGGGCGTCGAAGAAGTCGCCGGCGGCGAAGAGCGGATCCTGGACCCGCTCCGGGTGAGGGTTGAGGCTGCCCTGTTGGCGGAGCGCTTCGATCTTGGGGGGCGGGGGTCGGGTCTTGGCCCTGGGGGCCTCTGGGGCGCCACGCCTCATATGTAATGTCAATTATGACCATTCCGCGGCACGAGTCAAGCGAAAATCGCGGGCGATGACGGACCAGATGCCAGGAAATACCGCCGTTCATCGCCAAGACCGGCGCGGTCATCGAAGCGGCGCCCGGCATAATCGCTCGTACATGCCCGGCACAATTGACTTTACAGCCCGCGCCGCCGGCCGGCGCTGCGGTCATGACCGCAGCCTCCGGACCAGGGCGGCCAGCGCGACCAGATCCTCGACCCGAAACCGCGACCGGCCAGCCGCCATGGCGACGAACGCGTCCTCGGGGACCACGCTCGTCCAGCCGGCCGGCAACGAGGTCAGGTGCCCCCGCTGATCACGGTAGTAGACCCGATCCTCACCCCAGTTGTGCCGGTGCACGACGACATCGAGTTCCTGCCCGAACAGCGGATGGAAGGGATGCGTGACCCGGATGGGCGCAGTCGCCTCCCTGGCGCGAGTTGCAATTGATCTGGTGGGTGAAGACGCGTTTGAGCAGCGTGGCCCAGGCCAGCCGGCGCGGGGGTGACGACCACGAAGCGCGCGAGGCGCCGGGCCGCCGCGGGATGCGCCACGGTGCGCCGCTCGGCCCCGTCACCTGGGGGTCCCGGCGCCGCCCGCCCCTCGCCGGCGCCGGAAGCGCGAGAAGTCGGGCGGTCGCTTCTCCAGGAACGCCCGCGCCCCTTCCTGCTGCTCCTCCTCCCAGAACTCGCGCGTGGTCAGGTAGCGCCGGAGCTGATCCCCCTGCCCGAGCGTGGCGCTGAACTCCTCGACGAACGACGCCTTGAGGATCTTGAGGCAGGTCGGCGACAGCGCGAGGAGCTCCCGGCACCACTGGTCCACTTCCGCGTCGAGCTCCGCCATCGGCACCACGGCATTGACCAGCCCCATCTCCAGCGCCTGGCGGGCGGTGTAGCGGCGGCAGAGCATCCACATCTCGCGCGCCCGCTTGGCGCCGATGACGCGGGTGAGGTAGCTCACGACGGCGCCGCTGGCGGGGCTCCCGATCCGTGGGCCGTTCTGCCCGAAGATGGCGTGCTCGGCGGCGATCGTGAAGTCGCAGAAGTAGGCCAGGTGGTTGCCGGCGCCGATGGCGTAGCCGTTGACCCGGGCGATGACGGGCTTGGGACAGCGGGAGACCGTCAGGTGCAGGACGTACGGCTCCAGCACCTGCCGCTCGAGCCCGCCCTCCTTCTCCCAGTTCACGTCCCCGCCCGAGCAGAACGCCTTGTCGCCGGCCCCGGTGAGCACGACCACACCCACGTCCTCGTCCGCCCCGGCGGTCTCGACGGCCAGCGTCATCTCCTTGAGCGTGTCGCCGGTGAAGGCGTTGTACTGCTTGGGGCGATTGATCGTGATCCGGGCGACGTGATCCCGGACCTCGTAGAGGATGTCCCGGTACGCGGTGGCGGTCACGGCCGTCCCCCTCGCCGCTCCAGGACCTGGCGGACCAGGACGTGGCGCTGGATCTTGCCGGTCGGGGTGAACGGCAGCTCGTCGAAGATCTCGACCATTTCCGGGAGCTTGTACGTCGCCACGTCGTCCTTCAGGAAGGCCACGATCTCCTCCAGCGCGATCCGCTCCCCGGGCCGCGGGATCACGCAGAGACAGTTGCGCTCGCCCAGCCGCGGGTCCGGCACGCCGACGATGGCCGCGTGGAGGATCTTCGGGTGGGTGTAGAGGATCTCCTCGATCTCGCGCGGGAAGAACTTCTTCCCGCCGCGGTTGATCATCTCCTTGAGGCGCCCCACGATCCGCAGGTTGCCCGCGCGGTCGAACTGGCCCAGGTCGCCGGTACGGAACCACCCGTCCGCGGTGAACAGCTCGGCGTTGGCCGCCGGGTTCTTGTGGTAGCCGAGGTGGACGGACGCACCGTCCGCGGCGATCTCCCCCTCTGCCCCCGCCGGCACGTCGCGGTGGTGCTCGTCGATCAGCCGGAGCCCCATGCCGGAGGAGGGCTTGCCCACCGTCCCCGTGACTGCCTCGGGGTCGTCGGTGAGGCGGGTGTAGGTGTGGAACCCCGTCTCGAGCATCCCGTAGAGCTCGATCAGGTGGCCGTGCATCCGGGCCCGGAACTCCCGGATCGTCTCGATGGGGCAGGAGGCGCCCCCGGTGATGACGACCCGCAGCGAGGACAGGTCGAACCGCGGGAGATCGGGGTCGTTCAGCATCGCGATGATGGACGCCGGGGCCGTGGGGATGAACGTCACCCGCTCGCGGGCGATCAGCTCCAGCGCGGCGCGCCCGCTGAACTGGTCGAGGAGCACCGCCCGGGCTCCCGCCAGCACCGTCTGGACGAGCGTGAGGTAGCCCCAGTTGAGGCCGAGCGGCAGGTAGATCAGGAAGACGTCCCGCTCGGTCACCTGCATGTCGCCGTTCAAAGTCCGGCAGGTCGACAGCGTCGTGTTGTGGCTGTGGATCACGCCCTTGGGGTTCCCCGTCGTACCGGAGGTGAAGGCCATGCGCATCACGTCGTTGGCGCCGAGGGGCTCCGCCCGGAGGGACACGGGATCGTCGCCGTACACGAGGTCGTCCAGGGAGACGGCGCCGTTCCCCCGGCCCCCGAGGATGCAGACGGCCTTGAGGTCGGGCAGCTTCGGCCGCAGCTCGTCGATCATCCTGACGTAGTCGAAGCCCTTGAAGGTCGCCGGGCAGACGAAGGCGCGGCTCTCGGAGAAGCGGATGATGTACTCGACCTCGCGGCTCCGGAAGTCCGGCCCGATCTGGTTGGCCACCGCCCCGAGGCGCTCGAGGGCGAAGAAGACGTAGGCGAACTCCACCCAGTTGGGGAGCTGGATGGTCACCACGTCGCCCCGGCCGATGCCCAGCGCCCCGAGCTTGGCCGCGACCCGGTCCACGCGGGCCTTGAGCTCCCCGTAGCTGACGCGGTGCCGCCGGTCCGTGAGGACCTCCCGCTCCGGGTGGGCCGCGGCCCGCTGCTCCAGGATCCGGTAGAAGGTCTCGCTGCCCCAGTGGCCGGAGCGCGTGAAGCGCTCGAGCAGCTCCGGGCTGAGACGTGTCTGGAAGCTCATGGCTGCTTCCTCCTCCTCGCCGCTTCAGTCCGTCGATAGACTCGGACGATCCGCCGGTAGGCCATCCCCCGGGCTCCCGGGGCCCGTGCCCTCACTGGCGGATGTGCGGGTCGAGCAGATCCCGGAGGCCGTCGCCGAGCAGGTTGGCCCCCAGGACGACCAGCGAGATCGCCATCCCGGGCACGGTGGCGAGCCACCAGGCGTTCGACAGGTAGTCCCGCCCCTCGGCCAGCATCACGCCCCACGACGGCTGGGGCGGCTGGATCCCCATCCCCAGGAACGAGAGCCCCGACTCCAGGAGCACCATCGTGGCGAACTGGCTCGAGCCGATCACCAGGATCGGGGCCAGCGTGTTCGGCAGAATGTGCCAGGCGATCAGGCGCACCTCGCTCGCGCCGAGGCCCCGGGCCGCCTCCACGTACTCGAGCTGGCGGATCGTGAGCACGTTGGCCCGTACCGTCCGCGCGTAGAGCACCCAGCCGGCGAGCGCCAGGACCGCGACGAGGGCGGCCGGGCTCGTCCCGATCACCGCTACGAACGCGATGGCGAGCATGATCACGGGGAACGCGAGCTGGACGTCGGCCAGGCGCATGACGAAGTCGTCCACGCGCCCGCCGAGGACGCCCGCCGCCAGCCCCACCACGACCCCGGCGCCGGCCGCCAGGACCACCGCGCTCCCGGCCAGGGTCAGGGAGATGCGGCCTCCGTAGATCAGCCGGGCGAAAATGTCGCGGCCGAGGTTGTCGGTACCGAGCACGTACGCCGAGGCGCCGCCGAGGGCCCGGGGCGGCTGGAGCCGCCGGCCGAAGCTCGGCTTCAGGGGATCGGCCGAGGTGAGCAGCGGGGCGCCGGCGCTCGCCACGACCACGACGAGCAGGATGAGCCCGCCGGCCAGGGCCATCGGGCTTCGGCCCAGCCGCCTCATCGGTAGCGGATCCGCGGGTCCAGGACCGGGTACAGCAGGTCCACGAGCAGGTTCAGCAGGACGAAGACGGTCGCGGAGAGGATCAGGATCGTCTGGACCACCGGGAAGTCGCGGAAGAAGATCGCGTCCACCACGAGCTTCCCCATGCCCGGCCAGGCGAAGACGGACTCGGTGATCACGGCCCCTCCCAGGAGCGTGCCGATCTGGAGCCCGATGACCGTGAGCACGGGGATGGTCGCGTTCTTGAGCGCGTGGCGGAGGATGACGATCCGCTCGGCCAGCCCCTTCGCTCGCCCGGTGCGGATGTAGTCCTTGTTGAGGATCTCCAGCAGGCTCGAGCGCGTGAGCCGCGCGACGAGCGCGGTCGGAAACGCGGCGAGGGTGACGCTCGGCAGGACGAGGTGCTGCCAGCCCTGGAACCCGGAGGTGGGGAGCCAGCGGAGGGTGACGCCGAAGAGCAGGATCAGCATGATGCCGAGCCAGAAGTTGGGAAGCGACTGGCCGAGGACCGCGAGCACCGTGCCCGCGTAGTCGTAGCCCGTCCCCTGCCGCACCGCCGCCACGATCCCGATCGACACGCCGACGACCACGGTCAGCAGCATCGCGACGAGCGTGAGCTGGACGGTGGCCGGGAGCCGCTCCACGACGACTCGGAGCGCGGGCGACCGGTACTGGAAGGACTGCCCGAAGTCGCCGCGGGCGACGCTCCGGAGGAAGATGCCGTACTGCACCCACAGCGGCTCGCGGAGGCCGAGGTGCCGGTTCAGCTCCTCCACCGCCGACTGGGGCGCGCCCTCGGGCAGGAGCATCTTCGCGGGGTCGCCGGGGATTACCCGCAGGATCACGAAGACCAGGATCGAGACGCCGACCAGCGTGATGGCCGACTGCCAGAGTCGGCGCAGAATGTACGAGCGCATCGACGTCCCCCACCCTCTCCCCCGTCGGGGAAGAGGGTCGGGTGGGGAGCGGCGCTATCCGATCGAGACGTCGTAGAGCAGCACGTAGTAGTCGCGGCGCGCCTCGAAGCCCCGGAGCTTGTCGCTGATCGCGTAGATGGCCACGCTGTAGTACGGCCAGATCTCCGGCTCCTCCTCCCAGAGGATCCGCTGGATCTCCTCGTACTTCTGCTGGCGCACCCGGGGGTCCGGCACCCGCCCCTCGGCGATGAGCTGCTCGACCCGCGGATCGGCGAAGCGCGTGAGCTTCTCGGCCCCGGCCTTCGTGAACCACTGGCCCAGGTACCAGTCCGGGTCGTGGGGCATGTGGGCCCAGCCCGAGAAGAAGATGTCGTAGTTCCCCGCCGAGCGCTGCTCGCGGGCCGTGGCGATCTCGAGGTTCCGGATGTTCACCTTGATCCCGACGTCGCCCAGCATCGCGGCCGCCGCCTGAGCGATCTCGAGCTGCTTCGGGTAGAGGTCCTTCATCAGGACGAAGTCGATCGACAGGTTCTGGTAGCCCGCCTGCCTGAGGATCTGGCGCGCCCTCTCGGGATCATAAGCCTTCTGGCCGAGGCTCGTGTGGCCGATCAGCCCCGGCGGGATCGGGCTCACGACCGGTCGGCCGTAGCCGAGGAGGAGGTCCTTGATGATGACGTTGCGGTCGATGCCGAGCGAGACCGCCTTGCGGACGCGCGGGTCCTTCACCGGCTCCTTGGCAAGCTGGAAGTGCCAGCGCTGGGCCTCGATGGCCGGGATGTCGAGCACCCGGACTCCGGGGCTCGCCTTGAGCGTCGCCACCATGTCCGGCGGGACCCGGTCGATCACGTGCAGCTCCCCCGCCCGGAGGGCGGCCGTCCGGGTCGAGAGCTCCGGGATGAAGCGGACGGTGAGCTTCTCGACCTTCGGGATGCCCGGTTTCCAGTAGCCCGGGTTGGCCGACAGCACGATGTGGTCGCCGTGGGTCCAGCTCACGAACCGGAACGGCCCCGTCCCCGCCGGCTTCTGGAAGAACGCGTCCTCCTGCCCCGCCGCGCCCGGCGGCAGCATGCCGAGCATCGTGAGGTGCGCCGGGAGCGAGCCGAACGGGCGCTTGGTCGAGACGGTGACCGCCCAGTCGCCGTCCTTCCGGACGTCCTCGATGTCCTGGTAGACGAACGACTTGATGAGCTTCGTGTTGTCCCGGACCCGCTTGAGCGTGAAGACGACGCTGTCGGCGTTGAAGGGGCTTCCGTCGTGGAAGCTCACGCCCTTGCGGAGCGTGAACCGCCAGGTCGTGTTGTTGACCGCATGCCAGGATTCGGCCAGGGCTGGCACGAACTTCGAGTCGTTGGTCACCTCGACCAGCGGGTCGAAGACGTGTCGGAGCACCGAGGTGGACGAGATGGAGTAGTGGTTGGCCGGGTCCAGCGTCAGCATCCGCTCGGAGAGCCCGGCGACGATCTCGCCGCGCCGGACCTGGGCCCGGGCGGAGGCCGGCAGGACGCTCGCGCCCAGCACTGCGCCGCTCCCGACCAGGAACTGCCGCCGATTCAGCCGCATGGCTCGCCCGTGTTTCTCATGCATCGCGCGACTCCTCGTGGATAAGTGGGGGGCACGCTCGTCACGGACCGGGTCAGCCCCGATGTATGCCATCGCCCCGCCGATGTCAAGGGCCCTGGCCGACCCTCACCGGAGTAGGCTGGCCCCCGCCAGCACCGTCTGGACGAGCGTGAGGTAGCCCCAGTTGAGGCCGAGCGGCAGGTAGATCAGGAAGACGTCCCGCTCGGTCACCTGCATGTCGCCGTTCAGGGTTCGGCAGGTGGAGAGGGTAAAGTCTCGCTCCCCCAGTGGCCGGAGCGCGTGAAGCGCTCGAGCAGCTCCGGGCTGAGACGTGTCTGGAAGCTCATGGCTGCTTCCTCCTCCTCGCGGCTGCCGTCCGCCGGTACACGCGAAGGATCCGCCGGTAGGACGACGCCTGCCAGCGCCGGAGCCGCGTGCCGATGGGCTCCAGGACCGGATGGTTCCCGGCGGCCGAGTTCCTGAACACCGTGTGCGCCGGCACCCGCGTCCTCGGGTACACGACGGAGCCCGCGGCCACCAGGGCGCCCGTCCCGATCCGGGCGCCGTCGAACACGACGGCGTTGGCGCCGACCACCGCCCCGGCCCCCACCCGGCACCCGTGGAGGACCGCGCCGTGGCCGACGACGCACCGCCGGCCGACGACGACCCGGCCGTGGACCACCACGTTGTCCTCGATCAGGCTCTCCTCGCCGACGACGATCGGCTGGAAGTCCCCCCGGAGGACGGCGCCGAACCAGATGCTCGCCCCGCGCTTGATCGTCACCCGCCCGATGATGTACGTCCCGGGCGTGACGAACGCGGACGGGTGGATGCGGGGCCGGTGGGGGCCGTAGGCGAAGACCCCGTCCGGACTCACTGCTCCACCCTCGGACAGACCGCACGCTCGAGGCCAGCGATGGGACCGGGTCGAGACCCGAGCAGATCAAGGACGCAGGGAGGAGCCGGCCCGAGGCGTACTCCCAGTACGTTGAGGGTCGGCGACGACCGAGGACGCCGAGATGCGACGGGGATCGGCCCGGGCTGGCTCACGCTGGGCCTGCCCGGCGCTTCCGCAGCGTCGCCTTGAGCCCGCCGGCCGTGAAGCCCCCGCCTTCGCGCTCGACCGCGGCCCACCACCCGGCGTACTCCTCGCTCCGCTTGGCGGCGACGTGGAGGAGGAAGTGGTGCTCCCACGCGCGTCCCTGCCCCATGAAGTCCAGCGTGTCGTTGATGGTCTGCTTCACGGTGCGGATGGCGAAGGGCGGCAGCTCGGCGATGCGCCGCGCGAGGGCCGTCACCTCCTCCTCCAGCCGGGCGCTGGGGACCACGCGGTTCACGAGCCCCAGCCGATGGGCCTCCTCGGCCGTCAGCGCCTCCGCCGTCCAGAGGAGCTCCTTGGCCTTGCGGGCCCCGAGCTCCCACGGCTCGACCAGGAGCTGGACCCCCGCCAGGGCCATCTCGAGCACGGGGTTCGAGAAGCGCGCGGTCTCGTCACAGACGATCAGGTCGCACATCGCGGCCAGCATCAGCCCGGCCGCCACGCAGTGGCCGTGGACCTGGGCGATGGTGGGCTTCGGGAGGTTCCGGATCCGGAGCAGCTTCTCGATGAAGAGCCCGCGCTCCATGTCGAGGCGGCTCTGATACGTGTAGCGGCGCCGGTCGTAGCTCGGCTCCTCGAGATCGTGGCCGGCGGAGAACGCGCGTCCCTGGCCGGAGAGGATGACGACGCGGACGTCGGGATCGGCCGCGGCCGCCGCGAAGGCCGCGTCCATCTCGGTGATCAGGGGCGGGTTCTGCGCGTTCAGCTTCGCCGGCCGGTTCATCCGGATCCGGTAGATCGGCGCCGCCTTCTCGACCAGGATCGTCTCGTAGGCCATCATCGCCCTCCTGCCCGCCGCCCGACCCGCTCGATGACCTCCCCGTAGCCGTCGAGCTGGCGCGGCCAGTCGCGGTGGTCCGCCAGCGGCCCCAGTACGACGTAGTCGGCCCCCGCGCCGACGTACGCCAGGGCCCGCTCGGCGCACGCCTCCACCGGCCCCGCGGCCCCGAACCGCTCCACGATCCTCGCCCCGTCGAGGCGGTACACGCGCTCCACGTAGCGCGCGGCCGCCTCCCGGGCTCGCGCCGCGTCGTCGTCCACGTTGGCGAAGAGGTACGCGCCCAGGGTGAAGCCCTCCGGCCGCCGCCCCTCCTCCCCGAGGAAGCGCCGGAGATCGGCCGACAGGCGCCCGAACTTCCGCGGGCTCGCGAAGGCGGCGATCCAGCCGTCGCCGTACCGCGCCGCCCGCCGGAGCGCCGCCTCGGAGCCACCTCCCACCCAGATGGGGATGGAGGGCTGGAGGGGACGGGGCGCGATCGCCACGTCCCGGAGGGTGAAGTGCCGCCCCGCGTAGCTGAAGCGCTCGTGGGTCCAGAGTCCCTTGATGATCTCCAGGCTCTCGTTGGCGCGCGAGCCGCGCTCCTCGATCGGCACCCGCACCGCCGCGTACTCGGGCGGGTAATCCCCCCCCACGCCGATGCCGAAGATCACCCGCCCGCCGGACAGCACGTCCAGGCTCGCGATCGTCTTCGCCATCCACACCGGGTCGCGGAGCGGCAGCACGATGACGTCGCTGGCGATCCGGACGCGCTCGGTGACCGCGGCGAAGGTCGCCAGCAGGGTGGTGGTCTCCAGGATCGGGGCGTGCCACTGGATGTGGTCCCCCGCCTGGACCGAGTCGAACCCCACCGCCTCCGCCTTCCGCGCGAACTGGACCAGCTCGTCCCGCCCGGGGACTGCCCCCGGGAAGGCGCCGAGCGAGACGCCGAAGCGGACGGCGGGGGGCGCCATCAGCCGCCCAGGTAGGCCGCCTTGACGTGCGGGCTCTCGCGGAGGCTCGCCGACGGCCCGTCGAGCACGACCCGGCCGGTCTCCATGACGTAGGTCCGGGAGGAGATGGCCAGCGCCATCCGCGCGTTCTGCTCCACCAGGAGCACCGTCACCTTCCGGTCGCGGTTGATCCCCTCGATGATCCGCCCGATCTCCTGCACCACCATCGGCGCCAGGCCGAAGGACGGCTCGTCCAGGACCAGCATCCGGGGCTCCGCCATGAGCGCCCGCCCGATGGCCAGCATCTGCTGCTCCCCGCCCGAGAGCGTCCCGGCCCGCTGGTGACGGCGCTCCGCGAGGCGCGGGAAGCGCGCCACGACCTCGGCGAGCGTGCGCTCGACGGCGCCGCCGTTCCCCCGGAGGTAGGCCCCCATCCGGAGGTTCTCGAGCACGGTCATGTGGGGGAAGAGCCGCCGCCCCTCCGGGGCGTGGCTCAGGCCCAGCCCCACGACCCGGTGGGCCTTCCAACCGGAGATGTCGGTGCCGCCGAAGACGATCCGCCCCGCCGACGGGCGCACGAGCCCCGAGATCGCCCGGAGGGTCGAGGTCTTGCCGGCCCCGTTGGGGCCGATCACCGCCACGATCTCGCCGTCGGCCACCGCGAGCGAGACGCCGTTCACGGCCACCACGTTGCCGTAACGGACGCGGAGGCCGCTCACCTCAAGCACGCGCGCCCTCCGCCCCCAGGTACGCCTCGATGACGGCCGGGTTCTCCTGGATCTCCCGGGGTGTGCCCTCCGCGATCCGGACGCCGTGGTCCAGCACCGTGACCACGTCGCAGAGCCCCATGACCGCCTTCATGTCGTGCTCGACCAGGAGGATCGTGAGTCCCCGGTCGCAGAGGCGCCGCAGCGCCCGGAGCATCTCCGCCCGCTCCTGGGCGGTGAGACCGGCCAGCGGCTCGTCCAGCAGGACGAGCTCCGACCCCGTGGCCAGGACCATGGCGATGCCGAGGGCCTTCTGGTCCCGGTGGGGGAGCTTCTCCGCCGGGCGCCCCGCCTGGGCCATGCCCCCGAGCCCGAGGAAGGCCAGCAGCTCCCGCGCGCGCGCCAGGGCCTCGCGCTCCTTCCGCCGGTAGGCGGGCGAGGCGACGAGCGACGGCCAGAGCCCGTCCGCCGCGCGGAGGTGGGCGGCGACGAGGAGGTTCTGAAGCACCGTGTACTCGCGAAAGAGCGTGGTCGCCTGGAACGTCCGGGCGACCCCTCGCCGGCAGATCTCCGACGGCCGGAGGCCAGAGATCCGCTTGCCCCTGAAGAAGATCTCGCCCGCCGAGCAGGGGAGGACGCCCGAGATCAGGTTGAAGACCGTGCTCTTGCCCGCGCCGTTCGGGCCGATGAGACCGTGGATCCGGCCCGGGGTGACGGCCATCGAGAGGTCGGCGACGGCCACGAGCCCCCCGAACCGCCGCGTCACGTGCTTCAGCTCAAGGAGCAACGCCGGCCCCCATCGCTTCGGGCTCCTCCGGGCGCTCGCGCCTTCGGTGACGGCCGAGCCGTCCCGGCAGCGAGATCAGGCCCTCCGGCAGCAGCAGCATCGTCAGGATCAGCACGGCGCCGTAGAGGAGGATCTCGTAGTAGTGGAACTCGCGCATGAACTCGGAGACGATCGTCAGCGTCACGGTGCCCACCACCGGACCCCAGACGTTCCCGGTCCCCCCGATGACCGTGAAGATCACCAGGAGGACCATCGGCTCGAGGCCGAAGTCGCTCGAGTGGAGGACCTGGTGGGAATGGGCGAAGAAGGCCCCGGCGAGCCCCGCCATGAAGCTCCCGAGCACGAACGCCACGAGCTTGTAGCGGAAGACCCACACCCCCACCGTCTCCGCGAGGAGGTCGCTCTGCCGGATGGCGTTGGCCAGGAGGCCGAAGCGCGAGTAGTCCAGGCGCACCAGGACCGCGGCCGCCAGCAGGAGGAGGACGCTCATCAGGTAGTAGAGCTCCACCTTCCCCACGAAGGTGAGCCGGAGCCCGCCCAGGTGCAGCGGGTCGGGCTTCGGGATCTGGACGAGCCCCGAGGGCCCGCCGAACCACCCGACGAAGAAGTTGTTGAAGACGAGCCGCACCACCTCGGAGAAGGCGAACGAGATCAGGAAGTAGTACGGGCCGCTCACCCGGAGCGCCAGACCGCCGATGGGGAGCGCGAAGGCGGCGGCCGCGAGCCCGGCCAGCCAGAGCGAGACCCAGAAGGAGTAGCCGCCGCGCATGACCAGGAGCGTCGAGGCGTAGGCGCCGATCCCCATGAACGAGATGTGGGCCATGTTGAGCTGCCCCGTGCTCATCTCGAGGCGCAGGCTCATGGTGAGGACCAGGTTCATGAGGATGGTCGTCGCGACGTCGATGTAGTAGGAGTCGCGGGTCACGAGCGGGAGGCCCAGGCTCGCTATTGCGAGGAGCCCGTACCCCGCGAGCGCCCTCCGGAGACCGGGGTTAGACACCGAAGAGCCCCCGGGGCCGGACCAGCAGGACCGCGATCACCATGAGGAAGCCGAGGACGTTGACCGCGGCGCTGCCGAAGAAGAGCGCGCCGATCCCCTCCACCGTCCCCAGGAGGAGCCCGCCCAGGACCGCCCCCGGCAGGCTGCCCATCCCGCCCACGATGATGATGATGAACGCCTTGACCACCGGGAGCGCCCCCATGGCCGGGCTCACGGCGAAGACCGGCGCCAGGAGCCCGCCCGCGGCCCCGGCGAGGGCGCAGCCGATGGCGAAGCCGAGCATGGAGATGACCTCGATGTTGACGCCCTGGAGCGCCGCGCCGTCGGCGTCCTGGGCCACCGCGCGCATGGCCTGGCCCACGCGGCTCCACCGGAGGAACGCGTAGAGCACGGCGATGAGCCCGATCGCGGCCAGGATCACCACGAACCGCTCGACGGAGATGATGATCCCGCCCGCCCGGAGGATCCCGGAAAAGGCCCGCGGCACGGACTTGTCCAGGACGCCGAAGGAGAGCTGCGCGGCGGAT
The DNA here is from genome assembly GCA_964416315.1 of uncultured bacterium. Classification (GTDB taxonomy): domain Bacteria; phylum Methylomirabilota; class Methylomirabilia; order Rokubacteriales; family DASRDR01; genus CAYQDR01. The sequence goes on from CAYQDR010000018.1 coordinate 50,900, forward strand.
TGTAAGACCCAGAGCAACCCCAGGGAGACGATGAAGGCGTTCAGCGTCTTGCCCCGCAGGTGCCGGAAGATCAGCCGCTCGGCGACCATCCCCGCCAGCCCCACCGCGACAATGGCCAGGAGCAGCGTCGGGAGGTAGGGGAGCCCGAAGACGGCCATGGCGAAGTACGTGGCGTACCCCCCGAGCATGTAGAACTCGCCGTGGGCGAAGTTGATGATCTCGAGGATCGAGAAGATCAGGGTCAGGCCCAGCGCGACCAGGACATACACCAACGCCAGGGCGAACCCGTTCAGCAGCGCCTGAACCAGGAGCTCGATCGGCACGGCGGGAGGGGTGGTGGGGGGTGGGAGGCGCCTCCCACCCCCCGTGGGATGGCTACTTCTTCAGCGCCTTCAGAGCGGCCGGCAGGACCTGCTCGATGTCCACGAGCTTCCCGCCGCGGATCTCGCTGATCACCAGCGGGTAGAGGAACTGCCGGTCGATCCCGTACGTCTCCTTCGCGCCGATGACGAGTCGCCCCCAGACCGTGTCGTACGGCCGGGAGGTCAGCGCGGCCAGCACCTTCTCGGTCTCGATCGAGCCGGCCTCCTGCATCGCCTTGGTGAAGACGTCGAAGGCCCCGTAGTTCGCCACCGCGATGACCCCGGGCACCTCCTTGTAGCGCTTCTCGTACTCCTCGCCGAACTTCCGGACCCTCGCGTCCACGAAGTCGCTCCTGACGTTAATGTTGACCGGGCTCCAGACCCCTTCGGCGGCCTCCTGGCCGGCGACGCCCACGAGCGTGGCCGGATTGACGCCCGCGGTCCAGCCCTTGGCCCCCTTGAACCCGAGCTCGAGCGCCTGCTTGAGGATCAGGCCCGCCTCCCCGGGCGGCGCCGCCGCCACGTCGAGGAGGTCCGGCTTCTTGGCCAGCATCTTGGTCAGGATCGGATAGAAGTCCTTGGTCCCGCGCTCGTAGGTCTCCTCCGCGACCACGTCGAAGCCGAGGCCCTTGGCGGCCTTGACCACGGCGGTGTTGGTGTCGAGCCCGCTCGTGTCGTTGGGCGAGATCACCGCCACCTTGTTGATGTTCGGCCGCTTCTCCTTCATCCAGCGGTAGAAGGGCTCGGCCGCCTCCCACTGGCTCAGCATGGAGCGGAAGGAGTAGGGCTTGTCGGGGCCGAGGTTGTTCGTCCCCCAGCAGACGAAGGTGAACATCACCTTCTGGGGCTCCGTCACCGTCTGGACGGCGTTGCAGGTCGCGCCGACGGCGTTGCCGATGATGAACTTCACCTTGTCCTGGAAGACGAGCTTGTTGGCGGCGGTCGCCGCGTCGGCGGCGCTCGCCTTGTGGTCGTAGGTGATCAGCTTGATCTTGTAGATGTCCCCACCGACCTTCAGACCGCCGGCCTTGTTGATCTCGTCGGCCCGCATCTCGGCGCCCCGGACCAGCTCGACGCCGTAGGCCGCCGCGCCGCCGGAGAGCGGCCCGAGCACGCCGATCTCGAGCACCTTCTCGGCGGCGGGCGCCGGCCCGGGCGCGGCGAGCAGCAGCGCCACGGCCAGCATGAGCCCCCATCCACGATACCGTTGGCCCTCCATCACCTGTCCTCCTATCCCCGGTGGTTAGCGGAACTTCGGGATGACCTCCTCGCCGAACAGCCTGAGTGCCTCCATGACCTTCGCGTGGGGCGGACCGGCCGGGTGCTTGAAGCGGATCAGGAAGTAGTCCGCGCCGATCTCCGCGTTCCACGTGCGGATCCGCTCGACGCAGTCCTGGGGCGACCCCAGGATGAGCCGCTCCAGCCCGATGCGCTTGAGGTCCAGATCCCCCTCCTGCTTGATGTCCTGGTAGTAGGACCCGTGCCGCCAGTAGTAGCGGTGCGTGCTGAGCAGCCCGGTCTCGTACTCGCTGATCGCCTCCTCGCGTGTCTTCGCCACGAACCCCTCGCGGAAGAGCACGACCCGGGCCGGGTTGCCGCGGCTCTCCGCCGTCTGCCGGTAGAGGTCCACGCGCCGCTTGAGCCGGGCCGGCAGCTGGAACGAGTCGGCCAGGAGGGCGTCCCCGATCCGGCCGGCGCGCTTCATGGCCTCGTCGCCGACGCCGGCGATCCAGATCGGGGGCCGCGGCCGCTGCACGGGCTTGGGCGTGACGCTGACGTCGGTGAGCGTGTAGCGCTTGCCGACGAAGTAGAGCTTCTCCTCCGTCCACGCGCGCTTGATGACCTCGACGCCCTCCTCGAAGAGCGACACGCGGTCGCTCACGCGGAGGCCGTAGGCGGCGAAGTCCACCTCCTGGTAGCCCATCCCGACCCCGAGGATCAGCCGCCCCCTGGAGATGATGTCCACGACGGCGCAGTCCTCCGCCATCCGGATCGGGTGGTAGAGGGGGAGGACCGCGATGCCGGTGCCCAGGCGGATCCTCGAGGTCCGCGCGGCCAGGGCGGCGAGGAGCGGGAGCGGGGAGGGGAGGTACCCTGTACCATGGGACGAGCGAAGCACGGACCCTCGCTGGGAGTGCCTTGG
>CAYQDR010000019.1:0-52888 GCA_964416315.1 uncultured bacterium
ACGGCGGCCCCTTGAAAAAGTCGCTTGACAAAGGGTGGGGAGTCCGGCCGCCGCCCCCTGGGGGAGGTCTCGGAGGGGGCCGTCGAGGCCCCCTCCGAATGGGCTAGCCGATCGGGAGAACAAGGAGTCGCGGATGCCTGCCAAGATCTACTACGACCAGGACGCCGACCTCTCGCTGCTCAAGGGGAAGAAGATCGCGGTCATCGGCTACGGGAGCCAGGGGCACGCCCACGCCCTGAACCTCAAGGACTCCGGGCAGGACGTGGTCGTCGGGCTCTACAAGGGCTCCCGGAGCTGGGCGAAGGCCGAGAAGGAAAGGCTGCGGGTGGCGACCGTCGCGGAAGCGGCCCAGATGGGCGACATCATCATGATCCTCCTCCCCGACCAGGCCCACCGGGCCACGTTCGAGGAGTCGATCAAGGGGTCCCTGACCAAGGGGAAGACCCTGATGGTGGCGCACGGGTTCTCCATCCACTTCAACCAGGTCGTGCCGCCCCCGGACGTGGACGTGTCCATGATCGCGCCGAAGGCGCCGGGACACGTCATGCGGGACCTGTTCACGCAGGGGCCCGGCGTGCCGGCGCTGCTCGCGGTCCAGCAGGACGTCTCGGGGAAGGCGCGCGAGGTCGCGCTGGCGTATGCGAAGGGGGTCGGCTGCACGCGGGCGGGTGTGATCGAGACCAGCTTCAAGGAGGAGACGGAGACCGACCTCTTCGGCGAGCAGACGGTGCTCTGCGGCGGGATCTCGGCGCTCATCAAGGCGGGGTTCGAGACGCTCGTCGAGGCGGGCTACCAGCCGGAGATCGCCTACTTCGAGTGTATGCACGAGATGAAGCTGATCGTGGACCTCTTCTACCAGGGCGGCCTCGCCTACATGCGCTACTCGGTCTCGGACACGGCGGAGTACGGCGACTACACGCGTGGGCCGCGTATCGTGAGCCCCGAGGTCCGCGCCGAGATGCAGCGGATCCTGCGCGAGATCCAGTCCGGCCAGTTCGCACGCGAGTGGGTCCTCGAGAACCAGGCCAACCGGGCAGGCTTCCTCGCCATGCGGCGCATGGAGGCCACCCACCCGATCGAGGAGGTCGGCAAGCGCCTCCGCGGCATGATGAGCTGGATCAAGCCGCCGAGGATGTAGGAGCGGTATGGCGACGCGCACGCGCGATGCGGCCCCCGGAGGAGGGGCGGTCGCTCCGGTAGGGGAGGAAGCGCCCGCCGCGCGTCCGACCGGCGGCGGGCCCCGTCGCATGCTTCCCATCGCTCCGGAGGGCTGGGTCTTCATCCTCGTCCCCCTGGCGCTGGCGCTCCTCGTCGCGTGGGCGGGGTGGTACAAGGTCGCCGCGCTCGCGCTGCTGGTGGCCGCGTTCATGGCGTTCTTCTTCCGGGACCCCGAGCGGACGCCCCCGTCCGTGGCGGGGGCGATCCTGGCGCCGGCGGACGGGCGGGTGGTGGACGTGCGGGAGGGCCTCGAGGACCCCTTCGTCGGCCCGGCCCGCCAGCTCTCGATCTTCCTCTCGCCGCTGGACGTTCACGTCAACCGGGCCGCGATCACCGGGCTCGTGGTCGCCGTGGACTACCGGCCGGGCGCCTTCCTCCCCGCGTACCGCCCCGAGGCCTCGGCGGAGAACGAGCGCGCGTCCATCGCCATCCAGGGGGAGGCGGGGCGCGTCGTCATGCGGCAGATCGCGGGCGTGTTGGCCCGGCGGGTGGTGTGCCGGGTGCGCCCGGGGGACAAGCTCCAGGCCGGGGAGCGGTTCGGGCTGATCAAGTTCGGCTCGCGCCTGGACGTCGTGATGCCGGCGAGCGCGCGGCTCACGGCGCGCGTGGGAGACCGCGTCCGTGCCGGCGAATCCATCGTCGGGGTGCTGGAGTGAGGCCGGCGGGCGGCGAGCCTCCCGTGCGACGGCGGCCCCTCGGTCCGCGACGGCGGCGGTGGTCGGAGCTGCGCGAGCGGCAGCGGCAGACGATCTTCCTCCTGCCCGGGCTCCTGACCACGGGCAATCTCTTCTGCGGTTTCTACGCGATCGTGCTGACCCTGGAGGGCCGCTACCAGTGGGCGGCGCTGGCGCTCCTGGCCGCGATGGTCATGGACGTGCTGGACGGCAAGGTCGCGCGGCTCACCCGCACCACGACGCAGTTCGGGGTCGAGTTCGACTCGCTCGCCGACGTGGTCTCGTTCGGGGTGGCCCCCGGCCTGCTCCTGTACTCGTGGGCCCTCGCGCCCCTCGGCCGGATCGGCCAGGGGGCGGCGTTCCTCTACGTCATCTGCGGCGCCCTCCGGCTGGCACGCTTCAACGTGCTGACCGGGGTCACCGACCGCCGCTACTTCATCGGACTGCCGATCCCCGGCGCCGCGGGTGCCGTCGCGGCGATGGTCCTGTTCTTCGACGCGCCGGAGTTCGGACGGATCGAGCTGTTCGCGCTCGCCTCCGCGACGTACCTGCTGGCGTTCCTGATGATCTCCAACATCCGGTACTACTCGTTCAAGGAGCTCGACTTCGCCAAGCGGCACGCCTTCGGCGTGCTCCTGCTCGTCGTGCTCGCGGTGCTGATCGTGGCCGCCCAGCCACAACTCTTCCTGTTCCTGCTCTCCGGCGCCTACGTGCTCTCGGGGCCGGTGCGGCGGGTCCTCCTCGGGCAGCGCGAGCCCGCGCCGCCGAGGGTGCTGGGCGAGGCCGCACGGACCTCGGGCGCGAGCGGAGGCACGCAGGCATGACGGCCGCCCGAGAGGAGAGAGGAGATTCCACCATGGTGGAGCCCACGTCGGATCGGGTCATCATCTTCGACACCACGCTCCGTGACGGGGAGCAGTCGCCGGGCTTCTCGATGAACGTCGTCGAGAAGCTGGAGATGGCACGACAGCTCGCCCGCCTGGGCGTGGACGTCATCGAGGCCGGATTCCCGATCTCCTCGGACGAGGACTTCGAGGCGGTGCGGGAGGTCGCGAAGACGGTCGGGCAGCTCGAGAACCCGCCGAGCATCTGTGGGCTGAGCCGGGTGGGCCTGGGCGACATCGACCGCTGCTGGGAGGCGGTGAAGCACGCGAAGAAGCCGCGGATCCACACGTTCGTCGCGACCTCCGACATCCACCTGAAGTACAAGCTGCGGAAGTCCCGCGCGGAGGTGCTGAAGGCCGCGACCGAGGCGGTGCGGCACGCGCGCGGCTACTGCGAGGACGTGGAGTTCTCGCCCGAGGACGCCTCGCGCTCCGACTTCGACTACATGTGCGACGTCCTGGAGGCGGTCATCGATGCCGGCGCGCGGACCATCAACATCCCCGACACGGTCGGCTACGCGATGCCGCGGGAGTGGGGGGAGCGGATCGCGCGAATCCGGGAGCGGGTCAGGAACAGCCAGAAGGCCGTCCTCTCGGTGCACTGCCACAACGATCTCGGCCAGGCGGTGGCCAACTCGCTGACGGCGGTCCTGCACGGCGCGCGTCAGGTCGAATGCACGATCAACGGGATCGGCGAGCGGGCCGGCAACGCCTCCCTGGAGGAGATCGTGATGGCGGTCAAGACGCGACGCGATTTCTTCAGGGTGACCACCGGCGTACGGACCGAGGAGATCTACCGGACCTCCAAGCTGCTCTCCCACATTACGGGCGTCCACGTGCAGCCGAACAAGGCGATCGTCGGGGAGAACGCGTTCGCGCACGAGGCCGGCATCCACCAGGACGGGGTGCTGAAGGAGAAGCTGACCTACGAGATCATGCGCCCCGAGGACATCGGGCGCCCCTCGAACAAGCTGGTCCTGGGGAAGCACTCCGGCCGCCACGCCTTCAAGGTGCGCCTCAAGGACCTGGGCTTCGACCTCGAAGGACCGGAGCTCGACAAGGCGTTCAAGCGCTTCAAAGACCTCGCCGACAAGAAGAAGGAGGTCTACGACGAGGACCTCCTGGCCATCGTGAAGGACGAGATGGCCCAGATCCCCGAGACCTACTCGCTCGACTACCTGCACTTCGTCTCGGGCACCGGGCTCATCCCCTCGGCGACCGTACGCCTCCTCCGCGAGGGGCAGACCTTCCAGGACTCGGGGACGGGGGACGGACCGGTCGAGGCTGTGTACAGTGCGATCGACGCCATCACGGGGGTGAAGGGACGCCTGCTCGACTACAACCTCCGCGCCGTGACGCAGGGCAAGGACGCGGTCGGCGAGGTCACGCTCAAGGTGGACTTCGACGGCACGGTCGTCGTGGGGAAGGGCTCCTCCACGGACGTCATCGAGGGCAGCGCGCGGGCGTACCTGAACGCGATCAACCGGCTCGTGCGGCCGGCACCGGCCCAGCAGGTCAAGGAAGTCGGGCCCTGAGGAACTCCGGCCTCTCCCTGGAAGGGACAGGGAGGCGGTAATGCCCGCCTCCCGGATCGCCGTCCTGCCCGGGGACGGCATCGGCGTCGAGGTCACGCGCGAGGCCCGGCGGGTCCTGGAGGCGGTTGCGCGCGGGGCCGGGATCGGGCTCGAGTTCGAGGAGGGCGTGATCGGGGGCGCGGCCATCGACGCTCACGGAACACCCCTCCCCGATGCCACCCTCCGCCTCTGCCGGTCGAGCCACGCGATCCTCTTCGGCGCGGTCGGCGGGCCGAAGTGGGACCGCCTCCGGCCCGAGGCCCGGCCGGAGGCCGGGATCCTGCGGCTCCGCAAGGCCCTCGACCTCTACGCGAACCTCCGCCCCGCGCGGCTGTCCCCGATGCTGGTGGACAGCTCGCCGCTGAAGCGCCAGATCGTGGAGGGCGCCGACCTCCTCGTGGTCCGCGAGCTGACGGCGGGTCTCTACTTCGGCGAGCCCCGGGGGATCGAAGGGACGGGCGCGCGGCGCCGCGGCTTCAACACGATGAGCTACTCCGTCGCCGAGATCGAGCGCATCGCGCACGTCGCGTTCCAGGTGGCGTCGAGGCGGCGGAGACACCTCACCTCCGTGGACAAGTCGAACGTCCTCCTGGTATCCCAGCTCTGGCGCGAGGTGGTCACGGAGGTGGCCCGTGGCTACCCCGAGGTGACGCTGGAGCACCTGCTCGTCGACAACTGCGCGATGGCGCTCGTGACGAATCCGCGGCGGTTCGACGTGCTCGTGACCGAGAACACCTTCGGCGACATCCTGTCGGACGAGGCCGCGGTCATCGCGGGCTCGATGGGGATGCTGCCCTCGGCGAGCCTGGGCGGGACCATCGGCCTCTACGAGCCGATCCACGGCACGGCTCCCGATATCGCGGGGCAGGGAATCGCCAATCCGCTCGCCGCCATCCTCTCGGCGGCGATGCTGCTCCGCCACTCTCTGGAGCTGCCGAAGGAGGCCGAGCGCGTGGAGCAGGCCGTGGAGCGCGTCCTCGAGGCGGGGTACCGGACGAAGGACATCCACGCGCCCGGGACCCGGCTGGTCGGCACCCGCGAGATGGGCGACCAGGTGGTGCGCGCGCTCGACACGCTCTACAATTAACGTTAGAGGCTGACATGGCCGGACACACGGTCGCAGTCGTCGGTGCCACGGGTGCCGCAGGGTCCACGACGCTCCAGATCCTCGAGGAGCGGAAGTTCCCGGTGCGGGAGCTGCGGGTCTACGCGTCGGAGCGGTCGGTCGGGAAGACGGTGAGCTTCACCGGCACCCCGCTCCGCGTCGAGAAGGTCTCGCCGGAGGCCTTCCGTGGCGTCGAGGTCGCGTTCTTCTCGGCGGGCTCCGCGCAGTCGCGGGAGTATGCGCCGCTGGCCGTCCGGTCGGGCGCGGTCGTCGTGGACAAGTCCAGCGCCTTCCGGATGGACCCGGCCGTCCCGCTGGTCGTCCCGGAGATCAACGCCCACGCGGTGAAGGCGCACCGCGGGATCGTGGCGAGCCCGAACTGCACGACCGTGGTGACCGTGATGCCGCTCGCCCCGCTCCACCGCAGCGCGCGACTGTGCCGCGTGGTCGCGACGAGCTATCAGGCGGTCTCGGGGGCCGGCGTGCAGGGCGTCGAGGACCTGCGGCAGCAGGCGCTCGCGTGGGCCCGGGGCGAGGCGATCCGCCCCCGGTTCTTCCCGCACCAGATCGCGTTCAACCTGATCCCCCACATCGACAAGTTCGGGGAGGGTGGCTACACGGGCGAGGAGTGGAAGCTCGTCCAGGAGGTGCGCAAGATCCTCGAGACTCCGGACCTCCGGATCTCGCCGACCACGGTCCGGGTCCCCGTCTTCACCGCGCACTCGGTCGCGGTTAACGTCGAGACGGAGGAGAAGGTCACGGCCGCCGACGCGCGGACCCTCTTCGAGCGCTTCCCGGGCCTCCGGGTGTGGGACGACCCGGCGGCGAACCGGTACCCGATGCCGATCCTCGTCGAGGGACAGGACGACTGCTTCGTCGGCCGGATCCGGGAGGACTTCTCGGTCGAGCGGGGGCTGAACTTCTGGGTGGTGGGCGACCAGCTCCGCAAGGGGGCGGCGACGAACGCCGTCCAGATCGCGGAGCTCCTGGTCGGGTCTGCCGCTCCCGCCCCCTCCTAGGGGGGAACGCCGGGGTGAGGGTCTGACGACCCTCGCGCTCCTGCTGGCCTACGACGGCGCCGCGTACCGCGGGTGGCAGGTCCAGCCCGACGCGCGCACGGTCCAGGGAGTGGTCAGCGGGGCTTTGCGCCCCCTCGCGGGCCATCCCGTGCGGCTCACCGGGGCGAGCCGGACCGACGCGGGGGTCCACGCCCTCGGGCAGGTCGCGAGCTTCCGGGCCGAGAAGCCGCTCGCCCCCGCCGTCGTCCAGGCCGCTCTGAACGCCACGCTGCCCCGCGACGTGCGGGTCCTGGGCGCCTGCGCCGCGCCGGAGGGCTTCGACGCCCGGCGGTCGGCGCGGCTCAAGCGGTACGGCTACCTCATCTCCCGGGCCGGAGTCGGCTCGCCCTTTCTCGACCGCTACGCGTGGCGCGTGCCGGGGCCGCTGGACGTCGCCGCGATGTGCCGGGCGCTCGGGACCTGCCGCGGCAAGCACGACTTCGCGGCGTTCCAGGCCGCGGCAGGGCGCGACCGGATGCCGGTGTGCACGGTCTACTCGGCGCGGCTCGTCGAGCGGGGGCCGCTCCTCGGGCTGGTCGTCTCGGCCGACGCGTTCCTCCACCACATGGTGCGGAACCTGGTCGGGACGCTCCTGGAAGTGGGGCGCGGCCGCCGGCCGGCCGAGTGGGTCGCGGAGGTGCTGGCGGGCCGGGACCGCCGGCTGGCGGGCCCGACCGCGCCCGCCCACGGGTTGTTCCTCGTGCGCGTCCGCTATCGGATCGGGCTCTTCCCCGGGCGGGGCCGCCTGGCCTTCTGAGCGGCTAGAGCCAGCCCGCGCGCCGGAGGCGCCAGTAGAGGAACGCGCAGACCCCGACGGTGGCGCCCATCACGGCCGGGTAGCCAAGGGGCCAGCTGAGCTCCGGCATGTGCTTGAAGTTCATCCCGTAGATCCCCGCGATCATCGTCGGCACGGCGATGATCGCGGCCCACCCCGCGAGCTTCTTCATCGCCTCGTTCTGCGACACCGAGATCAGCGAGAGGTTCGCCTCGAGGGCGGTCGTCAGGAGCTCGCGGAGGCTGTCGACCATCTCGTTGATCCGGATCACGTGGTCGTACACGTCGCGGAAGTACGGCCGGATGTCGTCGGGGATCAGCTCCACGTCGAAGCGCATCAGGCGGTTGCAGACCTCCATGACCGGCGAGACGGCGCGCTTGAGCTCGAGCAGGTTCCGCTTCACGTGGTAGATGCGCGCGGTCGTGTTGCGGTCGAACGCTTCGCCGAAGATCTGGTCCTCGAGGGCCTCGAGCTCGTCCTCCAGCGCGTCGACGATCGGGAAGTAGTGGTCCACGATGAAGTCCATGATGGCGTAGAGGGCGAAGGCGGGCCCCTTGGCGAGGAGCTGGGGCGTCCCCTCGCACCGCGTCCGTACCTCGGCGTAGGAGAGGGAAGCCCCGTGGCGGACCGAGACCAGGTAGCGGGATCCGAGGAAGAGGTGCGTCTCCCCGGAGTCGATGCGTCGCTCGGCGTGGTTCATCTGGAAGGTCTTGAGGACGACGAAGAGGGAGTCCTCGTAGCGCTCGAGCTTCGGGCGCTGGTGGGCGCGGGTGGCGTCCTCGACGGCGAGATCGTGCAGGCCGAACTCCTGCTGGACCTGCCGGAGGAGCCCGGCGTCCGGCTCGTGGAGCCCGATCCAGACGAAGCGGTCCTCCTGCTTGAGGACCTCGCTGATGTCCTCGATCTCGACGTCGGCGATCCGCCGGCCGCCGGCGTAGGCCGCGCAGTCGACGACGCCGCTCATTCGAGACCCCCCGCACCCCCGTCCCCTCCCACCCTTCGGGGGGAGGGGAGCCACGGCCTCCCATCACCGCCCGACAGGGCACCGGGGCGCCTGGGGGTTGCAACACGGTGGCTCATCGTCGATCCGCCTTCCGGGGGCTCACGAGCCGCGCAGCCGCGGGTCCAGGACGTCGCGGAGCGCGTCCCCGAGCATGTTGAACCCGAACACCGCGAGCGAGATGGCGACGCCGGGCCAGACGGCCATCCACGGGGCGCGGAACATGTAGGTCCGGCCCGAGCCGGACAGCATCGCGCCCCAGGACGGATAGGGGGGCGGGACGCCGAAGCCGAGGAAGGACAGGGCCGACTCCGCCAGGATGACGCCGCCGAGGCCGATCGTCGCCAGGATGATGACGGTCGGCGCGATGTTCGGCAGGAGGTGGCGGACGACGACCCGGAGCTGCGGGGCGCCGATCGCGCGGGCCGCCTCCACGTACGGGTGCTGCATCACGGCGATGGTGGCGCCCCGGATCACCCGGGAGCTCGTCGCGGTGATGATGATGGCGAGCGAGAGGATGACGTTGAGGAGGCCGGGTCCCAGGACGGCCATCACGGAGAGCACGATGACGAGGTACGGGAACGACATCCAGGCGTCCACGATCCGCTGGACGGCGAGGTCGTAGACGCCGCCGAGGTAGCCGCTCGAGACGCCGAGCGCCGTGGCGAGGACGGTCCCGAGCAGGATGGTCGCGAAGCCCACCGTCACCGACACCCGCGCGCCGTAGACGATCCGGCTCCAGATGTCCCGGCTGAGGTTGTCCGTTCCGAGCCAGTGGGCGAGGCTCGGCGGCTTCATGCGCGCCCCGCGGATCGTGTCGTCGTAGCCGTAGGGGGCGATCCGGTCCGCGAGCGCCGCCATGAGGAGCATCGCGGCGACGATGACGGCACCGATCGCGCCGAGCGGCTTCCGCCGCGCGAACCACCACGCCGTACGCAGCGGCCGGGCGAGCCGCCACTCCGCGGCTGGCAGCGCCCGGAGGTCACTCGTAGCGGATGCGGGGATCGAGGAGGGCATAGAGCGCGTCCACCGTCAGGTTGATCAGCACGATGATCGAGACGACGGCGAGGTTCACGCCCTGGATCACCGGATAGTCCCGCTGGTTGATGGCTTCGAAGAGGAAGCGGCTCACGCCCGGCAGGCCGAAGATCGTCTCGATGATGACGGTGCCGCCGAGGATCTGGGCGACCTGGATGCCGAGGACGGTGAGCACGGGGATCACGGCGTTCCGGAGGCTGTGCTTGAGGACGACCACGCCCTCGCGGAGCCCCTTGGCCCACGCGGTGCGTACGTACTCCTGCCGCAGGACCTCGAGGAGCATCCCCCGGGTGAGCCGCATGAGGGCGGCCGCGGAGGCGAGCCCGAGGATGAGCGCCGGGAGAAGGAGCTGGCCGACGTGGGCCAGGGGGGCCCGAGAGAACTCCGTGAAGCCGGTGAGCGGCCGCCAGGAAGCACGTCGAGATGTACGCGCCGTACTCCTTCGTGTCGAGCTTGGTGTCGATGCCGACGTCCTTCAGGTACTTGAGGACGAGCTGCGCGGCGTCCATGAGGACCGTGGAGCCGTACCCGTGGAAGCACGCACTGGCCAGGAAACCGTTCGGATAACCGGCGGCGGCGAGCAGCCGCTTGGCTTCAGCCGGGTCGTACTTGTAATACTTCGCCCCCTCGCCGAGCTGGTCGATCGGGAGCGACCACTCCTTGAGCGCCGCGGGGACCGGGGGGTTGTAGACGCCGACGCCTTCGAAGACGGCGTCGATCAACCCCTGGCGGTCCATGGCGAGCGACATCGCCTGGCGGACACGGACGTCGGTGAACGGCTTCTGGTCGGTCCGCATGGAGATGTGGGTCATGACGTTGGCGGGGAACTCGGCCGTCCGGAGGGTCGGGCGCTTCTGCTTGAGGGTGTCCTTGATCTGGACCCAGTCCGTCCGGTTGATCGCGCCGGGGAACTCCCAGCCGAGGTCGTACTTGCCGGCGAGGAACGCCGCCATACGGGAGGCGTTGTCCTCGTCGACGAAGGCCTCGACGCGGTCGATGTACGGCAGGCCCGGGAGGAAGTAGTTGGGGTTGCGCACCAGCGTGTACCCGACGTTGGGGCGGTAGCTGTCGAGCATGTAGGGGCCAGTCCCGACCACGGACTCGGGCTTCTTCAGATCGCCGAACTTCTCGACGCACTCGCGTGCGACGATCGCCACCGCCATCGGGTTGGCGATTATGTCGAGGAACCAGACGAACGGCTCCTTGAGCACGAATCTTACCGTATACCGGTCGAGCGCCTCGACCTTGTCCACGTCCTTGAGCATGTAGGCGTTGGCGTTGCCCTTGACGGTCCGGAAGCGTTCGACCGTGTAAACGACGTCGTCCGCGGTCAGCTCGCGGCCGTTGACGGGTGGCTTGTTGTGCCACCGGACGCCCCGGCGGAGCTTGAACACGTAGGTCGTCTCGTTGGTCTGCTGCCAGGACTCGGCGAGGTCGCCCTCGATGGGGAAGGTGCCGGGCTGGACGCCCGGGCCGGCCTTGTGCTTCAGGAGGCGGCTGTGGGTGAACGTGAGCGGGATGTGGGTCTTGAAGGCGATCGTGAGCATGTGATCGAAGTGGGCCGGATCCCACGTCCGGAGCGCAAGCGTCCCCCCGCGCTTGGGCGTCTGGGCGCGCGCCCGGGACGGGCCGACGGCCGTTCCGGCCAGGGTGAGGCCACCGAGCTTCAGGAGGTCGCGACGGCTGAGGGCCATGGTCTGTCCTCCTCTCCGGGATCGGTCAGGTGAGAAGGTGACGCAGCTCCTTGCGAAGGACCTTGCCGACCGGGCTCTTGGGGAGGCTGTCGACGAACCGGACCTGCTTCGGGCACTTGAACTTCGCCAGGCGCTCCTGGCAGAAGGCGATGATCTCCTCCGCGGTCGCCCGCTCGCCGGGCCGGAGCACCACGAAGGCGAGGACGTCCTCGCCCATCAACGGATCGGGCATCCCGACGACCGCCCCCTCGGCGATCTTCGGGTGGGCGTAGAGGACCTCCTCGACCTCCCGCGGGGAGATGTTGAGGCCGCCCCGGATGATCAGGTCTTTCGTCCGCTCGACGATGTAGAGGAACCCGCCCTCGTCGAGACGCCCGATGTCCCCGGTGTGGAGCCAGCCGTCGCGGAGCGCCGTGGCCGTCTAACCGCCGGACGTTGTCCTCCCCCAGCGTCGCCAGGTTCATCGCGGGAGCTCCTCACGGAGGGGCCGGGCCGCCGCCCACCCGATTATACTCCGGCGCGCCTCCCCGTCAACCGCCAAAGGCCACTCGGCGCCGCCCAGGCGCGGGTCGGTCCCCGGGTTTATGCCTCCCGCCCTGCGTGCCGACCGCCTTCCGGGCCGGGCGCCGCTTCGGGCTCGAAGAGTTCCTGCGCCTGGCGGCGCCGCGCCTCGGCGATGGCCTCGGGCGACCCGTCACGGAGGAGGTCACACAGGTGGGCCGCGGCGAGCGCGGGCGGGATGAGCACGTAGTCGGCTCCCTCCGCGTAGAGCCGCTCCGCTGCGGCCAGCGTGTCGGCGGACGCGACGACCTGTGCCGAGGGCGCGAGACGCCGCACCTTGCGCAGCAGTCGCAGGTTGTCGGTCCCCTTCAGAAACCAGTCGGAGATGCTCGACACGATGATCGCGGCCCTCTCGATGCCGGCGTGCCGGAGGGTCTCGGCGTTGGAGATGTCACCGTAGTGCGCCTCGATCCCGTCTGCCTGCAGGCGCTCGAGTGTCTCCGGGTTGAAATCGATGGCCACGATGCGCCGCTTGATCGCGGGGAGCTCGCGCTCCAGGTGTTCGAGCAGGGCCAGTCCCTCTCGCGAGACGCCGAGGAGGTACACGTCTCGCGCAATGACCCCGTCATCGCGCGCGTCGAGCCCGGGCGGGACCGGTCGGGCCCCGAGCCATCGTGGTGCTCCGGTCAACGCGAAGGCGCGGGCGAGCCACGAGGCGAGCGTGTGATTGAAGAGGATTCCGTACGTGGACAGGACAGACGTGAGGAGCAGGGTGTAGAGGACCAGCGACGCGACGGCAGGGCTGACGTGGCCGTATCCCGCCCCGAGGGACACGATCACGAGCGAGAACTCGCTGGTCTGGGCGAGGTTGACGGCGACCACGCCGGCCGTCCGCGTGTCGAGCTTGAGCAACGCGAAGATCGGGAAAATCGCGACGAACCGGCTGAGGACCACGAACAACGCCATCAGGCCCGTGAGGGCCATGAGGGAGGCCGAGGGCCCCGGCATCTTCAGCCCGAGCGCCACGAAGAAGAGCGTGATGAAGAAGTCGCGCACGCCGGCGAGCCGGCCGACGACCTCGGTCCCGTACGGGAAGGCTGCGATGACCATCCCCGCGATGAGCGCGCCCATCTCCTTGGAGAGCCCGGCCCAGCCCGCGGCGGCCGAAACGAGGAAACACCATGCCATGGAGGTGATCAGCATGAGCTCGGGGGTGGTCGCGATGGCGCGGAAGAGGCGGGGCAGCACGAAACGCGAGAGGGCCGCGGCCGCCGTCACGATCCCCAGGCCGAGAGCGAGGGCGCGCAGCAGCGGGAGCGGCTGCAGGCTCTGCAGGCTCGGCTGGAGCGCGAGGAACCCGATCGCCCACAGGTCCTGGAAGATGAGGATCCCGAGCGTCACACGCCCGGCGAAGCTTCGCATCTCGAACTTGTCGAACAGGAGCTTCACCACGATCATCGTGGAGGACAGGCTGAGCGCGGTGGCGAGGTAGAGCCGGTCGAAGCGCCCGCCGGTTGTGACGGCAAGACGCTCGAAGAGCACCCAGGCGAGTGCCGCGCAGGCCGGGAACTGGAACAGGCCGCTCACGATGATCGTGCGGCCGGCCTGGAGGATGCTCGGGACATTGATCTCCATGCCGACGATGAAGAGGAGGAGGATGAGGCCAATCTCGGAGATCAGCTCGATGCTCGCCTCGTCGCTGACGACGCCGAAGCCGACGTGGGGCCCCAGCAGCGTCCCGCCGAGGACGTACCCCAAGAGCAGCGGCTGGTGCAGGCGCCGGGCCACCAGCCCGAACACGGCGGCGGCGACGATGCTGAGGCTGATCGCGACGAGCAGATTCACGACACGGCTACCCTACCACGGTCCGGTGCGAGCGCCGGGATCCCGACGTTCCCGCGGCGCGCGTCAGGCGCGGACGTGGGCCAGGACCGAGTGGATCGCGAGCGAGAGGGCGACGGCGAGCGAAGTCGCCAGGACGAGCAGGGCCAGGACGAGCTGGAGCGCGCGGCGGGCGAGGCGGGCGTCGCTCGCCCGCCAGAGGATCCCGATCACCGCGACGGCCAGCGGCGCGAGCGAGAGATCCACGACCGGGTGCAGCGTGTAGACGAGCAGGGACGCGTCCGGGTAGTTCTGGCGGAGCCACCCGGGCAGCCCTTCCCGCTCGAGGCCCAGGAGCGGCTGGCCATACAGGACGTGGAAGGCCGTCAGCGGCAGCGTCGAGAGCCCGAGATAGACGACGACCATCGAGCCGCGGACGACCCCGGAGGTCACCGGATGGCGGGTGACGCGGCCGACGACATAGGCGAGGAGCGCGCTCCCGCCGGCCCACCCGACGAACTGCCCGTACGTCGTGGCGAGGATGATGACGAAGCCCGAGTAGACGTAGTGCGCCTCGGGCACGAACCCGCGCCCCACGCCGAGAAGCTGCCAGGCCGAGGGGGTGCCCACGACGATCGCGTAGGTCCCGAGGGCGATGGCGGCGGCGGCGAGCACCACCGGTCCGATGACGCCGCGGTCGAGCCAGACGGCGCCCGCGCGCGTCGCGGGCTCGTCGGCGGCGAATGCCTCGACCCGGGTCATCGGGTCCCCCCGCACCCCCGCCCCCTCCCACCCCTCAGGGGGGGAGGGGCGCCGCGCGCCTTCCCATCGCGGCCGCGTGGGCGGGTTGGCGCCGGGTCTCTCATCGCGTCCCCTGACCCGTGCCCGGCGGCGCGAACTCACCGTTTCCCCGACCGCGCAGGACCAGCACCGCGTTGTGGCTCGCCGAGACGAGGGCGAGGTCCATCTGCCGGTCGCCGTCGAAATCGGCCGCCGCGAGGGCGATGATGTCGTGGTTCGTGACGATCGGCGGCCTCGCCCGGAAGCCGCCCCGGCCGTTCCCGGTCAGCACGAACAGGTCGCGGGAGCTCCGGCAGGCGACCACGAGGTCCGGGATCCCGTCGCCGGTGAAGTCGGCCATGGCGAGCCCGTGCGGGTTCGAGCCGACCGGGATGCTCCCCGCCTTCTGGAGCTGTCCCCGGCCGTCCCCCAGGAGGATCTCGACCGCGTCCTCGCCCGCGGCGGCGACGGCCACATCCGGGTGCCCGTCCCGGTTCCAGTCGCCGAACGCCATGTAGTGCGGGAACCGGCCGACCTGGACGGGGACGGGCTCCCGGAAGGCGCCGTCGCCCTTACCGAGGAGGACCGAGAGCGTGTGCGGGCCCAGGCTGCCGACGACGAGGTCGAGGAGGCGGTCACCGTTGAGGTCGGTCCTGGCCAGGATGTGGGGGCCGCGGCCCACGCCGTAGTTCCGGGCCGGTGCGAAGCGCCCGCCTCCCAGGTTCTCGAGGATGACGATGCGCTCGCCGATCACCTGCGTCACGGCGAGGTCGGTCCGGCTGTTCCGGCGGAAGCCGCCCGCCACCACGGAGACCGCTCCGGCCAGCCCACCGATCTCGGTCGCGGGACCGAACCCGCCCTTCCCGTCGCCCAGGTAGACCGTGAGGCTGCCCGCGCCCGTGTTCGCCGTGACGAGATCGAGGCGGCTGTCGCCATCGAGGTCGCCCACCTCGACCCAGGTCGGGCCCTGGCCGACCGGGTAGGACTGGTTCGCCTTGAAGCCCCCGCGCCCGTCGCTCAGGAGGACCGTGACCTTGCGCTCGGCCGAGGCCGGCACGGCGACGTCCGGAACGCCGTCGCCGTCGAAGTCCCCGACCGCGATCGCGTGCGGGAAGAGGCCGGCCGGCTCGTCCGTCCCGCGGGCGAGCCCGATCCAGGCGAGCCAGGCCGCCGCGAGCGCCGCGGCCGCGAGCATGAGCCGCCGCACGGGCTACCTCGCCGGCCTCGGGAGGGCGCGCATGTACGCGACCAGATCCCAGACCTCCTGGTCGGAGAGCTGGAACCCGAAGGCGGGCATGAAGCGGGTCTGGCCCACGGCCTCCCCGCCGTCGCGCACGATCGCGAAGAGGAACTGGTCATCGCGCCCGGGAGCCGCCTGGGCGAGGTCCGGGACCGGCACCGGCGGCTTCTCGACCTTCTGGGCCCAGTCCCAGCCCTCGCCCCGCCGCCCGTGGCAGAGGACGCACTTCTCCCGGTACAGCGCCTCGCCCTGCTTCGGATCGCCGCGCGGCTGGGCCAGGGCGACGGTCGGGGCGAGGAGCAGCAGAGCGGCAAGCCGGACGCGCACGCTGAGCTAGCCGCCGAGCCCGGGCGGGGGGACGCCCGGCAGGGGCAGCACGGTTCCCCCGGGGAGCGGCACGGGCCACTTCCCCGGGGGGAAGGCGAGCGGGGCCTTCAGGTCGCCGCCCCAGACGATCACGAAGCGGAGGATCAGCCCGCCGGCGAGCACCGAGAGGAACTTGACCACGGCCACGCCGTTGGCGAGGCGGCTGCCTCCCAGCTCCGCCGCCGCCTCGAGCCCGCTCAGGGCGACCGGGAGCGCGAGCGCGAGCCCGACGACGCCCCACCAGAACCACCCCGCCAGCGTGCCGCCGTGCGGCGCGTCCTGGACGAGCGTGGGGCTCGCGAGGAACCCCCGGAGCGGGTCCCCGGTCGCATCGGCCGGGGACCCGCCGACGAGGCGCCACGGGTACTCCGGGCCGCCCGTGACGTAGCGATAGGCGATCGGGCCGCCTGCGGCGGTGATGAACCGCCCGCCCGTCTGGAGGTTCTCCGGCGGGCCGAGCCCCCCGATCGGCAGCTCGCGGACCATGACGCTCTCGCCGGGTCCGAGGCTGGCGGCCACCTGCCGCGCCTCCCGGAGCGAGGGGCCGACGTAGACGTGGTAGGTGAGTCCCTGGCGGAGGGGGGCCGTGATCGTGACCTGACTCTCGCTCGGCCCGAGGCGGATCGGGGTCTCCGCCGACGCGCCCTCCTCCGCCCCGGTCGCGTTGTTGACCCAGGTGACCAGCGCCGTGTAGGTCGCTCCCGGCCGGAGCGCGCCGCCCGTGCCCGCCTCGTACTGGAAGCGGTCCGTCGTCGGCCGGCCCGCGTGGCCCATGAGGAGCCCCTGGCTTGCCAGGTCCCGCATGAAGCGGTAGAGCTCGGAGGCCTCGACGACGACGAGGATCAGGAGGGCCGCCCCGAGCCAGCGGAGGACCGGGCGGGGCCCGGCGTCGCGGGGACCCAGCCAGGGCCATGCCAGGAGGGTCAAGAGCCCCGCCAGGGCGAGGCCGGTATTTGCCCCGGAGTTCAAGAAGAGGAGGGGGAGGTACTCCTGGGACCAGAGGGGCACGAAGCCGGCGCCGGAGAGCAGGTAGCCCGTGTAGAGGCCGAGCACGGTCGCGGGGGCCAGCGCGACGAGCCCGACCACTCGCCGGAGGGTCGCGTTGAAGCCGAAGTACCAGAGCGCCACGTAGGTGACCATGAGCGGGGCCGCGCTCGCCACGACCCAGCCGCCCCGCGTCATCCAGGACTCGTAGTTCGTGAAGAAGACCGGGAACGCGAGCCCCCGCTCGGGCTTGCCGAGGTGCGAGGTGAGGAAGAACCCGGCCAGCACGAGGAGCGGGATCAGGGCGTAGGCGGCGAGGCGCGACGTGACCGCCGCTCGCCGGGAGCCGGCGGCGAACAGGTCCGCGACGAAGGCGACCAGGAACGTTCCTGCCGTGAGGCCCCCGAAGAACAAGTAGAGCGGGACATGGGCCGTGTGGCTCCACTTGTCCTGGAGCAGGATGATCGCGTCCATCGCCTCCCTGATCCTCGGAGGGGGCTGATCCCCTCCCGTTAGCGTCGTCTCAGACGACAATCCCCACCGGGGTCGCCGGTGGGGATCCTCGTGTGTCGGCCGATCGGGGTCCGGCTATACGGGCTTAGTACCCCTTCCCGTACGCCGCCTCCCATCCCCAGGCGCCGCCGCCTGCCCCGCGAGCCGCCATCCGCATGCGGACGACGTTGGCCACCTCTTCGGCGTCGCCGGCGACGAGGGCTTTCGTCGAGCAGACGGACGCGCACATCGGGAGCTTACCCTCGGCGATCCGGTTGGCCCCGTACATCCGGCGCTCCCGCTCGGAGAAGGGGACCTCGGGCCCGCCGGCGCAGTAGGTGCACTTGTCCATGACGCCCCGGGCGCCGAATGGCGCGCCCCGCGGGAACTGCGGCGCGCCGAACGGGCAGGCGTACAGGCAGTAGCCGCAGCCGATGCAGGTCTCCTTGTTGACCTGGACGATCCCGTCGGGCCGGTGGAAGAGCGCGTCCACGGGGCAGACGGCCACGCACGGGGCCTTCGAGCAGTGCATGCAGGGAACGGCGACGTTGGTCTCGCCGGGCTCCCCCTCGTTGATCGTGACGACGCGGATGCGGGCGATGCCGGGCGGCACGTTGTTCTCGTTCTTACAGGCGACCTCGCAGCCGCCGCACTCGATGCAGCGCTTGACGTCGATGTAGAACTTCAGCCGGGTGGGGGCGTACTTGAGCTGGGGCCCCTCGGCCTGTCGGTACGGCAGCGTGACCTTGGTCTCGGCCATGCTCGTCACCCCCTCCCCTAGGCCTTCTTGACCCGGCAGAGCCCGGTCTTGGTTTCCTGCATCTGGGTCACGCGGTCGTAGCCGTAGTTGGTCACCGTGTTCGCCGACTCACCCACGGCGTACGGCGCCGTGCCCTCCGGCCACTTGTGGACGAGCGACTTCCCCTCGAAGACGCCACCCCAGTGGTAGGGCAGGAAGACCGTGTCAGGGGCCACCCGCTTGGTGACCCGGGCCTTCACCTTGATCCGGCTCGGCCGCCCGTCCATGTCCTCCGGGCTCTCGATCCAGACCCACTCCCCGTGCCTGACCCCCACGTCGTGGGCCAGCTTCGGATGGATCTCCACGTACATCTCGGGGTTCAGCTCGACGAGCCACCAGGACCCGCGCTCGGCCGCCCCGCCGCCCTCGAACTCGACCTGGCGGCCCGAGGTGAGGATGATCGGGTAGTCCTTGACCCACTCGGGCTTCTGCATGCTCTTGTACGGCTGCGGAACCCGGTAGTGCTCCTTGACGTCGTCGTAGGTCGGCCACTTGGTGATCAGGTCCGGCCGCGGGCTGTGGATCGGCTCGCGGTGGACCGGCACCGGGTCGGGGATGTCCCAGGCGTTGAGGCGAGCCCGGCCGTTGCCGTACGGGTTCTTCCCCTCCGCCAGCGCCTTCTTGATCGCGGCCATGGTGAGGTCGGTCGCGTAGTCCTTCTCCGCGGGATAGCCCTCCTCGGGCCCGCCCGGCGGGGCCGAGGCGGCCAGGAGCGACCGCCCGTCCGGCGCCTTCGGACCCCACCGCGCCCGGAATCCGCCGCCACCTTCCGAGGCCGGGATGTCGGTGCGGTAGAGGATCGAGGTGCCGGGGTGCGTGTCCGTCCAGCACGGCCAGGGGAGGCCCCACTGCTCGCCGTCCACCGGCCCGCCGACCGCCTTCTTGGTCCGGATCTCAAAGACGTGCGCCCACTGCTGCTGGCGCTTCAGGCGCTCCGGCGTCTGGCCGATGTAGCCGATGGCCAGGTGGCTCATGTTGATCTCGCGGAGGACGTCCTCGACGGTCTGCTCGGGGAGCGCCTTGACGTCCTTCATGCTGGCCGGGACGCCCTTCCAGGGCCCCTTCATGTTCTTCGCGTACTCGTTCTTGAACCCGAGCCGCTCGGCCAAGTCCAGCATGATCGCCAGGTCCGTCCGGGACTCCCAGACGGGATCTACGATCTTCTGCCGCCACTGCAGGTCGCGGTTGGTGTTGGTCGCCGAGCCGGGCTGTTCGTAGTTGCTCGCGGCGGGCAGGATGTACACCCCGTCCGCCCGCTCGGGCAGGACCGCAGTGTTCGTCACGAACGGGTCGATGTCCACGAGCAGCTCGACCTTCTCGAGGCCCTTCTTGAGCCGGTCCATCTGCTGGATGGAGTTGGACGAGTGGCCCCAGTAGATGACCGCCCGGACCGGCGTGTCCTGGCCGATCTGCTTGGGGTCGAGGAGCACCGACTCGTACCAGCGGGAGACGGTCAGCCCCGGTTTCTCCATCATCTTCTTGTCCTTGAACCGGGCGACCATCCAGTCGTACGGGACGCCCCAGACCTGGCTCCAGTACTTCCAGGCGCTCTCCCCGACGCCGCGGTAGTCGGGCAGGCTTTCCGGTCCGCCGCCGACGTCGGTCACGCCCTGGATCTGGTCGTGGCCGCGGAAGACCTGGGCCCCGCCGCCCGGGACGCCCATGTTCCCCAGGACGAGCTGGAGGGCGCAGTAGGAGCGGACGATGGCGGTGCCGTTGGTGTGCTGGGTGCCGCCCATCGCCCAGATGACGCACCCGGGGCGGTTCTCCGCCATGGCCCTGGCGACCCACTGGAGCTCGGCCTTCGGGGCCCCGGTGATGTCCGACACGGTGTCCGGGTCGTACTTGGCGACCTCCGCCTTCAGCTCTTCGAAGCCGTAGGTGCGCTCGTTGATCATCCGCTGGTCTTCCCAGCCGTTGGCCAGGATGATGTGGATCAACCCGAAGATGAACGCGACGTCCGTGCCCGAGCGGATCCGGACGAACTTGTTCGCGAAGGCGGCCGTCTTGGTGAACCGCGGCTCGGCGACGATCATGACGGCCCGGTTGACCTCCTTGGCCGTCAGGATGTGCTGCATCGAGATCGGGTGGGTCTCGGCGGGGTTCATGCCGATGATCAGGATGCTCCGGCTGTTGCGGATGTCATTCTGATTGTTGGTCATCGCCCCGTAGCCCCAGACGTTGGCGAGGCCGGCCACGGTCGTCGAGTGGCAGATCCGGGCCTGGTGGTCGCAGTTGTTGCTTCCCCAGAAGCCGGCGAACTTCCGGATGGCGTACCCGTTCTCGTTCGACATGTGGGCGGAGTAGTTGATCTGCAGGGCGTCCGGGCCGTGCTTCTTCCGGAGATCGAGGAGCTTGGCCGTGATCTCCGACATGGCCTGGTCCCACGAGATCCGCTTCCACTTCCCGCCCTCGAGCTTCATCGGGTACTTCAGCCGCTTCTCGCTCGTCACCACCGCCCGGGCCGCCGCCCCCTTCGAGCAGAGGCTCCCCAGGTTGATGGGATGCTCGAACCACGGCTCCTGGCTGACCCAGACCCCGCCCTGGACCTCCCCGATGAAGCCGCAACCGACCGCGCACTTGACGCAGATCGTCTTGTACTGATCGAGCTTCGGCGGCTGGGGGACCTTCTCCTGCGCCTCGACCTCGCGCACGAGCGACGGCGCCGTGACCCCCGCGCCGAGCCCGCCGATGGCCGCCGCTTTGAGGAAGTCCCGCCGGTCGACGAGGACGTGCCGCGCCGGGTGGGGGGCGGTCGCGACGACTCCGTTACCGCTGACCCTTCGCAGTTTCATGCCCCGATCCTCCTCGACCTACTCGTAGAGGGTCCGGTAGTAGCGCTCCGCCTCCTCCGTCCGCCGGTAGAGGATCGGCGCGGCGGGGTCGGCGGGCCGGGGCTCGGATGCCGACGGGCGCGCGGCCGCCGTGGTCCGCCGGGCGCCGAGCGCGGTCACGACGCCGGCGCCGGTCAGGAGCCCCATGAGGAACGTCCGACGTCCAGAACGGGGGGCCGGGGCCTTCTCGTCCTTCATCTGAGCCTCCTCAGCCTAGCTCACGCACACGAGCGACGAGCAGTGGCAGGCCCCGTCGCGCTCGTCGAACGCGACCTGAACCCAGTACCCCTCGCGAAGGTCGGCGAGGGTGCCGCCCATGGTCCCGGTCGTCGCCGGTTCGTAGACCTCGATGTTCGAGTCGTCGTGGAAGTGGAGGGCCACGTCGCGCCCCTCCTCCGTCCTCACGACGACGGTCCGCGTCGCCATGTCGATCGTGCGAATCTGGGCGTCGATCACGGCTCCTCCCCCCTCACGTGCGAGGTGGACGGATGGGCGCACCCGTGCACTGCGGATTCCCGGCAGGGCCAGCCGTTACTGTGGTCACGAGACGCAGGACCCATCGCCGCCTCTTTTCTAGCGCCGTTGCCCGGTTGTGTCAAGCCCCCACAACTAGCCGCCCGGCGGCCGAGCGGGGGGCGGCGGGGAGCCCCCGGCCCCCCGGCTGCGGGCAGGCGTCCCCGAGCCCGTCGCGGGGTCGAAGAGAGGCCCCCGCCACCCGGCGGTCGCCCCGAAGGCCGCCCGGGCCTCCTCGAGCGTCCGGACCGACTCCGGGCCCCAGCCCCGGAAGAGCTCTCCCTCGAGCGCGAGGAAGCCCGTGAGGAGGCGCCCGGCCCCCCGGTAAAAGCGGGCCTCCGGCGCGGCCACCAGGTCGTCGGCGCACCTGGGGGCCCAGACCAGGAGGTGGACCTTGAGGAACCTCGCCTGCGCCCCGAGCCAGTGTGCCTCCCCGTCGGGGTCCGGGGCGGCACGCTGCCGGGCGATGAGGCGGGCCATGACGGAGAGCTCGACGGCAAGGAAGTCCTCCGGCTCGGGGGAGGACGGCTCCTTCTCGAGGCCGAGGCTCTTGAGGAACCCCCGGAGCGCGACCAGGGGGCGGTCGAGGAGTTGGCCGGTGAGGTAGTAGGACTCGTAGGGCTGGACCTGGGCCTCGCGCGGGCCGACGAAGAGGAGCGTGAACTCCTCGGCTGCGGCCTCGGCCGCCTCGGCGATCGGCCGCCCCGCGAGGCAGTCCCGGATGGCCGCCCACCCCTCAGCGAGGTCCGCCTTGAGGGCCCGAGCCGCCTCGATCCGCTCCGGGAGCCCCTGGGCCACGCGGGCGAGCAGGGCAGGCGAGGGCTCGCGGGCCAGGAGCTCGCCGAGAAGCTCGTAGTACCCCTGGCGGAACTCGAGGAGGTCGCGGTCGCCGATCATCGCCCGGCCAGGCCATTCACGGGGACGCCTCGAAGCGCTCGATCTCCCCCGCCGCCTCGGTGAAGAGCTTGGACAGGGCCCGGTGGATGAAGGCCTTGTACTCGGGATCCTCCTCGATCGGCCGGTCGCCCCCGGCCCGGCGCGCCTCGAGCTCCGCGTGGAACCCGGCCCCGAGGGCGTTCTCGATTACCCCAAAGAGGACGGCATCCAGCGGGGGCATCGCCTCGACCACCTGCTCCCGCCACAGTCGCTCCCAGAGGGTGCGATAGGCGCCGCGTCCCAGAAACACGCCTGCCTCGGCGAGAGCCCGGCGCGGATCGCCCAGCGTCTCGCGGAGTGCCTCGTAGTCCCGCCACCGCTCCAGCGCGACGTCGCGCACGAAGGCTTCGTGCGCCGCATCCAGGAACTCCTTGGCCTTGCTGCGGCCGCGCTTCGGGCGCTCCTGTCGGTCCGTGGCCACCCCTCCGGCCCTCAGGGCTCCCACCCCTGCTGCATCTCGTGCACGGCCACGACGGCCCGGCAGTTCGGGCACATCCGGAGGAGGTTCTTCCGGTTGCCCGCGAACGTATCGAGGAGCGCGGGGAGGCCGAGGACCTTCGCCTCGACGGCCTCGAGGGCGCGGCGGTTGATGTACGGTTTTCCGCACTTCGCGCAGCCGACCATCTCGTCCTGCACGACCGGCGTGTGGTGGAGCGAGGCGTGGGCAAGCGGCAGGGCGCGGGTGAGCGTGATGACGCGCTCCGGACACACCGCCTCGCAGAGTCCGCACGCGACGCAGCTCACGTGGCGGAGTTCGAGCGTGTGGGTCTCCTCCACCATCCGGAAGGCGTGGGTCGGGCAGACGTTCACGCACGAGCGGCAGAGGGTGCACCCCGGGGCGTTCACCTCTGGGTAGCCGAACGCGACGGTCGGGTCGGTGGGAACGCGGCCCGGATCGCGTCCGGTGGCCTGGAGCAAGGCCCCGATCGCGTCGGCGACCACGGCCCGGTGCTCGGTCGTGGCCAGCGGCCCCGCCCACGCGAGCGGCGGCGGCCCGAGCGAGTCGGCAAAGGCCGCGAGGCGCGCCAGCGGCTCCGCAGGGCTGCCGTCGGCGGTGACGAGCGCGATCCGGTCGGCCCCGACGGCGAACGCGTCGAGGATCTGCCGGCAGGCCGCGAGGCGCGCCTCGAGCGCGCCGCGCTCGCCGTGCGGGCAGCGCTCGCAGCCGAGGAGGGCGACGCCCGCCGCCCCCAGCCGGAGCGCCCCGAGGATGTCGGCTTCCGACACGTAGCGGAGGCAGGGGACGGAGACCGGGAGGAGCGCGGCGGGGTAGCCGAGCCGGCCGCGTCCCGCGGCCTCCAGCGCGGCCTGCCCCTTCTCAGGGCACTGGAAGCAGACGACCGGCCGCCCGGCCGGGGCGCCCGGCAGGGGCTCGAGGAGCGCCGCCAGGCGCCTGAAGATGTCGGCGTCCGAGGGATCCGTGAAGCGGAGCGAGGAGGTGGGGCATGCGCCGACGCAGGCGCCGCACCCCTCGCAGGCGAACTGGTCCACCGCCACCCGCAGCCCCTGCCGGTCGATCGCCTCGTACGGGCAGACCGTGATGCAGATCCCGCAGGCCGTCTTCTGCTGCGCTCCGCCGGCGCACGTGTCGGCGGTGTAGCGGACGTGCTCGGGCTTCCGGAACTCGCCCGTGAGCCCGTAGATCCGCCAGGCCGCGGCCTCGAGATCGGCGGGCGCCGGGTCCACGAGGAGGTGGTGCCCCGACCGCGTCGGCCGGGGCGCGGCCGCGCCCGTCGCCTCCGTCGTGATCACCACGACCTGGTCGGCCGGGATGACGTCCCGCCCCTCGCGGGGGATCCGGATGGCGCCCACCTTCTCGCAGGCCCGGAGGCAGTCCCCGCAGCGGTCGCAGAGGTCGAGCCGGAGGCGCAGCGCGTCCGAGATGGCGGACGTGTGGCAGACCGGCACGCACTTCATGCAGGCGATGCACGTCTCGAGGTCGATCGGCTGCGTCCGCTCGACGATGGCCTGGAACGCGCCGAGCCGCCCCCGGATCTCGGCCAGGCGCCCCCACGTGGCCTTCCACGGCAGGGGCTGGATCGGCGTCGGGTCGAACCGGTCGGTCCGCTCGTCGAGGAGCAGCGTGGGGGACGCGAACTCGGCGACCCGTCGTGCCAGCTCGAGCCCCCGCGGCGAGTCGGTCGCGATGAGGACGCGGGCCCCGACGTCCAGGGGGTGCTCGATCGCCTCGGGTGGCTGCTCGCTCGCCCGCATCGCCGCCCGGAGGAGCCGCGCCGCCTTCAGGTTCGCCTCGGCCGCCTCCCGGTGCGGCCAGTAGCACGCCTCGCGGAGGTTCACGACCGCGAGCGGCGTCCCCTCCGCCCCGGCGGCGGCCATCGCCTCCGTGAACAGCTCGCGCGGACCGCAGCAGCCGATCAGGACCCGACCGGGCTTCTCGCGCGCGACGAGACCGACGAAGCCGTGGATCTCGTCACGCGGGAGCCGCGCGTAGGCGGCGGGCGCCGCGGGGAGGCCGAGGGCGCGGCCGATCGCCTTCCCGTCCACGGGAAGCGTGTCGTTGCAGGTGCAGAGAGCGACCCCCCAGCGCATCGCGGTGCCCGGCTGCGATTATACGCCGCCGCCCGCGGATGTGCCGCGTGCCGGGCCGGCGCCGGGCGGGGTACAATCGCCCGCCGGTGCGCGGTGTCGGACCGGCCCGTGGCCGGGAGGGGGCGATGCGGGCAGAGGAGAGCGGGCGGGTGGTGGCGCCGGGCGTCCTGGTCGCCTTGCTCGCGCTGGCGGCGGCGATCCGGGCGGGGGTCGTCCTGAACGCCCCGCTCGACCCCGACGAGAGCCAGCACCTGCAGGCCGCCTGGCTCGTCGGTCAGGGGCAGGTGCCGTACGCCGACTTCTGGGAGCACCACGCCCCGCTCCTCTACTACCTGCTCGCGCCGCTCACGCGCTGGCTCGCCGAGGGCCCGGCCGTGTACTTCGCGGGCCGCGCCGCGATGCTCGTCGGAGCGGCGGGCGCGCTCGCGCTGGTCTGGCGGCTCGCGCGCCCGCTCGGGGCCGCCCCGGCGGCGTCGGCGCTCGTGCTCCTCGCCTTCCTCCCGTCGTTCGTCGAGCTGACGACGGAGGTGCGGCCCGACGTCCCCGCGCTCGCGACGTGGCTGGCCGCGTTGCTCTTCCTGGTCGAGTGGCGACAGCGCGGGCGCCCGGCTCGGCTCTGGGCGGCGGGCCTGGCGCTCGGCGTGACGGGCGCGCTGACGCCGAAGGCGATCTACGGCGCCATCGGCATGGCCGTGGCGGTGGCGGTCGCCGCCTTCGACGGGACGCCCGGCGGCCCGGGGCGGTCGCTCGCCGGGCTCCTCCGGCTCGCCGCCGGCGCCGGCGCGCCGGTCCTCGCGTCCCTCGTCGGCCTCTGGCTCGCCGGGGGCGCGGCGGCGCTGGACGGCTTCGTCGAGCACGTGCTCGCGCGCAACCTGGATTTTCCCGACTTCACCAAGCACACGCCGATCGGCGCGGAGGGCCTGGGCTTCGGCCTGCTCGCGGCCGCCGGCGTGGGGCTCGCCGCGCGGCACGAAGGCCGGGCGCTCCTGGCGCACCCCCTGCACGGCCCGCTGCTCGTGCCCGCGGCCGTCGTGAGCGCGGCCCTCCTCCTCCCGGCGACGCCCGCCGTGTACCGCCACGCGTGGCTCCCGGTCGTCGCCGTCGGCGCCGTGTACGCGGGCCTGGCCCTGGCGGAGCTCGGGGCGTGGGCGCGCGCGCGGCGAGGCCGCGGCCCCGCGGCGCTCGCCGTCCTGGCGCTGGTCTCTGGCCTTGTCGTCCCCGCGGGCGCGTCGCTGCGCGAAGCCCTCCGCGAGCGCAACGCGGGGCAGCTCCGCGTGATGCGCCTCGAGCTCCGCCACGCGTGCCCCGGTGAGCCGGTCCTCGACGGGACGGGGCTCTTCGTCTTCCGCCCGGCAGCGCACCGGTTCCGCGTCCTGATCAACGGCGTCCGCTACTGGGTCGCGAACGGCGTCGTCCCGGAGGAGCGGCTGGTCGAGGATCTCCAGCGCAGCCGGCCGCGCGTCGTCTACCCGGACTGGCGCGTCCGAGCGATGATCGGGCCGTTCGCCGGGTTTCTCGAGGCGCGCTACGTCCCGCTCCCTGACGGGCTCCTGGTCCCCGGCGCGAGCATCGCCGCGCGGGGCGGCGTCGGGCGCGCCCGGGTGGAGCTTCCGGTCCCCGGGCCGTACCGGCTGGTTGCCAGCCCCGGGCTCGAGATCGCGATCGACGGGAGGCCGGCCGCGCCCGGACTCGTGGCGCTCGACGCCGGCGACCACGAGGTCGCGTGGTCGGGCCCGGGCGGCCGGGTCCGCCTCGTCGCCTACACGTGCCCGGAGCGCCGGGCTCTCGGGGCCTCAAATCGCTTGACCGCGCGGGGAGCCGGGGACTAGGCTGGCCTCGGGAGGCGAGCCGTGCGCACCTACTACGCGTGGAAGAGCGGGCAGTTGCGCGAGATCCGGGGCCAGGTCGTGCGGGAGCAGCCGCTGACCGTGTTCGTCAACGGCCAGCGGTTCATCACGCTGCTCGCCTCGCCCCTGAAGCTCGACTGCCTGGTCGTCGGCTACCTCTGGATGGAGAAGGTCATCGCCTCCCCGGAGGAGATCCGGCGGCTCGTCGTCTCCGAGGTGGATGGGCGCGCCGAGGTCGAGCTCGGGCGCGAGGTCGAGCTGCCGAAGGAGCGGATCCTGACCTCGGGGTGCGGCGGCGGGATCACCTTCCGGATCGACCACCGGCTCTTCCCCCGGATCGAGTCGAGCCTCAGGGTCGAGCCCGCGCGCCTCTTCGACCGGATGAAGGAGCTCTACCTCCGCGCGGTCGGCTACCGCGCCTCCCGCGGGATCCACGGGGCGGCCCTCGCGGACCCGGACCGGATCCTCTTCATGGCGGAGGACGTGGGGCGCCACAACGCGGTGGACAAGGTGGCGGGCGAAGCGCTGCTCCAGGGTGTCTCGCTGAAGGATCGGATCCTGCTGAACACCGGGCGGGTCTCGTCCGAGATGCTGCTCAAAGCGGCCCGGATGGGGGTGCCGCTCGTGGTCTCCCGCACCTCGCCGACCGAGATGGCCGTGGCCCTCGCCGAGCAGCTCGGGATCACCGTCGTCGGATACCTCCAGCACGACAGCTTCAACCTCTACGCCGGCGGGGAAGCGCTCGTCCTCGACGAGGCCCGGCGGGAGGCGCCGTCCGCGACGCCCGCCTGACGCCTGCCCGCGGGCGCGCTCGACCGCGCTCCCTCCTGCGCGCCCTCCAGTGGACCGCGGGAGTCGTGTGCCTCCCCCTCGCTCCGGCCGCCCTGGCGGCGGAGCTCACGCTCGGCCTCACGGGCGGAGTCACGCTCGTCGGCGAGCAGGACGTGAAGCTCGTTCGGTTCGGCGCCGACCGCGAGCTCGTCGCGCTCGACGAGCGCCGCGGGGAGGAGCCCTCCCCGGGCCCGCTCGCCGGCCTCACGCTGACGGCGTGGGGCGTGCCGTGGCCATGGCTCGGCGTCCAGCTCGACGGGCTCTACTGGACATCCACGACGACCGTGACCGGGCCGGCCGACGGCGCGCGGCTCGGGATCGACCAGGCCCGCGCGGCGTTCCTGCTCTCCGTCCTCGGCCGGGTCGCGCTCGACGACGCGCGCGGCGCGTTCTTCTACGGTGGGCTCGGTGGGGGGCTCGTCTGGAGCCGTGTGAGCCCGGGCGGCGACGACCTGGGTCCCGGCGTGGGCGTGGTCGCGGGCGTCGCGGTGCCCCTCGCCGCCCGCGTGCGCCTCCGGGTGGAGCTCCGCTACCTGGTCGCGCCCGACGTGGACGCCTCCGCGCGGCCGGGCCTGCGCGCGGAGACCTCCGGCAGCGCCGACGGCAACCCCGCCCACACGCTCTTCGGGCCGCACCTGGACACCCAGTTCGTCCCGTTGCTCGTCGGCCTGGACTGGGTGTTCTAATCAGGCGAGGTGGCCGCCGTCCAGGACGATGGTCTGGCCGGTGACGTAGCTCGCCGCGTCCGAGCAGAGGTAGACGACCGCGCCGGGGATCTCCTCCGGCTGCCCCGTCCGGCCCATCGGCGTCGTCTTGAGGTACTGCTGGAGGAGGTCGGGGTTCTTCCAGAGCGCCTCGCTGAAGCGGGTCTCCACGAGCGCCGGCGCCACGGCGTTCACGCGCACCCCGAAGGGGGCGAGCTCCTTGGCGAGGACGCGCGTGAGCATGAGCACGGCCGCCTTCGAGACCGAGTAGGCCCCGAGCCCCGGGCTCGCGCGCAGGCCCCCGGTCGACGCCACGTTGACGATCGCCCCCTTCCCGGCGGCGAGCATCCGCTTGCCGGCGAGCTGCGCCGCGAAGAGGTAGCCCTTCACGTTGAGCGCCATGATCTTGTCCCAGGCGGCCTCGTCGATCTCGATCAGCGGGCCGAAGACGGGGTTCGTCGCCGCGTTGTTCACGAGGATGTCGAGGCGGCCCAGCTCCCGGGACGCCGTCTCGATGAGCCGCTCGATCTCGGGGGGGCGGGCCATGTGGGTCGCGAGCGGGAGCGCCCGCCGCCCCAGGCTCACGATCTCGTGGGCCACGGCCTCGAGGTCCGACTGCTTCCGGGCGGCGAGCGCGACGTGCGCGCCGGCGCGGGCGAGGGCGAGCGCAATGGCGCGGCCGATGCCGCGGCTCGCGCCGGTGACGATGGCCACGCGGTCGTCCAGGCGGAAGTCCGGGATCTCCATGGAAGCCTCCTTGGGCTGCAGGGAGGGTCGCCCGCTATTAGGGAGGGCGGCCCCGCCGACTGTCAACGACCCCGGGCGGGGGCCGCCGCCGGGGTGCTAGAATCAGCTATCTTTCACCTCACCATGGGGCAAGCGTCGGGGGACTCACCGTGAGCGATGTCGAGCGGCTCAGTGGCTGACCGTGTCCGGATCGGGACGCGCGGCAGCCGCCTGGCCCTCCGCCAGGCCGAGGTCGTGGCCGACGCGCTCCGGCGCGCGTGGCCGGAGCTCGTCGTGGAGCTCACGCCGATCCGGACCACGGGGGACCGCTTGCCGGACGCCAACCTGGCGCTCGTCGGCGGTAAAGGGCTGTTCGTGCGGGAGATCGACGAGGCCCTCCTCGACGGCCGCATCGAGCTCGCCGTCCACAGCCTCAAGGACCTGCCGGCCGAGCGCCCCGCGGGGCTGGTCCTCGCGGCGTTCCCGGAGCGTGACGATCCGCGCGACGTCCTGGTCAGCCGCGCGGGGCGTGGACTCGAGGCGCTGCCCCGCGGCGCGCGGGTGGGGACGGCGAGCCTCCGGCGGCGCGTCCAGCTCCAGGCCCTCCGCCCCGACCTCGCGGTCGAGCTGATCCGGGGCAACGTGGACACGCGCCTCCGGAAGCTCGACGAAGGGCTCTACGACGCCGTGGTCCTCGCCGCCGCCGGGCTCGACCGGCTCGGCGTCGCCCGGTCCACGGTGGAGGTGCTCGACGCGGCGCGGATGCTCCCGGCGGTGGGGCAGGGGACGCTGGCGGTGGAGGCCCGCGCTGACGACGCGGCGACGCGTCGGCTGGTCGGGGTGCTCGACCACGCCGACACGCGGGTGGCGGCGGAGGCGGAGCGGGGGTTCCTGGCGGCCATCGGCGGGTCGTGCACGACCCCGCTCGCCGCCTACGCCCGCCCGGAGCAGGGTGTGTTCCGGCTGGACGCCCTCGTCGCGACGCCGGACGGCGCGCGGATCCTGCGCGACGGCGCGGACGGGGACCCGCGTGACGCCGCGGCGCTCGGCCGCCGGGTGGCGGAGCGGATGCTCGCGGCCGGCGCCGGCGAGATCGTCCGGGCCGGCCAGGCCGCGTGACCATGGACGCCGCGGGGGCCCGGTCCGTCCTCGCCGCCGAGCGGCCGCTGGCCGGCCGGCGCGTCGTCGTGACGCGGCCACGCGCCCAGGCGGCGCGCTTCGCAGCGCTCCTGGAGGCGTACGGGGCCGAGGTCGTGGCGCTGCCGACGATCCGGCTCGAGCCGCCGGAGGACTGGCGCCCCCTGGACGAGGCGCTCGCGCGGCTGTCCGAGTTCGAGTGGGTGGTGTTCACGAGCGCCAACGGGGTGGCCGCCTTCCGGGCGCGGCTCGCCCGCGCCGGGCGGGACCGGACGGCGCTCGGGCGCGCGCGGGTCGCGGCGATCGGCCCCGAGACGGCGCAGGCGCTCCGGACCGCGGGGATCGAGGCGGAGGTCGTGCCGCCCGAGTACCGCGCCGAGGGGTTGGCCGAGGCCATGCGAGCGCGGGTCGGCCCGAGGGCCGCGGTGCTCGTCGTCCGGGCCGCCGAGGCCCGCGAGGTCCTGCCCGAGGCCCTCGAGCGGCTCGGCGCGCGCGTGACGGTCGCGCCGGCCTACCGAACCGTGCTGGTCCGGGAGGGGGCCGCGCAGGTTCTCGCCCTCCTGGAGGCCCGACGCGTGGACGTCGTGACGTTCACCAGCTCCTCGACCGTTCGGGGGTTCATGACCCTCGCGGGGCCCGAGGAGCTCCGCCGGCTGCTCGCGGGCGTCGCCCTCGCGGCGATCGGTCCCATCACCGCGGCCACCCTCGCCGAGTACGGCTTCCAGGCGGCGATCGTGCCGGGCGAGTACACCATCCCCGCCCTCGCGGCGGCGATCGCGGCTTATTTCGCTCCTGGCAAGTAGGAGGAGTCAGCCATGGCACATCCCCCGCTCTATCGCCCGCGACGACTGCGCGAGTCGGCGCTGATCCGCCGGATGGTCCGCGAGACGCACCTGGGCGTCGAGAACCTGATTCTGCCGTTCTTCGTCGTCCACGGCCGGGGCGCGCGGGAGCCGATCGCCTCGATGCCCGGGGTCGCGCGGCTGTCCATCGACGAGCTGGCCAAGGAGGCCAAGGACGCGGCCGGGATGGGAATCCCGGCGATCCTGCTCTTCGGCATCCCGGCGAGCAAGGATCCGCGGGGGTCCGAGGCGTACGCCGAGGACGGGATCATCCAGCAGGCGGCGCGGGTCGTGAAGGAGACGATTCCGGACCTCCTGGTGATCACCGACGTGTGCCTCTGCGAGTACACGAGCCACGGCCACTGCGGCATCGTGGAGCAGGGGCGGGTCAAGAACGACGCGACGGTGGACCTCCTCGCCCGCGTCGCCCTCTCGCACGTCGAAGCGGGGGCCGACATCGTGGCGCCCTCGGACATGATGGACGGGCGCGTCGGGGCGATCCGCGAGACCCTCGACGAGGCCGGCTACCTCGAGACGCCGATCATGGCGTACTCGGCCAAGTACGCGTCCGCCTTCTACGGACCGTTCCGGGAGGCGGCGCAGTCGACGCCGCAGTTCGGCGACCGGCGCGCGTACCAGATGGACCCGGGCAACGCGGCCGAGGCGGTGCGGGAGGTCGGCCTGGACGTGGACGAGGGCGCGGACATCATCATGGTCAAGCCGGCGCTGGCCTACCTCGACGTGATCGCGCGCGTCCGGCAGGAGTTCGGCCTCCCGCTCGCGGCGTACTCGGTGTCGGGGGAGTACGCGATGATCAAGGCCGCGGCCCGGCTGGGCTGGCTCGACGAGGAGCGGACCATGATGGAGGTGCTGACGGCGATCCGCCGGGCCGGCGCGGACCTCATCATCACCTACTTCGCCAGGGAAGTGGCGCGGGTGCTGGAGCGCCGGCGCTTCTCTCCAGGCGTCTAGCCCCCTCACCCGGCCCTCTCCCCCGGCGGGGGAGAGGGGGAGGTCGCCGTGCTGGCCGTCATCAAGGACCCGACGAAGCGGGGCGTCATCCTCGAGGACGTCCCCGTCCCCCGCGTGGGGCCGTGGGAGGTGCTGGTGCGCGTCCGGGCGGTCGGGATCTGCGGGAGCGACCAGCGGATCTACAACGAGATGAACCCGGCCCGGCGCCGGCGCTTCATCATCGGCCACGAGATCGCCGGGGAGGTCGTCGCGACCGGGGAGCGCGTCACCGAGGTTCCGGTCGGGACCAGGGTCGGGATCGAGATCTGCGTCGGCTGCGGGATCTGCCGCCACTGCAAGGTCGGGCGCGTGAACCTCTGTGAGAAGCTCGAGGAGTTCGGGGTCACCGTGGACGGCGGGATGACCGAGTTCGTCGCGGCCCCCGCGCGCAACGTCCACCGGCTCCCGCCGGGGCTCGCGTTCGAGAAGGCGGTGCTGGCGGACCCGCTGGCGTGCGTGATCCGGGGGCTCGAGGTGATCCACGTCACCTCGGGCTCGTGGGTCACGGTGCTCGGGCCCGGGCAGATGGGGCTCCTCGCGACGCAGGTCAACAAGCGGATCCTGCGCGCCCGGGTGATCATGGTCGGCACGCGCCCCGACCGCCTGGCGCTGGCCCGGGCGATGGGCGCGGACGAGACGGTCGACCTCCACGACGGGGATCCCGTCGCGGCGGTGCGCGAGCTGACCGACGGGGGCGCCGACTTCGTCTACGAGGCGGCGGGGACCACCCAGGCCCTCGACCAGGCCATCGCGATGGCGCGCAAGGGCGGCGCCGTGGTGATGCTGACCGTCCACCGCCAGGTCCAGATCAACCTCGAGCCCGCGATCCGGGGGGAGCTCCACCTCGTCGGAGCGATCTGCTACTCCTACCGGGAGTACGAGCGGGCGCTCGCCCTCCTGGCCGAGGACCGGATCGACGTCGAGCCGCTGCTCCGGCATGTCTTCCCGCTCCACCAGGCCCAGGACGCGTTCGACTTCGTCCTCTCCCGTCAGGGCATCAAGGCGATCCTGGTGGTGCCCGAGGGGGGGGCCATCCCCTCGAGAGGAGACAGGTCATGAGTGACCTCCGCAAGGCCGACCTCGCCCACGTCGTCCACCCGTTCACGCTGCTCCGCACGCTTCCCGAGGAGGGTCCGCGGGTCATCGAGCGCGGCGAGGGCGCGGTCGTCTGGGACGCGGAAGGGCGGGAGTTCCTGGACGGGCTCGCGGGGCTCTGGTGCGTGAACGTGGGCCACGGGCGCAAGGAGATCGTCGACGCGGTCGCCGAGCAGATGGCGCGCCTGGCCTACGCGCCCACGTTCTTCGGCTTCTCGAACCGCCCGGCGATCGAGCTGGCCGAGCAGCTCGCGGCGCGCGCCCCCCGCGGGCTCACGCGCGTGCTGTTCACGAACGGCGGCTCCGAGTCGAACGAGACCAACATCAAGATCGCGCGGTACTACTGGAAGCTCAATGGCCGCGCGGACAAGGTCAAGATCATCTCGCGCCGGAGCGGCTACCACGGCGTGTCGCTCGGGGCGCTGTCGGCGACGGGCATCCCGCGCTTCTGGACGATGTTCGAGCCCCTGGTCCCGGGGTTCTCCCACATCATGCCGCCGTACTGTTACCGCTGCGACCTCGGGAAGACCTATCCGGCGTGCGCGGTCGCCTGCGCGGGGGAGCTCGAGGCCGCGATCCGCCGCGAGGGCGCCGATACGGTCGCGGCCTTCATCGCCGAGCCCGTCATGGGCGCGGGCGGGGTCATCGTCCCGCCCCCGGAATACTTGCGGGAGATCGAGGCGATCTGCCGGCGGCACGACGTCCTGCTGATCCTCGACGAGGTCATCACCGGATTCGGCCGAACCGGGACACTCTTCGCGTGCGAGCAGTGGGGGGTCGAGCCGGATCTCCTCTCGGTCGCGAAGGGGATCACGAGCGCCTATGTGCCGATGGGCGCGGCGCTCGTCCACGAGCGGATCTACCGGGACCTCGCGGGGAAGGGGCCGGCCGACCTCCCGTTCCTCCACGGCTTCACCTACGGCGGGCACCCCGTGGCGGCCGCCGCGGCCCTCCGGAACCTCGAGATCCTGGAGCGCGAGCGGCTGGCCGACAACGCCGCCGTGGTCGGGGCGCGCCTCAAGAGCCGGCTGGAGGCGCTGCAGGAGCTTCCCGTCGTGGGCGACGTCCGCGGGATCGGGCTGATGCTCGGGGTGGAGCTGGTGCGCGACCGGGCGACGCGGGCGCCGTACCCGGCCGAGGCGGGGCTCGGCCGGCGGGTGGCCCGGCACGCGTACGACGCGGGGCTCATCCTGCGCGCGATCGGCGACACGATCGCGCTGGCCCCCCCGCTGGTGTTGAGCCCCGTGCAGGCGGACGAGATCGCCCGGATCCTGGGCCGCGCGATCGAACGCGCCGCGGCCGAGGTGCAGGCGTGATCCTCCCTCTCCCTCCTGGGAGGGAGAGGGGTGGGGTGAGGGTGGACCCGAGAGGAGGAGAGCGATGGTCGCGGGTGTGCTGATTCGCTGTGCACCGCAGAAGGAGGCCGAGGTGCTGGACGCCCTCCGGAAGCTGGAGGGGCTGTCCTACGTGCACCTCCTGTTCGGCCGGTACGACATGGTGGCGCTGATCCGGGCGCTCGACCTGCACGCGGCGTCGGAGGTGGTCGGGCAGATCCGGGCGATCGACGGCGTGGTCTCCACGGAGACCCTGGTGGTTCGTCCGACCTAGTCACCCTCAGCGGGAGGAGGTCATTCCCATGTGTCTATTCCGATCCCCCGGCTCGTACCCGAGGCGCCTTCGTATCGCGGGCGTGGTCCTGGCACTCTTGGCCACGGCCGGGCTCTGGGGTGGCCCGGCCCACGGCCAGAGTCGCCAGGAGATCCTGATCATCGCCCGGAACATCGACGACATGGTGACCAACGACCCTAGCCGGACGTACGAGTGGACATCGCAGATTCTGGATCAGGCCGCCTACGACACCCTGGTTACCGTCGAGCCCCCGGACGTGAGCAAGATCAAGCCCAAGCTCGCCACGAAGTGGGAGATCTCGCCCGACGGCACGACGTACACCTTCACGCTGCGGCTCGGCGTCAAGTTCTCGTCCGGCAACCCGCTCACGGCCCGCGACGTGAAGTTCTCCTTCATGCGTCTGAAGAATCTCAAGGACAACCCCTCCTTCTTCATGGACGACGTGAAGGACGTGGTGGTGGTGAACGACACGACCGTGAAGGTCGTCCTCAGCGCGCCGAACGTCTCCTTCCTGGCCGTGCTGGCGGCGGTCCCGACGGGCGTCATCGACTCGAAGACGGTCATGGCCCACGCGGGAACCGACGCGGGCAACGCCAAGGACGTGGACAAGGCCACCGAGTGGCTCAACCAAAACTCCGCCGGCTCCGGCCCCTACGTGCTCAAGAGCTGGACGAAGAACGTCGAGGCCGTGATGGAGCGGAACCCGAACTACTGGGGCGCGCGTGCGAAGTTCGCGCGGATCGTCTTCCGCCACGTCAAGAGCGCCTCCACGCAGCGCGAGATGGTGGAGCGAGGCGACGTCGACGTCGCGATGGATTTCGATCCCGACCTCGCCGCCGCCGTCCGGGGCAACCCCAAGATCAAGGTCGTCGAGGGGTTGACCATGAACCAGGTCTATCTCGGGATGACGGCGAGCAAGGAGAACTCCAAGGAGCTGGGAGACAAGCGGGTGCGCCAGGCGATCTCCTACGCGATCGACCACGACGGGATCATCCAGGGCCTCATGCGCGGAGCAGCCGAGCGCCCGCCGGGAATGATCCCGCTCGGCCTGCTCGGCGTGGACAAGGGCATGAACCGCAAGCAGGACGTCGCCAAAGCGAAGGCGCTGCTCAAGGAGGCCGGCTACCCCGGGGGCTTCACGACCAAGCTGACCTACTACCAGGGGCTCCTCGGGGCGCCGGCCGAGGCGCTGGCCGCGAAGATCCAGAGTGACCTGGCGGCCGTCGGGATCCAGGTGACGCTCGATCCCAAGGAGCGGACGGTGGCGTTCTCGGAGTACCGGGGCGGGAAGTCCGTGATGATCCTGAGCGGCTGGAGCCCGGACTTCCTGGACCCGGACCCGTACGCGGACGCCTTCTACAAGGTCGGGGGCGTGGTGCCCAAGCGGCTCCACTGGGAGAACCCGCGGGCGACCGATCTCACGCTCACGGCGCGGAAGGAGCAGGACCCGGCCAAGCGCGCGGCGCTCTACCGGGAGATTCAGCAGGCCGGCCTGGACGAGTCGCCGCATGTCATGCTGATCCAACCGAAGAACTACGTGGGGGTGAGCCCCGCCATCAAGGGGTACGTCATCCATCCGATCTGGTTCGTGTCGCTCCAGAACCTGAGCCGCTGATACCTTCCGGGCGGCGCGCCGGCATCTGAGCGCGCCGCCCGGACCCCCCGCCCATGCCTCTGCTGCAGTACCTGGCCCGGCGGCTGGCGCTGGCCGCGGTCAGCCTCGTCGGGATCGTCCTCGTGGCCTTTCTGGTCGCCCACATGGTTCCGGCCGACCCCCTCGCGGTCGTCTTGAGCGACCAGGCCACCAAGGACCCGTCGATCCGGGCCGCCTATGTCAAGCGGTGGGGTCTCGACCGGTCCCTGCCCGAGCAGTTCCTGCACTACCTCCTGAACGTCCTCCGCGGGGATCTGGGCGAGTCGTTCACCACCCGCCGGCCGGTCCTGCGCGACCTCGCCCAGCACCTGCCGGCCACCATCGAGCTGTCGGTCGTAGCGCTCGCCTTCAGCGTCCTCGTCGGGCTTCCGTTGGGCCTCGTCGCCGCCGTCCGGCACAATCGCGTCCCGGACCACGTCGCGCGGGTGCTCTCGCTCGTGGGGGCCGCCTCGCCGATCTTCTGGACAGGCCTGATCGCCCTCTACCTCTTCTACTACCGGCTCGACTGGTTCCCGGGCCCCGGCCGGCTCGACCCGTATCTCCAGCTCCCGCCGCCCGTGACGGGGTTCATCCTCCTCGACAGCCTGCTCGCGGGACAAGGCGACACGTTCCGGTCGGCGCTCCGGCACATCCTGCTCCCCGCGATGGTCCTCGGCTGGTTCGTCATGGGGATCATCTCGCGTACGACCCGTGCGGCCCTCCTGGAAGTCCTGTCGGCGGACTACGTACGGACCGCCCGGTCAAAGGGGCTGGCGGAACCGAGCGTGATCGGGCTCCACGCCCTCCGGAACGCCCTGATCCCGGTCGTCACGGTGACCGGCCTCGCGTTCGCGAGCGTGCTGTCGGGTGCCGTCCTGACCGAGACCGTGTTCGCCTGGCCGGGAATCGGCCGGTACGCGGTGACGGCATCCACCAACCTGGACTATCCGGCGATCCTCGGGGTCACGATCCTCACGGCGGTCATCTACCTCACGGTGAACCTCGTCGTGGACGTGCTGTACGGGGTGCTCGATCCGCGGATCCGGGTGCAGTGATGGCCACACGGGCTCAGCCCCTTGCGGAGGTCCCCGCGGTGGCGGTCGGCACGGAGCTCGCGTCGCACCGGGCGCGCGTGAACCAGGCTCTGGTCATCGGCGCCGCGATCGTCGGCCTCTGGACGGTGGTCGCCGCGGCGGCGCCGCTCCTGGCTCCGCGGAGCCCCGTCGCGCTGGACGTCATGAACCGGCTGCAGCCTCCCGGCTGGCGCGAGCCGATGGGAACCGACGAAGTCGGACGCGACATCTTCAGCCGGATCCTCCACGGCGCACGAATCACGATCCCCACGGCGCTCGGTGTGATCCTCGTGGCGAGCGTCGCCGGGTCGGCCGTCGGGGCGGTCGCGGGCTACGTCGGCGGACGCGTCGACGAGATCCTGATGCGGCTGGTCGACGTGGTGCTGGCGTTCCCGTCCATCGTGCTCGCCATGGCGATCACCGCCGCGCTCGGCCCCGGACTCCAGCACGCGATGCTCGCCATCGTCCTGGTCTGGTGGCCCGAGTTCGCCCGTC
Source organism: uncultured bacterium (assembly GCA_964416315.1). Lineage (GTDB taxonomy): Bacteria > Methylomirabilota > Methylomirabilia > Rokubacteriales > DASRDR01 > CAYQDR01. The sequence goes on from CAYQDR010000019.1 coordinate 37,860, forward strand.
TCATGCGGGGCCAGGTGCTGGCGGTCAAGGAGAACGAGTACGTGACCGCGGCACAGGCGCTCGGGGTGGCGTGGCCCAGGATCCTGGTGCGCCACATACTGCCCAACGCCTTCCCTCCGATCCTGGTGAAGGGGACCCTGGACATCGGCAACGCCATCATTCTCACCGCCGCGCTCTCGTTCATCGGGCTCGGTGCCGTGCCGCCCGCGCCCGAGTGGGGGGCGATGATCGCGGCGGGCCAGGCGAAGTTCGAGTACTGGTGGGTCGCCACGTTCCCCGGGCTCGCGATCCTCTCCGTCGTCCTCGGCTTCAACTTCCTCGGGGACGGGCTGCAGGACCTTCTGAACCCCCGGCTGCGGCAGGACTGACCGCCTCCGTTCCCGTTCCTTGACGCTCGGCAGGCGCGGCGTGTAAAGTCAGTTCTTGACCGGATATGCGAATTTCGGCGAAGGGCGAGTACGCGATTCGGGCGATGCTGGATCTGGCCCTCCACCAGGGCGAGGGCCTGGTGCCGATCCAGGACGTGGCCCGGCGCCAGGGCATCCCCCAGCGCTACCTCGAGCAGGTCCTGCTGCTCCTCAAGCGTGCGGGCTTCCTGGCGTCGCGGCGGGGCTCGACGGGGGGCTATCGCCTCGTGCGCCTGCCCGGGGAGATCTCGGTGGGCGACGTGCTGCGAGCGGTGGAGGGGCGCCTGCTGCCGCTCGAGGTGACCGGGCGTGAGCCGCGCGGGGGGCGGGATGGCGGCCGAGACCTCGCCGAGCTCTGGCAGGCGGTCGAGGAGGCGGTCGCCGGGGTGATCGACCGGACGACGTTCGGGGACCTGGCCGAGCGGGCGGCGGCGCGGCGCTCGCCGCACCGGACGGTCTATCAGATCTAGGCCATGGCGACCCGCGAGAGCGCTGGGGGCCGGGGGCCGGCGGCACGAGGCCGTCCGCGCGTCGCCGACAGCGTGCTGGACCTCGTGGGCAACACCCCTCTCGTCCGGCTCCGGCGGCTGCCGAAGCCCGGCAGCGCGACGCTCCTCGCGAAGCTCGAGGCGGCCAACCCGGCGGGGAGCGTCAAGGACCGGATCGCCCTCGCCATGATCGAGGACGCGGAGCGGCGGGGCGTCCTCAAGCCCGGGGCGACGGTCGTCGAGCCCACGAGCGGCAACACCGGCATCGGGCTCGCCATGGTGGCCGCCGTCAGGGGCTACCGGTTGATCCTGACGATGCCCGAGGACATGAGCCTCGAGCGGCGACGGCTCCTCGCCCGGTTCGGGGCGGAGATTCACCTGACGCCGGCCATGGAGGGGATGACCGGCGCGGTCCACACCGCCCAGGAGCTCTGCCGGGCGCACCCGGACTACTTCATGCCGCAGCAGTTCCAGAACCCGGCGAACCCGGAGATCCACCGCCGGACGACCGCACTAGAGATCCTCGAGGCGACGGACGGCCGGCTCGATGCCTTCGTCGCGGGCGTCGGGACCGGCGGCACGATCACGGGCGTCGGGGAGGTGCTCCGGGAAAAGCTCGGGGGCGTCCGCATCGTCGCGGTCGAGCCCGCGCGCTCGCCGGTCCTCTCCGGCGGGAGGTTCGGGGTGCACGGGATCCAGGGGATCGGGGCCTCCTTCGTGCCGGGCGTGTTCAACCGCGCGGTCGTGGACGAGATCGTGCTGGTCCGCGACGAGGACGCGATGGCGACGGCGCTCAGGCTGACGCGCGAGGAGGGGCTGCTCGCCGGAGTCTCGGCGGGCGCCAACGTGTGGGCGGCGCTCGGCGTGGCCGAGCGGCTCGGCGCGGAGCGCGTCGTCGTGACGGTGCTCCCGGACACGGGCGAGCGCTACCTGAGCGTGAACCTCGAGGGCGCCGAGGAGCGGGGAGAACCGAGGAGGTAGGGAGATGGCGGTGCAGGTCAACATCCCGACGCCGTTCCGTCGGGTGACCGGGAACCAGGCGCGCGTCGAGCTGGACGCGCCCGACATCAAGGCCCTGCTCGATGCCCTCGAGGGCCGCTACGCGGGCCTGCGGGGGCTGATCCGGAACGAGGCGGGCGAGGTGCACCACCACGTCAACGTCTACGTGAACGGCGAGGAGATCAGCGCGCTGCAGGGCCAGGCCACCGTCCTGCGGACGGGGGACGAGGTGTCGATCATTCCGGCCCTCGCCGGGGGCGCGCCCTCCCGCCGGCCGCGCGCGTGACCCTGACAGAGGCCGAGCTCCTGGCCATCCGGCGGCAGGCTGAGGCCGAGTACCCGGCCGAGTGCTGCGGCGTCCTCCTGGTCGGCGCGGGCGGGGCCGGCGACCGGCGGCTCCTGCCCTGCCGCAACATCCAGGCGGAGCTCCACGCGAAGGATCCCGCGCGCTTCCCCCGGGACGCGCGGAGCGCGTACTACGTGGCGCACGCCGACCTGCTCGAGATCGGCCGCCAGGAGGCGCGGGGGTACGACGTCCACGTCATCTACCACTCGCACATCGACGCGGGCGCGTACTTCTCCGCGACGGACCGCCGCCAGGCGCTCGTGGACGGGCAGCCGGCCTATCCGCAGGCGACGTACGTGGTCGTCGCGGTGGAGGGCGGCCGGGGGGGCGAGGCGCGCGCGTTCCGCTGGGATCCCGCCGCGCGCGACTTCGTCGAGGTGGCGCTCACCCTGACGTGAGCCGCGCGCGCGCCGCACGCGGTCCGTCGCCCACAAAGACGTTGACGGCCACGAACCGTGCTGCTACCATGCGGCGGGTTTCGCGAGTGACGCATCGGCTGCCGATCCCCGCCTGACCAGGTCGGGGCGTGCTTTCAGGAGTCGAGGGAGAGTGCGGGGACGAACCGGATGCGGGTGCGCGTGACGCTGGTCGTCGCCGGGCTGGCCGCCGTGGCGGCCGGCGGCGCTGTCCTCCCCGGTGCCCCGATCCGCACGACGGAACCCCAGGGACCGACCCAGCCGATCGCGTGCCACCACTGAGCGGGGCCCCGCATGAGTGAGGGGATCGACCGTCGAGGCTTCTTCCGGCTGGTCGGTGTCAGCTCGGCGGCCGCCGCGGCCGCCGCCGGCTGCGGGAAGACGACGGAGGCGCTCCTCCCGTACGTCATCCCGCCGGAGAACCTCGTCCCCGGCGTCGCGACCTACTACGCGACGGTCTGCCGGGAGTGCCCCGCGGGCTGCGGCGTCCTCGCCCGGAACCGCGAGGGGCGGATCGTCAAGCTCGAGGGAAACCCCGATCACCCGGTCAACCGCGGCGCCCTGTGCGCGCGCGGGCAGGCCGCGCTCCTCTCGACGTACGATCCCGACCGGATCGCGCAGCCGCGCGTCCGGGACGGCGGCGGCTGGCGGACCGTCCCGGTCGCGGAGGCCGAGAAGCTCCTCGTCGAGAAGCTCGCGGCGGCGCGCGAGGCGGGCCCCGGGCGGATCGCCATGCTCACGCAGCTCGAGAGCGGGAGCCTCGGGCGCCTGATGGACGCCTGGCTCACGGCCCTTGGCGGCCGCCCGCGGGTCGCCTACGAGCCGTTCGCGCACGAGGCCCTCCGGGCGGCGAGCCGGCTGACGTTCGGCCTGGACGCGCTGCCGCACTACGCCTTCGAGGACGCCCGCTCGGTGCTGTCGCTCGGGGCGGACTACCTCGAGACGTGGATCTCGCCGGTGGGTCAGGCCGCGGGCTTCCACCGCCTCCACGCGCTCCGGGAGGGCGCGGCGGGCGCCGTCATCCACGTGGAGCCCCGGTATTCGATGACCGCCGCGAACGCCGACGAGTGGATCCCGAACGCGCCCGGCACCGAGGGCGTGATCGCCCTGGCCCTCCTCCGCCTCGTCCTCGAGGAGCGGCTGGCCCCACCGCTCCCGGCCAGGGACGCGGAGACGCTGCTCGGGATCGCGCGCGCGGTGGATCTGGAGGCGGCCGCGAAGCAGAGCGGCGTCACGGTGGCGCAGCTCCGCCAGATCGCGCGGACACTCGCCACGCAGGCGCCGAGCCTCGTCGTCACGGGTGGCGTCGCGGTCACCGGGGCGAACGCGACGGACGTCGCCGGGGCGGCGAACCTCCTGAACTACGCCCTCGGCAACATCGGGAAGACCGTCCGCTTCGGCCCGAACCTGGCGCTCGGCCAGGCGAGCCGGTACGCCGATCTCCTCGCGCTCGGCCGGGCGATGGCGACCGGCGAGATCGCCGTGCTCCTCGTCAAGGACGCCAACCCCGTGTTCACGCTCCCCGAGAAGTCGGGCTTCGCCGCGGCCCTCGGGAACGTGCCGTTCGTGGTCAGCTTCTCGGGCCACCTGGACGAGACGACCGCCCGCGCCCACCTGGTCCTCCCGGACCTCACGCCCCTCGAGTCGTGGGGGGACTACTCGCCGCGGGCGGGGGTGTGGGGCCTCATGCAGCCGACGATGGCGCCGGTCCCGGCCGTCGGTCCGCGCCGCGAGGATCTCCTCGACCTCCTGCTCAAGCGGGCGGGGGACACGTTTCCCGGCGTCGTGACCCAGGCGACGGGAGACGTCCTCCTCGACGCCGGGCGCGCGCTCGTGCCGGGCGGGGACAAGGGGCCGTTCCGGACGAAGACTTTCGCCGACTACGTGCGGGAGAGCTGGCAGCCGCTCGCCCGGACGGTGATGCCCAAGGTGGCGTTCGAGGTCTTCTGGGAGACGGCGCTGCGCCGCGGCGGCGCGTGGCTGGAGCCGGCTCCGGTGAAGGTGACCCTGCAGCCGGGGCTCCGCCTGGCCGCCGGGCCCGCGGCCCTCGAGGGAGCGGCCGACGGGCTCGCGCTCATGCCGGTGCCCTCCTCCCGCTTCTACGACGGCCGCGGTGCGAACAAGGCGTGGCTCCACGAGACGCCGGACCCGATGACGCAGCTCGTCTACGAGAGCTGGGTCGAGGTCGCCGCCGAGACGGCGCGCGCGGGCGGGCTCGCGGAGGGCGACGTGGTCCGGGTCGCCTCGCCGCACGGCCAGATCGAGCTGCCGGTCTGGGTGTCGGACACGCTCCAGCCGGGCGTGGCGGCGATCCCGATCGGGCTCGGGCACGCCGAGTACGGCCGGTTCGCGCGGGGCCTCGGGCAGAGCCCGTACGGGCTCCTCCCCGTCGACCCCGACCCCGGCTCCGGCGGGCGCCGCTGGCTGGCCGTCCGCGTGACGCTGACGAAGGTCGGCCGCCGCGAGAAGCTCGCGACGCCCGCGGGCGTCACCGAGGTGGACCACCAGCGGGAGATCATCGAAACGATGCCGTTCAAGGAAGCCGCGCGCCTGGAGAAGGCGCGCCAGATCCCGGCGCACGCGAACCTGCCGTCGATGTACCCCGCCCTGCGCTACCCCGAGCACCGCTGGGGGATGACGGTGGACCTCGACTCGTGCATCGGCTGCCAGGCGTGCGTGGTGGCGTGCGTCGCGGAGAACAACGTGCCGATCGTGGGCAAGCCGCAGATCGACTACGGACGGAGCCTGCACTGGCTCCGGGTCGAGCGCTGGTGGGACCACGGGCCGGCCGGGGCGGCGGCCGCCCACGCCCGGGAGGTCCCGTCCGGGCCCGGCCTCGCGCACGCGGCGGAGGCGGCGCCCGGCGCGCGGCCCCAGGCGCGGTTCCTCCCGATGCTCTGTCAGCACTGCGAGATCGCGCCCTGCGAGCCGGTGTGCCCCGTGTTCGCCGCCTACCACACGCCGGAGGGGCTGAACGCCCAGGTCTACAACCGGTGCGTCGGGACGCGCTACTGCGGGAATAACTGCCCGTACATGGTCCGGCGGTTCAACTGGTTCCGGTTCGACTGGCCGGCGCCGATGACGCTCGCCCTCAACCCCGACGTCACGGTGCGCGACCGCGGGGTGATGGAGAAGTGCACGATGTGCGTCCAGCGGATCATCGCCGGCAAGGACCGCGCCCGGGACGAGAAGCGGCGGCCGGGCGACGGCGAGATCCTGACCGCCTGCCAGCAGACCTGCCCGACCCAGGCGATCACCTTCGGCGACCTGAAGAACCCGCGGAGCCGGGTCTCGCGGCTGTCGGCCTCGGCGCGGGGCTACCACGTCCTCGGCGAGCTCGGGACGCGGCCGGCCGTGACGTACCTGAAGAAGGTCATCCGGGACCCCCGGGCGTGAGCGGGCAGAGTCCCGAGCCCGCGCGGCCGCCCCTGAGCGGCGGCGCGCCGACCTACGCGGACGTCAACCGCGACGTCATCCGCACGCTCGAGTTCCCCTCGAACCTCTACTTCGGCTGGATGTCGTTCATCGCCCTCACGCTGGCGGGCGGGGTCTTCGCGTGGGTCATGCAGATCTATTACGGGATCGGCATGGCCGGCAAGCGCAACCCGCAGATGTGGGCGATGTACATCACGACGTTCGTGTTCTGGATCGGCATCGGCCACGCCGGCACCCTGATCTCGGCCATCCTCTACCTGTTCCGCGCGCGGTGGCGCACGTCCATCTACCGCGGCTCCGAGGCCATGACGATCTTCGCCGTCATGACGGCCGGCCTCTTCCCGGTGATCCACCTCGGGCGGATGTGGCTCCCGTACTGGCTGATCCCTTACCCGAACGACCGGTTCCTCTGGCCGAACTTCCGCTCCCCGCTGCTCTGGGACGTCTTCGCCATCTCGACGTACTTCACGATCAGCGCCGTGTTCTTCTACGTGGGGCTCATCCCCGACATCGCGGCGCTCCGGGACGCGAGCTCGGGGCTCAAGCGGCGGATCTACGCGGCCCTGGCGCTCGGCTGGCAGGGCTCCGACCGGGAGTGGCGGCACTACCGGCGGGCGTACGGGCTGTTCGCGTCGCTCGCGACCCCCCTGGTGGTCTCGGTCCACAGCGTCGTGTCGTGGGACTTCGCCATGGCGCTCCTGCCCGGGTGGCACTCGACCCTCTTCGCCCCGTTCTTCGTGGACGGGGCGATCTTCTCCGGGTTTGCCATGGTGCTGGTCCTCCTGCTCCCCATGCGGTACTACTTCAACCTCTACCCGTACATCACCGAGAAGCACCTGGACAACATGGCGAAGCTCGTCCTCGTGACCAGCCTGGTGCTGACCTACTTCTACGCCTGCGAGGGGTTCGTCAGCTGGTACAGCGGCGAGCCGATCGAGCGCGCCTCCTATCTGTACAAGTGGATCGGGACCTACGCCCCCTGGTGGTGGCTCCAGATCTTCTGCAACAGCGTGGCGCCGCTCGTGTTCTTCTGGCGCCGGGCGCGGGTGCACGTCCTCACGCTCTACATCGTCTCCGTCCTGGTCCTCATCGGGATGTGGTTCGAGCGCTTCAACATCATCGTCCCGGGGCTCGCCCGCGGCTTCTACCCCTACACCTTCGGGGTCTACGTCCCGACGCCCGTGGACACGATGATCATCGTCGGGAGCTTCGCCTGGTTCTTCATCTGGTTCATGGCGTTCATCAAGGTCATGCCCTCGGTCTCCATCGTCGAGGTCAAGGAGACGATCCCGCATCCCGTGCGGGACGCCGCCGCAGCCCACCACTGATCATGGATCCCCGGCGGGCCAGCGTCCTGGGGGTGTTCGCGCACGTGGACACGGCCGTGCACGCGATCCGCGAGCTCCGGGCCAAGGGGTTCCGCGCGCTCTCGACGTACAGCCCGGTCCCGCTCCCCGAGTTCGAGGAGGCGCTGACGGGCCACGGGCTGCCGCGGAGCCCGGTGCGCCTGTTCACGCTGGTCGGCGGCCTCACGGGCACGGTGAGCGGTTTCGCCCTGACGATCTGGTCCGCGCTCAAGTGGAACCTGATCACGGGCGGGAAGCCGGTCGTCTCGATCCCGCCGTTCGTCATCATCGCCTTCGAGCTGACCATCCTCCTCGGCGGCCTCTGCACGCTGCTCGGGTTGCTCGTGACCGCGCGCTTGCCGCGGTTCGGAGGGTCGCCGCGCTACGACCCGCGGTTCACGGCGGATCGCTTCGGTGTGGAGGTGGGCTGCGCGGCCGCCGAGGTGGCCGCCGTCCAGGAGATCCTCCGGCGGGCGGGAGCCGAGGAGGTGCGGGCGTGAGGTGGCTCTTCGTCTTCTCGCTCCTCGTCCTCCTGGCGGTCGGCGGGGCGATGGGGCTCCTCGTGGGCTACCGGTGGATGACGAGCATGCAGGCCGACGTCAAGGTCGTCCCGGGGGAGATGGTGCTCGTCCCGCCCGCGGGGGCCGTGCCCCGCGAGGGTGGCGAGCTCGTCGTGAGTCGCGAGGCGTACGCCGCGCGGAAGAACCCCCTCCCGCGCACCCCGGAGTCCGTCACGCGCGGCGAGAAGCTCTACGCGATCTACTGCACCCCCTGCCACGGGGCGACCGGGAAGGGGGACGGGCCGGTCACGCCGCGGTTCATCCCGCCGCCCGATCTGGCGAGCCCGCAGGTGCAGGCGCGGAGCGACGGCCACATGTCCTACTACATCGGCTACGGCGGCGCGATCATGCCGGCCTACGGCGAGGCGCTCTCCGTCTCGGAGCGCTGGGACCTCGTGAACTATCTCCGGACGCTCGCCCGGAAGTAGCGCCGTGGCGACGCCGTTCCCGACCTCGCCGGCCGCGCAGTCCACGGGTCCGCCCCAGCGGTGGCTCCTGGGGCTCTGGGTGGTCATCGGGCTCGGCGCGCTCGCGTTCCTCGCCGGCTTCCTCGCGGGTCGCGGGCCGCGTACGTGGGCGATCTACCTCGTGAACCTCCTCTTCTGGTCGGGGCTGTCGGCGGCGGGCCCGGCGATCGCCGGCATCTTCGAGCTGACCGAGGCCCGTTGGTCGGTGCGCCTGCGCCGGATCGCGACGACGACGGCCGCGTTCATGCCGATCTCGTTCGTGCTCTTCCTCGTGCTGTTCACGGCCATCGACGTGCTCTACCCGTGGGTGGGGGACCCGAAGCTCGTGGAGCGGAAGGCCGCGTGGCTGAACGTGCCGTTCTTCCTGCTGCGGATCGGCGTCGGGGTGGCGGCGCTCTACTGGGTGAGCATCCGGTTCGCCCGGGAGGTGCACGCCTCCCCGGCGGGGGCCGCGGAGGAGCCGGGCCGCGCCCGGCGGGCGCGTCTCGCGGTCGTGATGCTGTTCCTCTTCGTGGCCGTGGTCTCCCTCTTCGGCTTCGACCTGGTCATGTCCCTGGACCCGGTCTGGTTCAGCGGGCTCCTGGGCGGCTACTTCGTCGTCGGCACGCTCTACTCGGGATTCGCCTTTCTCGTGGTGCTCGTCGGCGTCCGGAGTCTCAACCGCCCCGCCTGGGTGATGCCCGCCACCGAGGTCCAGGACCTGGCCAAGCTCGTCTTCGCCACCTCGATCCTGTGGATGTACTTCTTCTGGTCGCAGTACCTCGTGATCTGGTACGGCAACGTCCCGATCGAGACCCGCTTCGTCCTCGCGCGCTTCTTCGAGGATCCCTGGCGGGGGCTCGCCGTGCTCGCCTGCCTGATCGGCTGGCTCGTGCCGTTCGCCTACCTGCTGGTCCGGCTCACCGGGCGGCCCCCCGAGAGCCACCGGGTCCTCGTGGGGGTCGCCTGTCTGAGCCTCACGGCGATCTTCCTCGAGCGCACGGTGCTCGTGCTCCCGTCGGTCGTCGGTCGCCTCGTCTTCCCGTACGGGCCGGTCGAGATCCTGATTACCGCGGGGTTCGCGGCGCTCTTCATCCTCTCCTACCTCGTGTTCGTCCCCCGGCTGGGGCTCGGCTCGCGCGCCGAGGGCTGACGGCGCCCGGGCGGCGCCGTCGCTTGCCCGGCTCCCGCCGGGAACGGTAGACTGGCCCACGCCATGCTGTCCGTCGAAGAGGCCCTCGCGCGCGTCCTGGCCGCGATCCCCGTGGTCGGCTCGGAGACGGTCGGGCTCCCGGCGGCTCACGGGCGGGTCCTCGCGGAGCCGATCGCGGCCGGGCGCGACCTGCCCCCGTGGGACAACTCCTCCATGGACGGCTACGCGGTCCGCGCCGGGGACACGGCCGGGGCGAGCGCCGATCGGCCGGTGCGGCTGCGGGTGCTCGGCGAGGTGCCGGCCGGCGCGGTGGCGCCGACGCCGGCGGGGCCGGGGGAGGCGTACCGGATCCTGACGGGGGCGCCGATGCCGGCCGGGGCGGACGCGGTCGTCCCCCAGGAAGAGGTGCACCGGGATGGCGCGAGCCTGGTCCTCCGCCGTCCCGTCGAGCGCGGGACGTTCGTCCGCCCGCGCGGTGAGGACATCCGGGCCGGGGAACCCGTCCTCGCGCCCGGCGCCGTGCTCGGCCCCGCCGCGGTCGGCGTGCTGGCGGCGCTCGGCCGCCCGCTCGTGCGTGTCTATCAGCGGCCACGTGTGGCCATCCTCTCGACCGGGGACGAGCTGGTGGACCTCGACGCGGTGCCGGGCCCGGGCCAGATCCCGAACTCGAACACGTACACCCTGGCCGCCCAGGTGCGCGAGGCGGGGGGCATCCCGCTGAACCTCGGCATCGCGCGCGACGTGCGGGAGGAGCTGGAGGAGCGGTTTCGCTGGGGGCTCACGGCGGACATCCTCGTCTCCTCGGCGGGGGTCTCCGTCGGCGACCGCGACCTGGTCCGCGAGGCGATGGCCAAGCTGGGGGCGGAGCTCGACTTCTGGAAGGTCTCCATGCGACCGGGGAAGCCGCTGACCTTCGGGCGGCTCTCAGGGCGGCCGGTCTTCGGGCTGCCCGGCAACCCCGTCTCCTCGATGGTGACGTTCGAGCTGTTCGTTCGCCCGGCGCTCCTCAAGATGGGCGGTCGCGAGGCCCTCTTCCGGCCGCGGATCCGGGCGCGGGCGCTCGAGGCGATCGACAATCCGGGGCCGCGGCGCGGCTACCTCCGCGTCCGGCTCACCGAGGACGGGGGCGGGATCGGGGCCCGCCTCACGGGGGTCCAGGGGTCGGGGGTCCTCCGCTCGATGCTCCTCGCCGACGGGCTCGCGGTCATCCCGCCGGACACCCGGGTCGAGCCGGGTGAGGTCGTCGAGGTGATCCTCCTCCACAGCGACATGAGCGCAACCGGCCGTAGGCCTTGACATCCGAAGCGTAACGGAGTAATTTCACCATTGTCAATGGAGTTTCGGGGGAACGTACTCTCACGTCGCGCCGTCCTCGTCGGTGGAGGTCTGAGCCTCCTCCTGCCGCGCGGGCTCCGTGCCCAGGGGAAGCTCCAGCGGGAGCATCAGGTCCAGATCGAGCTGCCGATCCTGGCCGAGGAGCCGGTGGCGGTCCCGATCCAGGTGTGGGTGGATCACCCGATGGAGCCCGACCACTTCATCCGGTCGATCGAGATCGCGGCGGAGCGGGACCCGGTGGCCTACAAGGGCACGTTCCTCTTTACCCCCGCAAACGGGCGGGCGTGGGTCGCGTTCCACATGCGCTCGGGGGCGGGAGGGCCGGTCAAGGCGACCGCCGAGTGCTCGAAGCACGGGCGGTTCGTCGGCGTCAAGGAGGTCAGGGTCGTCGAGGGGGGCTGCACCACGGCGCCCGAGAAGCTCGGGCGCGACCGCCTGGGCAACGCGATGCTCCGGCTGCCGCGGTCGGTCAAGGCGGGCGAGGTCATCGAGGTCCGCGCGAAGGTGGACCACAACTCGGACACGGGGCTCAGGCTGAAGAACGGGAAGTTCGTCCGAGAGATGCCGGAGTTCTACGTCAAGCAGATGGCCGTGTACCTGGACGACCAGAAGCTGAGCGAGTTCCAGATGACGTCGGCCGTGAGCCCGAACCCGCTGATCCGCTTCCCCCTCAAGGTGACGCGGGCCGGGACGCTCCGCGTGGTGTTCGTCAACAGCGAGGGCCAGCAGTGGGAGGTGTCGCAGGCGCTCCGCCTGTGACGCCATGGAAAAGCCGGAGGGCACACGCATGATCCACCTCACACGTCTCGTCGCGGTCGTGGGCCTCTTCCTCCTCGTGGTCTCCCCCGCGTGGGCCTACACGGTCTACGTCACGAACCAGGGGGAGGGCACGATCACCATCATCGACGGGAAGGCGAAGAAGGTGCTCCGCACGGTGAAGATCACCCAGGCCCGTCCCCACAACGCCATCCTGTCGAAAGGGAACAAGTGGCTCTATGTCGCCAACGTGGGGTCGGGATCCGTGTCCGTCTTCGACCCGCACACGGAGGCCGAGATCGCGGTGATCGCGGCCGACAAGGGGACCCACGGGGTCACGCTCACCCCGGACGAGAAGCAGCTCTGGACCGCGAACGTCCAGGCGGACACCGTGTCGGTCATCGACGTCGCGAGCCAGAAGGTGATCCGCACGATCAAGGTCGGGAGCAAGCCGATGCTCGTGGCCTTTACCCCGGACGGGAAGAAGGCGTACGTCTCCAACGGCGGGTCGGGCGACGTCTTCGTCATCGACACGGCGACGTACGAGGTGCGGAAGAAGCTCTTCGCCGGCAAGGACGCCATGGGGACCGCCATCGCGCCGGGCGGCAAGGAGGTCTGGGTCACCGAGGGCGGCGACAACATCGTGTCGGTGATCGACACGCAGAAGGACGAGGTCGCGGCGGAGATCAAGGTCGGCGCCGACACCCACGGCGTCGTCCTCTCGGCCGACGGCAGGCGGGCGTACGTCACCGTCCGGAAGGAGCACTTCGTGGCGGTGATCGACGTGGCGGAGCGGAAGGTGATCGCGAAGATCCCGGTGTCCGAGCTGCCGGACATTCCGGACCTCTCGCCCGACGGGAAGGAGCTGTGGCTGACGAGCCGGATGGCGAAGGCGGTGGACGTGATCGACACGACGACCAATCAGAAGATCGCGACGATCCCGGTCGGGGCGACGGCCGATCCCGACCCCCACGGACTCGTGATCACGAAGTAGGCCGCGCAGCGGCTGGCCGTAGCGCCAGGAGCGTGTCGGAGTAACCCGGAGGGGGGCAGAGCCCCCCTCCGGAGATCTAGCGGGGAGGGGCGACGGTCCCTCCCCGCTCGGCTTCTGGGCCGTGGTCCTCCCGGCGCGGGTGCGGGTGGCGAGCGTCCCACCACGCGGCCGCGGCGGCGCACGCGCACCCCAGGGCGAAGCCGGCGACCACGTCCGCGGGCCAGTGCGCCCCGAGGAGGATGCGGGCCAGCCCGACCGCGAGCATGCCGAGGGCGGCGAGCGCCTGAAGGGCCAGGCGTGCGGCGGGCGGCAGGCGGGCACGGCCGACGAGGTAGATGACCATGACGGCGAACGCGGCCGCGGAGGTCGCGTGGCCGCTCGGGAAGCCCAGCGCCGACCCGCTCGGCCGCCGCCGGCTCACCACCTCTTGCCAGCCCTCACCGATGAGCGGCGCGGCCGCGAGCGTCGCGCCCCAGAGCCACCAGCGATGCCGCGCCGGCCCGGACACGCTCAGGACGAGCAGCGTGGCGGGGACCAGAAGCCGCCAGGTCCCGCCCGCACTCGCCCACCGCGCCGCATCCATGACCCGGGGGGACGCCTTGGCCAGCACGGCATCGCGGAGCACGGCCTCGCCGTCGAGGACCTGGCCCGGGAGCACCGCTGCCGTCAGCGCGAGGACGAGCGCGGTGCTGCTGAGGCAGACGGCGCCCCACCCCGACGCCGCTCGAGTCCTCAAGCCGGTGGGAGCGGGCTGGGCGTGCTCGGCCCGAACTTGCCGTACTTGTGATCGATCACCGCCCGGATTTCGCGGAGGTGTCTCTTCTCGGCCTTCATCACCATCACGTCACGCGTGATGTTCAGACAGATGTCTCAGCCCGCCCCGTGGCTGGTGAAGGTGATCCGGCCGTCCGAATGGCGACCGGCGACGTAGCAGTCGCCGTTGTGGCGGTGCCCGATGTTCGTGCACCCGCAATAGCACGGGATGTACTGGAGCGTGGCCTCGCTGGCCGCCGCGTACCGGTACGCCTCAGCGACCCGGGGGCCGCCCTGCTTCGCGAAGGGCGGGAGGTCGCCTCTGGCGACGGTCTCCAGGAGATCTCCGGTCGGTGTCCGGCGGAGGGGCGGCGACTGGGCCCAGACGACGCCCGCCCCGAGTGCCCAGGACATCAAGGCCGTCACCTTTCCGATGAACCGTCTGCGACTCGTGGAATCCCTCATGTGACCTCCCGCGGCCAGGGGTGACTTCGCCTGCCATCTTCGCACGGTCTCATCGGGTCGCTCCCGGCAGAAGCTCGGCATAGTCACGCGCGTGATTCGGCGCGTGCCCCGACATCGCGCCCTCGGTCGGGTAGGCCTGCTCGATCCAGCCCGGGATCCCCTCGTCCAGCACCCGGATGTTCCGATACCCCAGCATCCAGAGCCGCTCGTAGGCCAGACTGGCCAACCGGTGGGGGCACGCTCAGTAGAGCCGGCAAGTGAGAGCCGTCCGCTCGGATGATTCTGGTCGGCACCTCTCTGTTCCTCGTCTTGTCAGTCTATCCTTATTTCTCTACGGGGTAGCCGTGCTTCACCCAGCCGGAGAATCCGCCCTCCATGACGCTGACGTTCCGGTATCCCTGGTCCCGCAGGAACTGGTAGGCGCCCTCGATCTCCTCGGGAGAGCAGGCACAGTAGAGGATCACACGGCCAGCTCGCGGAATCTCCGCGTACCGCTGCCTCAGCTCCAGGAGCGGCACCGACCGGGCCCCGGGGATCCGGCCCTGCCGGTGCTGGGCTTGGTGGCGAAGGTCGATGAAAATGGGCCGATCCCCCTCGTCCAGAAGACGCTTGGCGTACGCTGACGGTATGCTCAGAACCGGGCCGCCGGTTCCGTGACCTCCGAGCGCGGGGAGAGCGCCGAGGCCCAGAACGATACCGATCGTAGCCTGCAGACACGACTGCCGGATCTTCATGGGTAGCTGCGGCGACGCAGCGTCCTCACCGCGGCCCCTCGCGCTGGATCGCGACGAGCAGCAGCCGGTCGCCCTTCTGCGCCAGCGTGAACCGGATCGGGTCGCCGGGCCTCAGCCCGTCGAGCATCCTTGGATCCTCCGCTTCGAACGCCATGGTCATGGCCGGCATGAGGTTGGCGATCGTCTCGTGGGTGATGACGACCGCGTTCATCTGGGGGAGCACGGAGCGCACGATGCCCCGGGCCGTCCAGGCCGCCTCGTCGGCCTGGCGCGCTTCTGCGAGCTCGCGGGCGGTCTCCAGCTCCCGTCGGAGCTTCCCCACTTCGCGCGCCCACCAGAGGTAAGGGCCCGTGCAACAATGAAATTGCCAAAACAAGAGGCTCGTTCAGCCAACCG
>CAYQDR010000020.1:0-52248 GCA_964416315.1 uncultured bacterium
GTCCTTGAGGCCACGAGCCCTCGCTGGAAAGACCAGGCGGAGGCCCGGGGGATCCGGTACGAGGTAGTGAGAGAGCTCGGAGAGACCCCGGCTGTGGCCGGCGACCCGTCGGAGCTCCGGGAGGCCCTCATGAACCTTGTCCTGAACGCCCTCGACGCGATGCCGGAGGGTGGCACGCTCTGCGTCCGGACGGCCTCAGTTGAAGGATCGGTCGCCGTCACTGTCGCCGACACAGGGTGCGGGATGTCGGAGGAAGTGAGACAGCACGCCTTCGAACCGTTCTTCACGACCAAGGAGGCACAGAGCACGGGCCTGGGGCTGTCCGTGACGTACGGGATTCTGCGGCGGCACGGAGGCGAGATCGGAATCGAGACCCGGGAAGGGCAAGGAACGACCATCACTCTCCGCCTCCCTGCCGGGAAGGGTGCCGCAGCGGAGCGAGAGGAAGCGGCGCCGCTCGCCTCCCGACATGCCACCATCCTCGTCATCGACGATGAAGAGGAGGTTCGGGCCGTCCTGGCCGAGATCCTGCTGGCCCAGGAGCATTCGGTCAGGACGGCCGCCAGCGGAAGAGAAGGGCTGAATCTCTTCCGCGACGGACGTTACGACCTGGTGCTGACTGACCTGGGGATGCCTGAGATGTCCGGCTGGCAGGTGGCGCAGGCCGTCAAGGAGCTCAGCCGGGACACCCAGGTGGTCCTCGTCACCGGCTGGGGCGAAGAGCTGGATCCGGAGGCCGTCAGGAAAGGCTGGGCAGATTTCGTTCTCCCCAAGCCGTTTCTGGTGAATGAGTTGCTGGCCGTGATCGCCCGGGCCCTGGAGCACCTCTCAGCGCCGCCGGATTCCGGAAACTCACCGCGTTGAGTCACCATCGGCGCAGGAACCTGATGAACACCAGGGAGCCTTGAGTGTCGGGCGCCACGCAGAGCGCGGGGCAGGGCGGGCGGGGGCCGACCGGTCGGCGTCTGGGACAACTCCTGCTGGCTGAAGGCGTGATCACCGCCGAGCAGCTGAACCGCGCGCTGGAGGAGCAGACTCGGAGCAACGATCGGCTCGGCGCCGTCCTCGTTCGCCTCGGCCTCCTCGTCGACGACCAGCTGGCCGATTTCCTTTCCCGTGTGCACGGGATCCCTTTGGCGGACCTCTCCAAACTGACCATCGACCCCGAGGTCGTGAGACTCGTTCCGGCTCGAATCGCGCGAAGGCACGAGGTGGTCGCCATAGACCGGACCGGCGGCTCGCTCACGCTCGCCACGGCGGACCCCCAGAACCTTCCCGCGTTGGATGACGTGGCGTTCGTGTCGGGCCTCCGCGTGGTCCCCGTGGTCGCTACGTCCTCGGCGATCCGTCGAGCCATCGAGCAGTGCTACGAGGCCCCTGACCTGGTCACGATGTCGGGTGTCGAAACTTCCGAGATCGAGCTGCTCCCCGGAGCCGAGCCGGAGGGTCCAGTCGACGTCGTAGAGCTCAAAGCCTCAGCCGACCAGCCCCCCGTCGTCCGGCTCGTGAACGTCATCCTGCTCGACGCGGTCCGGCGGGGCGCCTCCGACATCCACCTCCACCCGTCCGAGACGGTGCTGCGCGTCCGATACCGCGTCGATGGGATGTTGTACGAGGCGCACTGTCTGCCCAAGCGGTTCGAGCTACCCGTCGTCTCGCGCATCAAGATCATGGCTAACCTTGACATCGCCGAACGCCGGCTCCCCCAGGATGGCCGGATCAACCTCCGCCGTAGCGCCCGCGACATCGACTTGCGTGTCAACACGCTGCCGACGGTCGTCGGCGAGAGCGTCTCGATCCGGATTCTGGACCGGCAGAAGCTCAAGCTCGACCTCGCCCAGCTCGGCTTCGATCCGTGGGGTCTCGAGCAGTTCCAGGAGGCCCTGCGGAGCACAAAAGGGATGATCCTGGTCACGGGACCGACCGGTTCCGGTAAGACGACGACCCTCTATTCGGCTCTTCAGAGCTTGAACTCGGTAGCCGTGAACATCGTGACCGTCGAGGATCCCGTGGAGTACCGCATGGAGCGCATCATTCAGATCGCGGTCAACGAGGAGATCGGACGAACCTTCGCCTCGGTCCTCCGGGCCTTCCTCCGCCACGACCCCGACGTCGTCCTCGTCGGCGAGATGCGCGACCTGGAGACCGCCCAGATCGCCATCCAGGCGGCGTTGACCGGCCATCTGGTCCTGAGCACGCTGCACACGAACGACGGCGTGTCGACCATCGCCCGGCTCCTGGACATGAACGTCCCGGCCTTCCTCCTCGCGTCCACGCTGCGCCTCATCGTCGCCCAGCGTCTGGCGCGCATGATCTGCGTGGCGTGCAGGGAGCCATATGAGGTCGACGCGGCAAGCCTCGTGCTCCATGGCCATACGCCGCAAGCTCGCGGCCCGTGCCTCCTCTACCGCGGCAAGGGCTGTCGCGCCTGCAACTTCACGGGGATGAAGGGTCGGGTCGCCCTCTACGAGGTCATGCCATTCACCGAGGAAATCCGTGACTTGATCTCCGGTCAAGCGCCGATCTCTCGAGTCCGCGAGGCGGCCCGGCAGCGCGGGGTGAAGACCCTGCGCGAGGCCGGCCTCACGAAGGTGATGGAGGGCATCGTGACCCTGGAGGAAGTTGTTCGTGTCACCGCCGAGTAGAGGGTCCTGACATCGGCTCTGGCGAATGCGACTGACACGGGACCCGACAAGAAACGACTCCGGTCGCTGGGAAGGGATCGTGAAGCTGTTGCGCATCTTCTCTCGGACCCTTAACCTCCGGCAAGCGGCAGCTACTATCTTCGCCCTCACCGCGATTCTCCCGTTGCTCGTGGTGCTTGTCGTCTTGTTACGCTCGCGACTGCACGAGAGGGCGGAACTGCAGCTGGGCTTGCTCTTGGCCACGGTGATTGCGCTGCTTGGATTTTTTCTATTGCGGCAGACGGTTGGTCGCATCTCTATGCTCGCGCGGGCAGTCAGGGGCTGGACGGTCGGCGAACGCACCCCGGTAAGACACGCTGAGATGGCCACGCTGGCGGGCCTCGGCTCGCTGAACGAGATCCGTCAGATCGGTGAGGCGTTCGGTAGTCTGCTCGAGGAGTTGCGGGTGTCGTCGGGTCAGCTCGAGACCCTCGTCTTCAAGTTAGGCACCCTCAGCGAGATGGTGGAGCTGGCCGCACGGATTCCGAAAATGCAGGACCTGCTGGCTCTTACCCTCGAGCGTGCAAGGCGGGCGGTACGAGCAACGGCCGGGTCGATCATGCTCCTCGATCAGGACCGACAAACGCTCTGGACTGCTGCAGCCCTGGGGCTCGGCAAGGATGTTCTTGCCACCGTTGAGGTGCGCCTCGGCGAAGCCATTGCCGGGAGCGTGGCGCAGCGTGCGGAACCTGTCGTCGTTGACGACATGGAAAGAGACTCCCGGTTCGGTGACGCCGAGAAGATCCAGTATGGCGGCGGCGCCTTCATCTGCATGCCGGTGCAGGCAGGGAACCGGGTCGTCGGTGTGGTAAACGTGGCACGAGGCCGCGAGGGCGGCGCTTCCGCCCCGCAGCCGTTCAGCGCCGCAGACCTTCAGTTCTTGACCGCGCTGATGACCTATGTGGGCTACGCCCTCGAGAACGCCCGGCTGCTCGAGGAGACCCAACAGTCCGCAGAACGCCTCCAAGAGCTCCTTGAAGACCTCAAGGCCGCGCAGACCCAGCTCGTCCAAGGAGAAACCCTCCGCGCCATCGGGCAGCTCGCGTCGGGGATGGCCCACCATCTGAACAACATTCTGACCGTGATCGTAGCCCGCATTCAGCTCTTGCGGAACAAGGTCTCGAACCCCGAGATCAGCGGCGTCCTCCAAGCCGTGGAGCGCGCAGGGTTGAAAGGGGCCGAGGTCGTTCGCGGGATCCAGGTGTTTAGCCGCTCGCGGGGCGGGGTTTCAGAACCGATTCCCCTGGATCTGAACCGACTCGCGCAGGAGGTGCTCGAGGTAACCCGGCCGCTGTGGGAGGTTGAGGCTCAGCTCCGTGGGGTCCAGATTTCCACGTCCCTGGAGGCCGGCCAAGTTCCGACGGTGACAGGCGACCCGGTGTCCCTGCGAGAAGCGCTCATGAATCTCATCCTCAACGCGATCGACGCGCTACCTAACGGGGGGACGATCATGGTCAAGACGTGGACGTCCGAGGGCTGGGTCCATTGCTCTGTCGGGGACAACGGGGTGGGAATGTCGGAGGCAGTGCGGCGGCGGGCGCTTGAGCCCTTCTTCACCACGAAGGGACCGCAGCGTACCGGGCTTGGGCTGAGCGTGGCGTACGGAATCCTCCAGCCGTACGGCGGCGAGCTCGTGATCGAAAGCGACGAGGGCCGCGGCACGACTGTGACGTTGAGCTTGCCTGTCGGCTCGGCTACGTCGGCACCCCCGGGGGGCGCTCCTGGGCCGACTGGGTCACGACCCGCTCTCCGGATCCTCGTAGTTGACGACGAGCCCGAAGTCCTCGCGACTTTGGCGGAAGTGCTCGCCGCCCAGGGACACGTCGTCGTGGAGGCAGCCGGAGCCGGGGAGGCAGTGGCTTTTCTGGAGGCCGGGGAGACCGTGGATTTGGTGCTCACGGATCTGGTGATGCCAGGGATGACGGGTTGGGAGGTGGCGAGAGCTGTGAAGGCTCGCTGGCCCGATCTGCCGGTGGGCCTGATCACCGGATGGGGAGAGGGCAGAGAGGACGCGGAGGTGGCAGCAGAGAAGCGGAGCGCGGTCGACTTCGTGATCGCCAAGCCCATTGTGGTGCCCGCCCTACTCAGAGAGATCGCACGGGTCTTCGCCCAGCCACGGGGCAGGTCGTCTGAACTTCGGCAACCGGGCCAGGTCATCTCCGATGAATCAGTGGCGGAGTAGGAGGGCAGCCTGAGCGCAACAGGCTCGCGGTGGCGCGCCACGCCGTCGGGCGGCAGCGAGTCCGCCCCGGCCAAGTGGTCTGCGACACGGTCGAGCTTGTGGAGTGGGTGGCCCGGTGCCTGGAGGCGTTGGGCCACAAGGTCGTGGTGGCGGACCCGAACTTCGGGCCGATGTACGCCACGCGGAGCCGGAAGGTCAGGACCGATCGCCGGGACGCCCGTGCCCGGGACCAGGGCCCGTGTCTGGGCCTCGTGGCCCGGCTGCGCGCCCGGCCGGCGCTCCGAGGGCGGCCTCATCACCAGGCGCTGCACGGTCGGCGGATCGGTCGAGGGCGGGCGCGAGGAGTTCTCCCACGTCTGCCGCAGCTGCCCTTCCAACGCGGCGACCTTCGCCTCCAGCGCGGCACCCGCTCTCGCAGCTCCGCGTTGATCTGGAGGAGTTGCTCGATGACCCTGAGCTTCCTCCAAGGTCCGCGGCCGTCTCACACCCCCAGCCAGAAGGAGCTCCAGCCCCTCAAGTCCTTCGTGCTGCCGGGGGGCGGCCGCGTCGGGGCCTTCCTCCACCAGGCCCGCACGGTCTGCCGGCGGGCCGAGCGCGAGATCCTGCGGCTCGCCCCTGCGGAGCCGCTTGGCGAGTGGCCGCTCAAGTACGTGAACCGGATGGGCGATCTCCTCTTCGTCCTCTCCCGGTGGGTGGCCAAGCGGCTCGGGGAGCGCGAGTACCTCTGGGAGCGCGGGCTCGAAGCCCACCGCCGGCCGCGGAAGTAGCCCCGGGCGCGGTCAGCCCGACGCCGGCTCCGCGGGCCGCCGATCGCCGCGGGCGAGCGCCCGCGCGACCACGACGCTGACGTCGGCCGTCTCGAACGGCTTCGCCATCAGGAAGTCGACCCCGCGCCCGAGCGCCTCCGCCGGGTCGATCTGGTCGCTCCACCCGGTTACGAGCGCCACGGGCGTCCCCGGCCGCTCCAGCTTGACGAGCCGGGCGACCTCCCAGCCCGACATGCCGGGCATCCCGAGGTCCGTGAACACGAGGTCGAAGGACTCCGCCCGGACCTGCGCGACGCCCGCCTCGCCGTCCGCGCACGCCCTCACCGCGTGGCCCTGCGCTTCGAGGATCTCCGTGAGCACGTCCCGGACCTCCGGCTCGTCCTCGACCACGAGGATGCGGGCGCCCGCGCGCGTCCGCGGGGATGGAGGCTGGCCGGGTGTGACTGCCGCGGCCGCCCGGGCCACCGGCAGACGGATCGTGAAGACGCTGCCGCGCCCGGGGGCGCCCTCGACGTCGATCTCGCCGCCGTGCCGCGTGACGATGCCGTAGACCACACTGAGGCCGAGCCCCGTACCCCGCTCGCCCTTCGTCGTGAAGAACGGGTCGAAGATTCGGCGCCGGACCTCCTCGCTCATCCCGACCCCCGTGTCGGCGATCACGCAGTAGACCCACTCGCCCTCGACGCGCGTCTCGAGCGCGAGCCGCCCGCCGTCGGGCATGGCGTCGAGGGCGTTGAAGACGAGGTTCGTCAACGCCTCCCGCAGCTCCGCCGGGTCGCCCGCCACCTCCGCCACAGGCCGCGCCTCCACGTGGACCTCCACCCGGTGGCCGCGCGCCTGCACCTCGTCCTTCCAGCGCGAGCGCGTGAGCTCGACGACCTCCTCGACCACCGCGGTGAGGTCCACGGGCTGGAACGGCCGTGCCCGGCGCATTCGCGCGACCTCCTGGATGCGGCGGACGGTCTGCGCCCCGTCCATCGCTACCGTCTGGATCACGTCGAGGTGGCGCCGGAGCGCCGGGTCCCCGGCCTGGCGCAGGAGGAGCTGTGTCCGGCCGAGGATCACGGCCAGCATGTTGTTGAAGTCGTGGGCGACGCCGCCCGCCATCTCACCGAGCGCCCGGAGCTTCTCGGCCCGAACCAGCTGCTCCTGGGCGGAGGCCAGCTCGCCGTAGGCGCGGGTCCGCTCCTCGTAGAGGCGGGCGCTCCGGACGGCCAGGGCCGCGAGGCTCGCGATGTTCGAGAGGAGCCGCTCGTCGGCCTCGGTAAACGGACGCGCGGCGTCGCGGAGGGCGAGGACACCCCACACCCGATCGCCCGCGATCATCGGAACCCCGAGCCAGTTCCGGAAGCGGAGCAACTCGCGCACGGGCTCGACCCCCTCCTGCCGGCAGGTCTCCGCATAGTCGCTCGTCCGGAGGGCCTGACGCCGCTGGACGACCACGCTCATGAGGCCGTGGCCGAAACGATACCGGCGGTCCGGATTCGGGTCCGCCTCACCATCGAGCACGCGGAGAGCGACCTCGAACTCGCGCCGCTCCTCGTCGTAGAACAGGATCGCGATGTTCCGGGCGTCGAGCACGCGTCCGACCTCCCGGTGGATGGCCTGGACGAGCTCGGCGACGTCGAGCTGCCCCGTGACCGCGCGGGAGAGCTCGTAGAGGACGGACAGCTCCTCGAGCTTCCGCTGGTTCTCCTGGAAGAGGCGGGCGTTCTCGATCGCCGCGCCGGCCTGGCTCGCCATCGCCTCGACGAGGGTCAGCTCCCGGTCCGAGAACTCGCGTGCCCGTTCCCACCACACCGCGAGGAGGGCCCCGATCAGCCGGTCCCGCACGACGATGGGCGCGAAGAGCTGAGTCCGGTGCCGCGCGACAGCCTTGAGCGAGGCCGGGATCCGCGGATCCCCCGGGACGTCGCTCGACGCCATCACGCGCCGTCGGGCGATCGCCTCGGCGTAGAAGGGGGTCGTCTCGAGGTCGATCCAGGTCCGCCGAACCGGCTCCAGGAACACCGGCGGGACGTGGTAGCCCGCGAAAGGCTCGAGGTGGCCGCTGGCCGGGTTCGCCAGCCAGACTCCGACCGAGTCGCACTCGATCGTCCGCGCCACCTCGCGCAGGAAGTGGCGGAGGAGCGGCTGGAGGTCGAGGGTCGCGCTCAGCGCGCGGGCAGCGCTCAGGAGGGTCTCGGCCTCCTGGAGCTTCTCCCGCGTCTGGCGGGCGAGGTCGGCGTTCTCGAGCGCGAGCCCGACCTGGGACGCGACACCCTCGATGAGGCGGAGGTCCGCGGGCGTGAAGGTCCGGCCGGGCGTCCACCAGACGAGGAACAGCCCACCGGCGACCTCGCCCCGGACCGGAGTCGGCGTGAAGAGCAGGGCACCCGGGCGGATCGTCCCGAGGAACTCCTGGTCGAACCGCGGGTCGCTCGCGTAGTCGGAGGTCCAGACCGGTCGCCGCGACTCCCACGCCTCCCCGAGGAACGCGAACCGCGCGAGGGGGAACGGCGTCCGGAGGAACGTCTCGAGGCGATCTTTCGGCACGCGGTAGCCGGCAATCGGGACCAGCGCCTCCCGGCGCGCGTCGAGGAAGTACGCCCCGACCATGTCGGCCTGGAACGCCCGGGCGACCGCCCGGGCGACGCGCCGCATCGCCTCGTCCGTCGGCAGGTTCCGCGACAGGACCTGGCTCACCTCCCGGAGGGTCTCGCTCTCCCGCAGGCGCTCGCGGGTTTCCTCGAACAGCCGCGCGTTCTCAAGCGCGAGCGCCGCCTGGTCGGCGAACGTCTGGGCGAGGCGAATGTCCTCGCCGTCGAACTCCCGACCCGCCCGGTCGCCCACTGTGAGCGCGCCGATGACGCGGTCCTGGACGATGAGCGGCACGGCGAGGAAGGCGCGGAAGGGTGCGTGCTCGAGAAGGGTCCGCATCTCGGGCGCGTACGCGACGCGCGGGTCGGCCAGGAGGTCCGGCGTGACCACGGGCCGGCGCTCGCGGACGGCAAGCCCGGCGACCCCCGTCCCCTGCGGCAAGACCAGGTTCTGGCCGAAGCTCTCGCCGGGGGTGACGGCCAGCCCCACGAGGTTCTCGGACGCCGGCTCCAGTCGGTAGAGGGCCGCGACCTGGACACCGAGCAGGGCGCGGAGGCTCTCGGCGATCCGGTGCTCGACCTCCTCGCGATGCAGCGACTGCGAGATGAGCTGCTCCCGGACCCCCCGCGCCTCCGTTCCGCCCTCCCCCGTGGCCACCGCCCCGTCGCCTCCCCGAGGTCTCCGCCTGTGGCCCCCGATTATGGCACAGGGGTCGGGTCCGGCCCGCGGATTGGCGGGCGGGCCAGGCGGGCCAGGGCGGTCCCTGGTGGCCTCCCGACGCCGGGACTATAATCCGCGGGGGGCATTTCATGGCGCAGGACCCGCAGCGGCAGGCGGTCGTCCAGGAGCAGACGCAGCTCGCGGCGCTCCTGGAGACGGTGAAGCGCATCGCAGCGCTGACGCCCCCCGAGACCCTGCTCGACGCGATCGCCGACGCCGCCCGCCGCCTGCTCGGCTTCGAGGCCGGCGGCTTCCGGCTCGTCGAGGGGGACGAGCTCGTCATCGCGGGCCGATGGGGCGACGCCGCCATGTTGCGCCCGCGCCTCAAGATCGGCGAGAGCCTCTCGGGCCGCGTCGCCGTGACCGGCGAGCCGCTGGTCGCCTACGAGATCCAGGACGATCCCCGGCTGGACCCGCTCCACCGCGAGGCGGACCGCCGGCTGGGCTTTCGGAGGCTCCTCGCGGTGCCGATGCGGACGGGCTCGCGCATCACCGGGGTCCTGGCCCTGCGCTCGCGCGCCCCGCACGAGATCTCCCCCGCCCAGGTCGCCCTCGCGCAGGCATTCGCCGACCACGCGGCGATCGCGCTCGAGAACGCCCGCCTCTACGGAGCGGCGCAGCGGGAGCGGCAGGAGGCCGAAGCCCTCACCGAGATCGCCCGGGACGTGCTGGCGGCGCTCGACCGCGACACGGTCCTCCAGCGGGCGGTCGAGCACGCTCGCCGGCTCTGCCGCGCCGACCTGGTCCAACTGGCGCTCTGCGGGCCCGAAGGACTCGAGGCCACGGTCGTCGCGAAGAGCGGGCACCGGACCGACGCGTTGGAGGGCAAGGTCTATCGCGCCGGAGAGGGGCTCGCGGGTCAGGTGCTCGCCACGCGCCAGCCCGTCACGACGCCGGACCGGCTCCTGGACCCGCGCTGGCCGCCGGACGAGCCGGCCCGCGCCGAGGAGGTGCGCGCGACGGCGGCGGTCCCGGTCCTCGCGGGAGGGCACCTGCTCGGGGTCCTGTGGGTCAACCGGCGGACCGTCGAGCCCTTCCAGCCCTCGGAGGTGGCGACGCTCGAGGCGCTCGCCCGTCACGCGGCAGTGGCCATCCAGAACGCCGCACTCTACGAGGCGGCCGAGGCGCGGGCAGCCGAGGTCCAGCTCCTCCGCCGGGTCGGCCTCAACCTCTCCCGCTCGCTCGAGCTGCCGCGGGTCCTCCAGGAGATCGTCGAGGCGTCGCGCCAGGGGACGGGGAGCGACGCGGCCTTCTGCGCGCTCCTCGACCCGGCGACGCTCGAGGTCGAGACCGTGGCGTCCTCCGGCGCGCGCTCGACGGCGTTCGCGCTACCGTCTCCAGCCCGGCCAGGGCATCGGCGGCTGGCTGCTCGTGCACAGGCGTCCGTTCCGGACGGACGACTATCTGGCCGACACCCGCTTCGTCCACGCCCACGACGACGCCGCGCGCGCCGAGGGAATCGTGACGAACCTCGGCGTCCCGATCGTCCAGGACGACCAGGTCACGGGGTTCCTCTGGGTCTTCAACCGGACGCGGCGCTCCTTCACCGACCGCGACGAGGCGTTCCTCGCAGGGTTGGGCGACCATGCCGCCGTCGCGATCGGCAACGCGCGCGCGCACGCGGAGCGCCAGCGGGTCCTCGACGAGCTCCGCGCCTCGCAGGACCGCCTCGTCAAGACCGAGCGGCTCCGCGCGCTGGGCGAGATGGCCAGCGGCGTCGCGCACGACTTCAACAATCTGCTGGCGGTGATCCTCGGCCGGGTCCAGCTCCTGCTCCTGCGGATCACCGACCCGGAGCTGCGCCGCGGCCTCGCGGTGATCGAGCGGGCGGCGGAGGACGCCGCCCACACCGTCCGCCGGATCCAGGAGTTCACCCGGACGCGCCAGACCCGGGCCTTCGAGCCCGTGGACCTCCGGCAGGTGGTGCGCGAGGCCGTCGAGCTGACCGAGGGCCGCTGGAAGGACGCGGCGCAGGTCCGCGGCGTCAGCTACCAGATCGTGACCGACCTGGCCGAGGTCCCGGCGGTCGCCGGCGAGGCGGGTGAGCTGCGCGAGGTGCTGACGAACCTCCTCCTGAACGCCTTCGACGCGATGCCCGACGGCGGGACGCTCCACCTCGGGGTGCGCGCGACCGACAGCGCCCTCGTCGTGGTCGTACGGGACACCGGGTCCGGCATGCCCCCGGACGTTCGCGAGCGGGTGTTCGAGCCGTTCTTCACGACCAAGGGACCGCGCAGCACCGGGCTCGGGCTCTCCGTCGCGTACGGGATCATCGAGCGGCACCGCGGGCGGATCGAGGCCGAGAGCACGGTCGGCCTGGGGACCACCTTCACGATCACCTTGCCCGTCCTGGGGGGCGCGCTCGAGGAGCGCCGCGGCGGAGGCCAGCGCGCCCCCCGGTCGGAACGGGCTGCGCGGGTGCTGGTCATCGACGACGAGCGCGCTGTCCGCGACGTGCTGGCGGACATCCTGGCCTCGGTCGGCCACGAGGCGGTGGTGGCCGAAGATGGGCCGGCGGGTCTCAGGATCCTCGGGCAGCGCGGGACGTTCGACCTGGCGTTCATCGACCTCGGCCTCCCCGGGATGTCCGGCTGGGAGGTCGCCGCCCACGCCCGCGCGGCGCGCCCCGAGCTCGCGCTCGTCCTGATCACCGGTTGGGGGGACCAGCTCGACCCGGCGGCCCTGGCACAGAGCGGCATCTCACGGGTGATCGCCAAGCCGTTCCGGGCTGAGCACGTGTTGGGGGTCGTGGCGGACGTCGTGAGGACGCGGGGGCTGACCGCGCCCGCGTAGATCCTCGGAGGGGGGCTGCGCCCCCCTTTCCTTCGGGGGCCGAGCCTCCCCCCTTCGATTGCGGGGGCAAAGCCCGCGCTCGAAGCGCTTCGTTTGGGGGCGCGCGGACAGCCCAGATCGGGCCTTGGTTTTTCAGCCGAGGCCCGGCGGCGGGCAGTCGAGGGGCGAGGGGGAGCGCGGCGAGGCGGAGGGGGAGCGCGCGCCTCCCCCTCCGGCGGGACTCTCGCCTACTCGAACCTCTTCGGGGCGTTCTGCGGCGTGACCAGCTCCGGGTGATGCTGCTGGTAACGCTGGGCGTCGTCCGCCGTCAGCCCGAACCACTCCGGCGCCAGGCCGCCGAGCAGGTAGAACGGCCGGACCAGGGCGTAGTCGAGCGCGACGCCGATCGGATGGAAGGCGAACCCGAGGAAGCGGAACGGGTGGCCGTAGGCGTTCGGGTTCGGCCTGTGGGTGTCGGGCAGCGCGGTGGGGGCGTCCGACCACGCGTTGTCCTTCCGGGACTTGAGCTCGGCCGGGGTCGCGCACCCCGCCGCGACCAGGACGGCGAGCAGCAGCACGCCGACAGCTCTGGCACGCATCCTCGTTCCTCCCGCCCAACCTCGCCGGCGCCTTCCCGGGGCGCCGGGCTCGTGAGCACGGGAACCCTTCCCGACCGCGGGGCCGGAGGCTCCCCTTTCACCGGGCGGCCGGCCAGGCTCGCCAGGCCCCGCTACCCTAGCACGCCCCTTTCGCGGGGACCAAGAAGTTTCCGCCCAGCCCGAACGACGCAGTTGGCGGGACCCCGGGCTTGTGCGGTAGACTTGGGCATCCCGCTGGGGGAGGGCCAACCGCCGTGGAAGAGCCGCAGGCCAAGCGTTCGTTCTGGGAGTGGCTGACGGGTCTGTTCAGCGCCCCGGGCCCGGCGGACGTCGCCGTCCCGGTCAAGGCCGGCGCGCCCCCCGCGCCCGCCGCACCCCCCGTGCCGGAGCCGCTCGCCGCGCCCCCGATCGCGCCCCCGGGGATTCCGGAGCCATCGCCCGCCTCCCGGGAGGCCGCGGGGCGACGGGAGGAGATCCTCCGCGTCCAGGCCGTCACGGCCAGCCTGCTCACCAAGAAGGTCTCGCCCGCCGAGGTCTTCCGCCACATCGTGGACGGCGCCGCCGACTGCCTCCGGGCGGACGAGGCGTCACTGATGCTCGTGGACGGGGACGAGTTGCGGGTGGTCTCGGCTCGCAAGGCCGACGAGCACGTCACCATCCGCTTCCAGGTGCGCCCGACGAAGATCGGAGAAGGGGTCGCCGGCTGGGTGGCGCGCGAAGGCAAACCGCTCCTCCTCAACGAGGGCGACGACTTCTCCCGGTTCACCAACTTCGCGCCGAAGGGCGGGCGGATCCGCTCGGCGCTCTCCGTGCCGCTGCACGTCGAGGGACGCGTCGTCGGCGTCCTCAACGCAAACCGCCTGGCCGGCGGGGAGAACTTCACCGAGGACGATCTCGCCGTCCTGCGCCTCTTCGCGGACACGGCGGCGCTCGCGATCGACCAGACGAGCCTGCTCCAGACCGTCCAGACCCGCGCGCGCGCCGTGCAGACGCTGCTCGCCGTCACCGACGCCTTCGGCGGCGTGACGGAGCCCGAGGCAGCGCTCCTGAAGCTCGTGCCCGTCCTGGGCGACACGTTCCACGCAGGGTGGGCCCTGGCGTTTCTCGGCACCGCCAGCGAGGGGCGCCTCGGCGCCGTCGCGGCGTGGACGGCGAGGGGCGGCGCCCGGGCCCGGGACGGGCTCGGGGGGGTGGGGCTCGCGCTCACGGGCGACGTGCCGGGCGCCTTCCAGAACCAGGAGCTCGTCTTCGTGAGCGGCCTGCCCATCGAGGGCACGTTCGACGGATCGCTGCCGTCGCGGCTCCTGTTCGTGCCGGTGGGCGACCCCGCGGCGCAGTCCCGCTGCGTCCTGGTCCTCGGCTGGGACGACCCCGGCTTCACGCCGCCGTCAGAGGACCTGAAGGTCCTGGAGGGGCTCGCCCGGCAGCTCGAGCTGGTGCTCTCGCAGCAGGACCGCGCGGCCGCCGTCGGCGCACTCGAGGCGGAGATGGCGCAGGCGCGCGCCCACCTCATGGAGGCCGAGCGCCTCGCGACCATCGGCCAGAGCATGGCCGGCGTGGTGCACGACATCAACGCGCCGCTCACCGCCGTGACCGCGTTCGCCCAGCTCCTCCAGAAGGAGTCGGTGGAGCCCAAGACGCGGGAGCGGTCCGGGCACATCATCGAGGCGGCCCAGCGCGCGCAGCGGCTCGTCCGGGAGCTCCTGACGATGGCGCGCCCGCACCCGCCGTCGTTCGAGCTGATCGACCTCCACCAGACGATTCAGGTGGCGATGGACCTCGAGCGGCCCCAGTGCGCCGTCTCGGGGATCAAGCTGACGACCGCCTTCGACCCGAACCTCCCCAAGGTCAAGGCCGACCCGCACCGCCTCGGGCAGGTGTTCATCAACCTGCTGGTCAACGCCCGCCAGGCGATGGACTCGGCCGCCAAGGGCACCCAGATCCTCGTGCAGACCCGGCCCCTCGAGCGGACGATCGAGGCGCGCTTCGCCGACGACGGGCCGGGGATCCCGCCCCACGCCAAGGCGAAGATCTTCGACTGGTTCTTCACGACGAAGCCGCCGGGCGAGGGGACCGGCCTGGGTCTCGCGGTCTCGCGGGAGATCCTGCTGGCCCACGGCGGCAACCTGCGGGTCGAGGACACGCCGGGAGGGGGGGCGACGTTCGTCCTCGAGTTCCCGATCTCGGCGCCGGACGTGCCCGCGTCGTAGCGGCTCGACGCCGCGCCGGCACGGGGCAGGCGCGGGCTACCCCTTCAGGCCGCGGGAGCGGCGGAGGAGCCGGCCCAGATAGCCCTCGACCTCGGTGAGGACCGTCCGCTTCACCGTCACCGGCACCGCCTCGACCGGCTCCGCGGTGCCGCGCCGGTGGATCAGGAGCGTCCCCGCGAACTCCTCGGCGCGCTCGTCGGTCGCGGCCAGTGCACGGATCCCCAGAATCTCCCACCCGCCCGCCTGGGCCATGCCTCCTCCCGCGCGGCGCGCCTCCCCGCCGCCACCGCGCGTCTATTCTACCGCGGCGTCGGGCGACCGCCGGAGCGCTCCGAGCGCGGGCTCTGCCCGCGCAATCGAGGGGGGAGGTTCGGTAGGGGGGCGGAGCCCCCCTCCGACGATCTAGTCTACCGCGGCGTCGGGCGACCGCCGGAGCGGGGGCGGGGCGACCCGCAGCACTTCCTCGAGCGTCGTCAGGCCCGCGGCCACCTTGTGGAGCCCGTCGTCGCACAGCGTCGCGAGCCCCGCCGAGCGCACCGCCTCGTGGAAGCGCCGCCCGCCGCCGTCCCGGGCGAGCAGCGCCCGGATCTCCCCGTCGAGCGGGAGCAGCTCGTAGATCCCCGTGCGGCCCCGGTAGCCGCTGTGGCGGCACCCGGAACACCCGCGCCCCCGCACCGGGGAGGCCGGGGCGTCGCGAAGCTGCGGAAACTCGGCGGCCAGCCCCGGCGGGGGCGGCGCCGTCGTGCGGCAGTCGGGGCAGACCAGCCGCACCAGCCGCTGCGCGACCACCCCGATCGTCGAGGCGGCGATGAGGTACGGATCGATCCCGAGGTTCACGAGCCGGAGGATCGCGCTCGCCGCGTCGTTGGTGTGCATGCTGGAGAGGAGCAGGTGCCCGGTCAGCGAGGCGCGGACGGCGACCTCCGCCGTCTCCGCGTCGCGGATCTCGCCGAGCATGACGATGTCCGGGTCCTGCCGGAGGATCGCCCGCAGCGACTCGGCGAACGTCAGGCCAGCCCGCTCGTTGATCTGGACCTGGGTCACCCCGGCGAGCTCGTACTCCACGGGATCCTCCACCGACACGATGTTGAGGTGCTCCGCGCGGAGCCGGTGGACACAGGCGCGCAGCGTCGTCGTCTTTCCGCAACCGGTCGGGCCGGTCACGAGGATCATGCCGTGCGAGCGCCCCAGCATCCCGGCGACCACGGCGAGCTGCGCCGGGCCGAACCCGAGCTCCTCCAGCGTGAGGAGGCCGCGCCGCGGCTCGAAGAGGCGCAGCGCCACCTTCTCCCCGTAGCGGCTCGGCAGCGTCGAGACCCGCAGGTACGCCTCCCCGTCGCCGGTCCGCAGGCGGATGTGCCCGTCCTGGGGCACCCGGCGCTCGGCGATGTCCAGGCTCGCCATGACCTTGATGCGGGAGACGATGGCGGTGTGGAGGGCGCGCGGCAGCTCCCGCGCCCTGACGAGGAAGCCGTCCACGCGCGCGCGCACGACCAGACGGTCCGCCTGGGGCTCGAGGTGGATGTCGCTCGCGTGCTCCGCCAGCGCGTGCCGGATCAGGCCGTCGACGATCTGGACGATCGACTCGTCGGCGCCGGGCGCGGGGGTCCGGACCTCGCGCGGACCCCGCCCGGTGGACGGGGCGGGTTGCGGGGCGAGGACCGTCACACGCTCGGACACGCGCGCCTCCTGCTGCCGCTCGAGTGCGCCGCACGGGCAGCCGTCCCCTTGCCGATGCACACCCGGTACCAGGGACCGATGGGGCGCGTTTCCCGGCGCTTGGGCGCGCTCCGGGTGGGCGCCCGCGCGCGCCGTGGGTACGGCGCGTGCCCGATCACGTACAATACCCCGGATGACGCGGCTCCTCTGGACCGCCGTCGGGGCCGGCAACCTGCCCGCTGCGTCCCGCCGCAAGCTGGCCGTCGTCGCGCTCCTCTACTTCGTCGAAGGCAGCCCGGTGAGTGTGCTCTGGGAGGTGCTGCCGGTCTACCTCCGCCGCGAGGGCGCGTCGCTCGCGGCGATCGGCGGGCTCAGGCTCCTCGAGCTGCCGTTCTCGCTGAAGGTCCTCTGGTCGCCGCTCGTCCAGCGGTTCGGCGATCGCCGCATCTGGGTGACGGCCTGCATGGGCCTGGCGGCGCTCGCGGTCATGACGCTGCCGCTCCTCGACGTCCGGCACCCGGGCCTCCTGCTCGTCCTCCTGCTGCTCCTGCTCACGACGGCGTCGGCGACGCAGGACATCGCGATCGACGGCTACACGGTGGGGCTCGTCGATCCACCCGAGCGCGGCGCCGCCAACGGGATCCGGGCCTCCGCCTATCGCGTCGCGCTGGTGCTGGTCGGCAACGGGATGGTGACGCTCGCCGAGTGGGTCCCGTGGCCGCGGCTGTTCGTGGTCGCGGGCCTCCTCCTCGCCGGGCTCGGCCTCGCCGCCCTCGCCGTCCCGCGGCTCGACCCGGTGCCCGAGGCCCGGCGACGGTGGCTCTCCCCTTTCGTGGGCTGGATCGCCACCTGGCACGCGATCCCGCTGATCGGCGTGGTCCTGACCTACCGGCTCGGCGAGTTCGCCCTCGGACCGATGGCCAAGCCGTTCTGGGTGGATCGGGGCCGCTCCCTCGCCGAAATCGGCCTGGTCCCGGGAACGCTCGGCATCGCCCTGTCGATCGCCGGGGCGCTCGCCGGGGGCGCCTTCATCACGCGCTGGGGCGTCCTGACCGGCGCCTGGGCCCTCGGAGCGCCGCAGGCGCTCTCGAATCTGGGGTATGCCGCCGTCGCGGCGTGGGACCTCCCCTGGCCCGCGCTGTACGCCGCCTCGATGATCGACTCGTTCGCGGGCGGGCTCGGGACCGCGGCCTTCCTCGCCCTCCTCATGAGCGTCTGCGATCGCGAGCACGCCACGATCCAGTACGCGTTCCTCGCCTCGCTGTTCTCGCTGACCGGGCGGCTCGCCGGCGCGGCGAGCGGCCTCGGCGCCGAGGGCTGGGGGTACGCCGGCTACTTCGCCTTCACGTTCGTCCTGTCGCTCCCGGCGTTCGCGCTCTTGCCGTGGGTGGCCCCTTGGGTGCGGGAAGACGGGAAGGGATGAGAAATCCTGGGTCAACCCTCCGACGGCCGGCTGCCGGGCCGCGCGGCGCCGGGAGGTCGCGCCTCCCCTCCCCCCGACGGGTGGGAGGGGGCGGGGGGGCGGGGGGGCCCGCATGAACGCCGCGCGCCCGGGCGAGGCGCTTGCGGTCGGCTTCGACGGGACCTCGCTGCCGGAGGACCTGCTTGCCTTCGCCCGCGACGCCGGCCTCGGAGGGGTCGTCCTCTTCGCCCGGAACTGCCCCACGGTCCAGGCGGTCCTCGCGCTGACCGCGGCGTCCCGCCGCCTCGGGCCCGACGTCCTCGTGCTCGTGGATCACGAGGGGGGCCGGGTCCACCGCCTGCCGCCGCCGTTCACGCGCTTCCCGCCGGCCGCGGCGGTGGGGCGCGCGGGCGACCCGGCCCTCGCCGGCGCCGTCGCGCGGGCGATGGCGCGCGAGCTGCGCGCCGCCGGCTTCGACTCCGGGCTCGCCCCCGTCCTCGACTGCCTCACGGATCCGCGGAACGCCGCGATCGGCGACCGCGCCTTCGCAACGGACCCCGAGACGGTGGCGGCCTGCGGCGTGGCGTTCGTCCGTGCGGCGCTCGAGACCGGGCTGATTCCCGTCGCGAAGCACTTCCCCGGCCACGGCCGGACGGCCGTGGATTCCCACCTCGCCCTGCCGGAGATCGACGTCCCCTCCGACGCGCTCGACGCCCTCGAGCTCGTGCCCTTCCGCCGCGCGCTCGCCGCCGGCTGTCCCGCCGTCCTGGTCGCCCACGCGCGCTACCCCGCCCTCGACGCCGCCTGGCCCGCGTCGCTTTCGGCCTCGGTCATCGACGGGCTCCTGCGCCGGCGGCTCGGCTTCACGGGTCTGGTCCTGAGCGACGACCTCGAGATGCGCGCGGTGGCCGGGACGTGGGGCGTGGGAACCGCCGCCGCGCGCTTCCTCGAGGCCGGCGGCGACCTCCTGCTGGTCTGCCGGGACGCGGGCGCGCGGGACGCGGCGCTCGAGGCCGTGCGGGAGCTGCCGGGCGCGGGGCGCCTGTCCCTCGAGGCCGCCCGGGCCCGTCGGGCGGGCCTGCGCGCGCTCGTGTCGCGGGGCGGACCGCCCCCGGACGCCGCCGTCATCGGCTGCGTCGAGCACCGCGAGCTCGCCGAGGAGGTCGCCCGCCGCGGCACGCAGTAGTGCCAGGAGCCACCCCGGGTGGCGCCGGGTGAGCCCCAGAGCGCCGCGCGGAGTGGGACCCCCTCAGCTTCCTCCCGCAAGTCCTCGACTTGCGGGGGGAGGTGAGCGGGTGACGGAGCGCGGCGCGGCTGTGGGCGAACCCGGCGACAGGCCCCGGGGTGGCGCTTCCGCGCCTAGGACGGGGCGCGGCGGACGATGCGGCCGGCGCGGATGCCCGTCGGGAGCCCGTCCTCGACGGCGAGCTGGCCGTTGACGATGACGACCCGCATCCCCTCCGCGAAACCCCACGGCGCCTCGTAGGTCGCCGTGTCGCGGACGCGCGCGGGGTCGAAGAGCACGAGGTCGGCGACGCATCCGGGGGCCAGGCGGCCCCGGTCCGCGAGCCCGAGCCGCCGGCAGGGATCGGCCGTCATCTTCCGCACCGCGATCTCGCGGGGAAACAGCCGTGCCTCCCGCACGATCGGCCCGAGGACGCGGACGAACGTCCCGAACGTCCGGGGGTGCGGATGGCCGCGGGCGAGCGGGCCGTCCGGCGCCCGGCACCCCGAATCCGAGCCGATCATCACCCAGTCCCGGGCGAGGATCGCGCGCAGGTTCGCCTCGGACATCGCGTGGTAGATCGCCTCGACCCGGAGCTCCTCGGCGGCGAGGAGGTCGAGGACGAACTCGCCGGGCGCTCGCCCTGCGGCCCGGGCTGCGTCGGCCACGCTCCGGCCCTGCCAGGCGCGGTGGGCCTCGAGCGTCACCTCGGCGATGACCACCTGCGCCCAGAACCCCCCGGCCCGCGCTGCGAGCTCGTCGAGGAGCCGGGCCCGCGCGGCCGCGTCGCGGAGCCGCGCGACCTGCTCTGGCCGTGACCCCTCGAGCGCCCAGGGGGGCAGGATCGCGTCGAGCCCGGTGTTGGCCGCCGTGTAGGGGTACCGGTCGGCGGTGACGTCGAGCCCGTCGGCCCGCGCCGCCTCGATGAGCGCGAGCGCCCGCTCGAGCTTCTCCCAGTTCCGCTCGTACATCGTCTTGAGGTGCGAGACCTGGAGCGGGATCGCCGCGGCCCGCGCGATGCCGAGGATCTCCTCGAGCGCCTCGAGGAGCGCGTCGCCCTCGCTCCGGATGTGCGCCGTCAGGATGCCGCCCGCCGTCCGGACGACTCGGGCCAGCTCGACGAGCTCCGCCGCCTCCGCGAAGCAGGCCGGCCGGTAGACGAGGCCCGTCGAGAGCCCGAGCGCCCCCTCCGCCATCGCCCGACGCGCCGCGGCCGCCATGGCCGCCTGCGCATCGGGTGGGGCCGGGCACGCGGCGCCGCCCATGGCCGAACCGCGCAGCGTGTTGTGGCCGATGAGCTGACCGTAGTTGACCGCCGGGCGGACGGCCTCGAGCGCCGCGAAATACTCGGCGAGCGTCTGCCAGGGGCAGCGGAGGCCGTAGACCTCCCGGTACTCCCGGGCCCGCTCCGCCCGCCACTCCCCCCAGATGGGGGCCGCGGCATAGCCGCAGTTGCCGCCGATCTCGAGCGTCACGCCCTGGCGGAGCGAGGAGTCCGCCCCGGGCGCGAGGAGGAGGTGGTAATCCGAGTGGGAGTGGATGTCCACGAAGCCGGGAGCCGCCGCGAGGCCGGCGGCGTCCAGGACGCGGCGCGCGGGCCCGAGGCCGGTCCCGACGGCGACGATGCGGTCGCCGGCGAGGGCGAGGTCACCGGAGAACGCGGGGCGCCCGGTCCCGTCGAAGATCCGGGCGCCGCGGATCAGGAGGTCGTGCATCCGGGCCCCGGGACGGGCCCGCGGCCGGCGGTCAGAGCCGGAGCGGGCGGATGGTGGCGACGGTCGCCGGGTCCTCCCGCCAGATGGCGGGGTCGCCGTCCGCGTAGCACTCGAGGACGTTGCCGTCCGGATCGGCGAACTAGGCTGCCGCCCGGTCGAGGTCCCGGACCTTGAGAACCACGTGACCGAGGGCTATCACTGCCGTCATACCGACCCCTCCAAGCGCTGCATTATACTGCACACAATTCGTCTTGACAGGCGCCGGGCTGAGACTATCATGCAGGTGCTTCGAGTTGTTGGGCCGCCGGGGCACCGTGCCTCCCGGGATCCGGAGGGCGGCGGGCCGGGCGACCCCCGCAGGTTCCGCCACCCCGACCGCCAGATCCGGTCGGCGCGAGCCCCTTCGAGGGAGCCTCGGGCTGGAAGGGCCCGATCGTCGGG
The DNA here is from genome assembly GCA_964416315.1 of uncultured bacterium. GTDB lineage: Bacteria > Methylomirabilota > Methylomirabilia > Rokubacteriales > DASRDR01 > CAYQDR01. The sequence goes on from CAYQDR010000020.1 coordinate 20,957, forward strand.
CTGTCGCACGTCGAGGCCTCCCACCCCCCCGCCGGTAGGGGGGCCCCGGCGCTCCAGGCCCACAATATGGGGTTGGGAATTTTCCTTGACAAGTTTTGCTTGATTTTTAGTAACTTACAAAACACTCGTCCTCTTTCTGGCTTGTCGGCGACACGGGCACCCCCTCGCAGGGGGCAACCGGGTCGGGGAGGGCCGGATGCGGCGTGTCGTCATCACGGGGATGGGGGTCGTGTCCCCGATCGGGATCGGCCTCGACGCCTTCGGGCACGCCCTCTTCCAGGGCGCCTCCGGAGTGGGCCGCATCACCCGCTTCGATCCCACGCCGTACTCCAGTCAGATCGCGGGAGAGGTCCGTGGCTTCGACCCCCTCGTGCACCTCCTCCGCCGCGACGTGGTCCGCACCGACCTCTTCATCCAGTACGCGCTCGTGGCCTCGAACGAGGCCATCTCCGACGCGGGGCTCAAGATCGAGGGGCAGACCGAGCGGGTGGGCGTCTCGATCGGAACCGGGATGGGCGGGATCCCCCTCCTCATGCAGGCCTACGACACGCTTCGGCAGGAGGGGCCCGAGGCGATCAGCCCGTACGCGATGCCTGGCTATCTGCCGAACATGGCGGCCGGCTGGGTGTCGATGCGCACGGGCGCACGCGGGCCGATCGGCTGCGCCACGACGGCGTGCGCGGCAGGCAACCAGGCCATCGGGGATGCGTTCCGCGCGATCCAGCGGGGCGAGGCGGACGCCATGCTCGCGGGCGGCTCGGACGCGTTGATCCACCCGATCGTCGTCGGCTGCTTCTGCGCCCTCCGGGCGCTCTCGACGCACAACGTCGAGCCGGCCCGCGCGAGCCGTCCCTTCGACAAGGAGCGGGACGGGTTCGTGCTCGCCGAGGGGGCCGGGATCCTGGTCCTCGAGGAACTGGAGGCGGCGCGGGCTCGGGGCGCGCACATCTACGCGGAGCTGGCCGGCTACGGCATCACGGCCGACGCCCACCACCCGACCGCCCCGTCGAACGACGGCCCCACCCGCGCCATGGCGCTGGCGCTCGCGGACGCCGGCCTGCGGCCGGAGGATGTGGACTACGTCAACGCCCACGGCACCTCCACCCCCTACAACGACACGAACGAGACGCGGGCGATCAAGCAGGTCTTCGGGGCCCACGCCAGCCGCCTGGCGATCAGCTCGACCAAGTCGATGACCGGGCACCTCATCGGGGCGGCGGGAGCCGTGGAGGCGATCGCGACGGCGCTCGCCATCGAGCGCGACGTGATTCCGCCGACGATCAACTACCGGACGCCCGACCCCGAGTGCGACCTGGACTACGTGCCGAACCAGGCCCGGTCGATGGAGATCCGCGCCGCCCTTTCCAACGCCTTCGCCTTCGGCGGGACCAACGCCATCCTCGCCTTCCGCAAGCCGGACCCCGCGGACCGGCCGCGCCGGCGGTCCCGCGGGCGCTAGGGACGGCCCCATGGAGATTCCCGACCTCGAGGGGCGCGTCAAGCAGATCCTGACGAACCGGCTCGGCCTCCCGCCCGACGAGATCCGCCTGGACGCCAGGCTCGCGGACGACCTGGCGATGGATTCCCTGGATGCCGTCGAGCTGGCCATCGCCACGGAGCGGCAGTTCAACATCGCGGTCAGCGACGAGCAGATCGCCAAGCTCGGGACGGTGGCGGACATCGTCGCGCTCGTGCAGCGACTCGCGGGAGAACAAGCGGAGGTGCCGCCGCCGCGCCAGCGGCAGCGCCCTGCCGGGGCAGCGGAACGGTGAAGCGCCGCGTCGTCATCACGGGCCTCGGCGCCGTCACGCCGGTGGGGATCGGCGTCAAGGCGTTCTGGCAGGCCCTCCGCGACGGCGTCTCGGGGCTCGACACGATCACCCTCTTCGACGCGAGCCGCTGCTACTGCAAGGTCGCCGCCGAGGTCAAGACGCTCCACCCCACCGACTTCATGAGCCGCAAGGCGGCGGCCAGCATGGGTCGGTTCGCGCAGTTCGGCGTCGCGGCTGCCCGGATGGCGTACGAGGACGCGGGCCTGCCTGCGGCGCCGCACGCGCCCCAATTCGCAGTCTGCTTCGGCAACTCCGCCAACGCGGTGTCCGAGATCCAGGACGGCGTCGAGCAGTTCGTCGGGCGTGGGGCGGGCTTCTCCCCTTCCGTCATCCTGGAGAGCTCGGGGCATGCGGTGACGACCCACGTCTCGGTCGAACTGGGCTTGAAAGGTCAGACGATCACCCTGGCTTCCGGCTGCTCGACGGGCATCGACGTCGTCCAGTGGGGCTACCACCAGATCCGGAGCGGGCTCGTCACCGGGGTGCTGGCCGGCGCCAGCGAGGCACCGCTGTCCAGCTACACTCAGGCGTCGTGGTGCTCGCTCGGCGTGCTCTCGCGCTGGCCCGGTCCGGCCGCCCAAGCCCTCCGCCCGTTCGACGTGCTGAGCGACGGCTTCGTGCCCGGGGAGGGCGGTGCGGCGTTCGTGCTTGAAGAACTGGAGCACGCGCGGACGCGTGGGGCGCGGATCTACGCCGAGGTCCTCGGCTTCGGAGGCTCGAGCGAAGCCGTCCACCTGGTCACCGTGGACCCCGAGGGGACGGCGCTCCAGGACGCCGTCCGAGCCGCGCTCCGGATGGCGCGCCTGGATCCCACCGACATCGACTACGTCAACGCGCACGGTAACGGCCTGCCCTTCTACGACCGCGCCGAAACCGCCGCCTACCGAGGCGTATTCGGTCGGCGCGCCTACAACATCCCCGTCACGTCCATCAAGCCGATCACCGGGCAATCGCTGGCGGCGGCAGGGGCCATGCAGATCGTCGCCAGCTGCTTCACGCTGGAGGAGCAGTTCGTCCCGCCGACGCTCAACCACGACATCCCGCACCCGGACTGCGACCTCGACTATGTCCCCAACCGCGGCCGGCCCGCCCGCGTGGACCGGCTCCTCATCAGCGCCCACGCGTTTGGTGGTACCCAGTCGGTGCTGATCCTCGGCCGCCCGCCGCAGCCCTGAGACCCCCCCATGGCCCCGGTCTTCGGGCTCCTGGCCGTCGCGGTGATCGAGGTGGGCCTGGGCGCATGGGTCCTGGCGCGGGGCCGGCACCGGACGGCCAACCGCTGGTTCTCCGCGTTTGCGGGCGCGGTCGCCGTGTGGGGCGCGATGAACGGCGTGTTCCGACTGGTCGCCGACCCGCCGGTCAACCTCGTGCTCTCCCGGGCATCCTTTGCCGCGGCTGCCCTGATCCCGGTCACCTTCTTCCGCTTTGCCGCGGTCTTTCCGAGCCCAGTCGGGTCGAACCCCGGGCTCTCGCAGGCGGTCAGCCTCGCCGGCCTGTTCATGTGCGGCCTGGCCTTCTCGCCCTGGCTCGTGGCCGGGCTGCGACTCGAGCCGACCGCCTACCAGCCCCTCTACGGGCCGCTCCACCCGCTCTTCGGTCTCTACTTCCTCTCGTGCTTCGGCTGGGCGCTCGGGCATCTGGCGCGCAAGCGACGCCACGTCACCGGGTTCGCACGAGCCCAGCTTCAGTACCTTCTCTTCGGGACCGTGCTCGCGACGCTGGGCGCGGCCACGACCAATCTGGTGGTCCCGCTCGCGTTCGGCACCTCCCGGTTCAGCCTGTACGGGCCCTACTTCACGCTGATCTGGCTCGGCTTCACCGCACACTCCATGGTCCGCCACCGGCTCATGGACATCCGGGTCATCGTCAGCCGCTCGGTGGCGTACGGCATCGGATGGGCGCTCATCTCCGGCCTCCTCGTCGGCGGCGGCGTGTTCCTGACGACCGTCGTGCTCCACGAGGACCCGACGCTGTCCCCTGCCGTGGCCGTCGGGCTCGGGCTCGTCGCGGCGCTGTGCTTCGTGAGCATCGGGCCGCGTGTGAAGCGCCTGGCCGACCGCTACCTCTACCGGCCGGCCTATGATCCCCGTCAGCTCGTCCGCGAGGGCAGCCGCGCGGTCGGCACCGTGGCAGGGCCCGAGCACGTCGCCGGGGCGATGGGCGAGCTGGTCACGAAGGCGCTCCAGATCGAGAGCCTGGCCATCGTGGTCTGGGATCGGGAACGGGAGGAGTTCCGGCCGACCTTCGCCCACCATGTGGACCCGGCCTTCGCGTGGCCCCGGCAGCCCCCCACGATGTCGTCCCCGCTGGTCCGGGAGCTCCGCACCGGCCCCGGCACGCTCCTGGCCGACGATCTGGCGCGCCGGGCCCCGTCGCGGGAGCTCGGCGCGATCACCGCGAACCTGCGCGCGTGGGGAGCGGAGCTGGCCGTGCCGGTCCTCGGGGACCGCGAGCTGATCGCCGTCATTCTCGCGGGGCCGAAGCTCTCGGGCGACCCGTTCTACCGCGACGACTTCGATCTTCTCGAAACCCTGGCGAGCCAGCTCGCGATCGGGCTCAAGAACGCGCAGCTCTACCACGAGGTCGTCTCCATCAAAGAGTACAACGAGCGGATCCTCGCCCACATGGACTCCGGCGTCGTCGCCGTCCGTGACGACGGCGTCGTGACGACGTTCAACCCGGGGGCCGAGCGGATCACCGGGCTCGGCGCCACGTCCGTCATCGGCCGGTCGCTCGGGTCCTTCGACCCCGCGGTCCAGAGCGTCCTCAAGGACGGCCTCGCGGGTCAGCAGGACACGGAGCAGGAGGTCACCGTCACCCATCCCGACGGGCGGACGCTGCCGCTGCTGATCCACACCTCGGCCCTCCACGACCGCAACGGCCAGGTGCGCGGCGTCATCGCGGTCTTCAACGATCACTCGCGCCTCAAGGCCCTCGAGGAGGACAAGCGGCGGACCGACCGGCTCGCCGCGGTCGGCGCCCTCGCGACCGGGATCGCACACGAGATCCGCAACCCGCTGGTCGCCATCAAGACGTTCGCGGAGCTCCTCCCCGACCGCGCCGACGACCAGGAGTTCCGCTCCACGTTCGCGAAGGTCGCCGTCAAGGAGATCCATCGGATCGAGGAGCTCCTGGCGCGGCTGCGCGCCCTGGCCATCCCGACGGCCGCGGCGCTGCGCCCGCTCGACCTCCGGGTCCCGATCCTCGAGACGCTGGACCTGCTGCGGGGGGAGGCCGACCGGCGCCGGATCCGGGTCGTCACCGACATCGACACGGAGCTCCCCGAGATCCTGGGCGAGCCCGACCAGCTCAAGCAGCTCTTCCTGAACCTCCTCCTGAACGGACTCGAGGCGATGGCCACCGGCGGGACGCTGATCGTCGCGGTCGGGGCCGAGCGCGAGCGGCCGGGCGAGCGCTTCGTGACCGTGCGGGTCTCCGACACCGGGCCCGGGATCCCCCCCGAAGACCTGCCGCGGGTGTTCGAGCCGTTCTTCACGACGAAGACCCACGGTACCGGCCTCGGGCTCGCCATCTGCCGCGGGATCGCGGACGCCCACCGGGGGTCGCTCCGGGCCGAGCCCGGGTTCGGCGGCGTCGGAACCACGTTCGTCGTCCAGTTCCCGACGCTCGTGGCCGCCCCGCTCGCGGAGGCCGTCCGATGAGCGGCCCGCGCCCGACACCATCGCCAAGCGTGTTTCCGCGAGGGGTACACCGATGAGAACCGTGGGCCTCGTCTCCCGGGATCCCGCGCTCGGGCCGCGGGCGCGGCGCGCCCTCGAAGGCGCCTTCGAGGTGATCGCGTTCGAGTCGCTCGGGCAGGCCCTCGAGGCCGCGTCCTCGCTCCCCGTCGACCTCCTGGCCGTGGACTTCGGCTCGGCGCGCGTGGACACGGACGACCTCGCCGCCCTCCGGGCGCGGCACCCGCAGGCCTTCCTCGTCGGCCTCCTCTCCCCCGGCGAGCCCGCGGCGCCGGGCGTCGAGCGGTGCGACCTCACGCTGCCCGGCGACGCCCCCGACAGCCTCTTCCGCTCGGCGATGGAGCAGGCGCTTCGCTTCCAGCGGCTCGCCCACGAGGTCAGCTCGCTCCGGCGGGAGCGCGCCCGGCAGGAGACGAGCCCGCTCGCCGAGCCACCGGGCCGCCCGAGCCCCGGCGCCCTCGGAAACGTGCTCAAGGAGATGGGGAAGCTCCTCGCCGCGCACTTCGACCTCGAGCGCGTCGTGGACTTCTTCCTCGACGCGATCACCGAGCTCGTGCGGCCGGGGCGGGTCGCGCTCCTCCTCGACGACGACGGACGCTACCGCATCTGGGGACAGCGCGGGCTCGACCCCGCCCTCGGCCAGCACCTCCGGCTGAATCCCGCCGAGGGACTGCCGGACTGGTTCCGCCGCCACACGCGACCGGCCGTGCTCGTCGAGCTCGGGCGCGAGCCCGAGTGGCTCGACGCCGCGCGCGAGCTCCAGGCGCTGGGCGGGGAGCTCGCGGTGCCGCTCTGGGTCCAGGCCAAGCTCGTGGGGATCCTCGCGCTCGGCCAGCGGGTGACCGGACAGCCGTACACGGGCGAGGACCTCGAGCGCCTGTTCACGCTCGCGAGCCAGGTCGCGATCGTGGTCGAGGACATCTCCTTCTTCAACACGGTCCGCGCCCAGCACAACTTCATCGAGCAGGTCCTGGCGCACCTCCAGAGCGGGGCCATCACGATCGACGCGACCGGACGGGTCACGCTCTTCAACCGGCGCGCCGAGGAGATCCTCGGGGTCCCGCGGAGCCAGGTGCTGGGACAGGACCTCCGGGCACTCCCCTCGCCGCTGGGCGATCTCCTCTTCGACACCCTCCAGGGCGGCCGGGAGCTCCGGCTGCAGGAGGTCGCGCTCCCCCGGCGGCCGACGTTCACGCTCGAGGTCAGCACCTCCCGCATCGTCAGCCCCAGCGCCGCGACGGCGGGCGCGGTCATGATCATCGACGATCCGACGCCCCGCCACCTGCTCCAGCGCGAGCGCCAGACGACACAGACTCTGGACCTGCTCAACCGCGTACTGCTCCGGCTCACCGACGAGATCAAGAACCCGCTCGTCTCGATCTACACGTTCCTCGAGCTGCTCCCCCAGCGCTACGACGACCCGGAGTTCCGCGAGACGTTCTTCTCGGTCGTGGGACGCGACACCCAGCACCTGATCTCGCTGGTGGACAAGCTGATCACGCTCGCCGGCGAGCGCGAGTACAAGGTCGACTTCTGCGAGATGCGCGACCTCCTGAACGATGCGCTCGAGGAGCTCGCGATCCGCTTCGAGCGGCCGAAGGCGGCCCAGGACGCGGCGATCTTCCTGCTCCAACCGCCCGACCGCAACGACCGGCTGACCGCGGTCCTCTACACCTCGGACGCGGACCTCCTCGTGAAGGCCGACCGGGACCAACTCGGGAAGGCCCTGGGCTACCTGATCCGGTTCCTGATGAACCGCGTGGAGGGGAACGGCCGGGTCGCCATCCACGCGCTCCCCGATCCCGACGAGGCCCGCACGGTGCGGCTCTCGATCCTGGGGAAGCCCGCCACGCTGTCGTTCGCCGACCGGGAGCGGCTCTTCAGTCCCCTCGCCATCGCCTCCGAGCGCCTCCTCGACGTCGGGCCGTCGGTCTCCCAGAAGATCGTCGAGGCCCACGGGGGGACCCTGACGGTCGGTGGCGAGGAGGGCGAGATTCGGTTCGTGCTCACGCTTCCGCGGACGAGCCGATGACGGCGATGCCCGGCAACGGTCCCGACCCCCGCGTGCTGGTGGTGGACGACGAGGAAGGGCCCCGCGAGGCCATCCGGATGATCCTCAAGCCCCACTACCAGGTCTACACGGCCGGGAGCGGCGAGGAGGTCCTCGCCTCGCTGGCCCAGGTCCGGCCCGACATCATCTTCATGGACGTGAAGATGCCGCGGATGGACGGTGTCCAGCTCCTCGAGCGCGTCAAGATGGCCGACCCCATGGTCGAGGTCGTGATGATCACCGCCTACGCCTCGCTCGACACCGTCCAGCGGGCGATGCGGTTCGGCGCGATGGACTACCTCGTCAAGCCCTTCGCCCCGAAGGAGCTGGAGGAGGCCGCGGCGCGGGCGCTCGCCCGGCGCGTGAAGCGCGCCGAGGCGCCGGGCGGGGCGCTGGCCCAGCTCATCGGCCAGATGCGCGATCTCGCCCGGCGCAGCGACCCCGTGGAGGGCGCGGCGGACCTTCCCGGTCTCCTGCGGGCGATGCTCCGCGAGGTCCAGAACGCGACGGGCGCGGTCGCGGCCTCGTTCTTCGGCGCCGAGCCCTCGGCGATCGTCCACTCCGACCTGCCGGAGGACGCCGCGGACGCCGTGGCGACCGCGTGGAAGGAGCCGCTCGGCGAGCTCCGCCACTCCGTCTGGCTCCTGCCCGGAAGCGCGGCCCGGCTCCCCTGGCCGGCCGGGGCCGCGCTCGAACGCCTCACGGTGCGGGGGATCCTGGTGGTTCCGGTCGCCGACGAGGGCCTGCCGAGAGTCGCCGGGCACCTCGCCCTGTACCTCCTCCGCCCCAACGGCGGTACGCCGCCCGACCTGGCCCTCCTCCGGCCCGTCATGGACCTCATGGTGACGGCGATCCGGACCTCCGTGCTCCTGAGCGCCGCCGCGCGCCAGGCAGCGGAGCAGTCGCTCCGGGCGGTCCAGCGGGAGATTCTGCGCCAGATCTCCACCGCGGTCCTGGAGGATCCGGCGCTCGACCGCACGCTGGCCGCGATCACCGAGCAGCTCCAGCAGGGCGCCGGCTACGAGCGCGTGCAGGTCCTGCTCGAGCCGACCGAGTCGCCCGAGCCCGACCGGCCGGGGCGGGCAGTCTTCCCCCTCGTCGCGCAGGGCCGTCGGCTCGGCCACCTGGTCGTCGAGGCCGGGCGCGGGGCGCGCGACCTCGACCGGAGCGAGCGCGAGCTCCTCCGCATGTTCTCCGAGTCGGTGGCGCTGGTCGTGCGCAACGCCAACCTCCACCGGGAGCTCTCGGAGGCCAACACGTTCCTCGGCAACCTGATCCAGTCGGCCGCCGACGCGATCATCGCGCTCGATCCGGAAGGCCGGGTCGTCACCTGGAACCCCTCCGCCGAGCGCATCTTCGGGCGGGCGCTCGAGCACGTCCGCGGGAAGCCCCTCGCGGACGCGCTGCCGGCCGCGGTGGTCGCCCAGCTCGAGGCGGCGCTCACGAATCCCCGCGCCAGCCGGACGCTCCGCACCCGGACGGAATCCGGCGACCACCCGGGGCTCGAGCTGACCGTGACCTGCTCACCGCTCCGCTGGGGCGGTCGCGGAGAGACCGGGTTGCTCCTCATGGCGAAGGACCTGACCGAGCAGCGGCGCTGGGAGGAGCAGATGGCACGCTCCGAGAAGCTCGCCGCGCTCGGCCAGCTCGCCATGGGGATGGCGCACGACTTCAACAACCTCCTCCAGGTGATCCTCGGGCACACGCAGCTCATCGCCAGCGACCCCGTCCCCGACCGGGTGACGAAGGGGATCGGCACCATCGAACAGGTCGTCCGCGACGGGGTGGAAACCGTCGCGCGGATCAAGCGCTACGCGCGGCGCGAAACCGACGTCCGGCCCGAGCGGGTGGACCTGCCCCAGGTCGTGCGCGAGGTCGTCGAGATCACGCGCCCGCGGCTCGCGCACGGCGGCCAGCACGGGAGCCGCATCGTCGTGCGGCACGACCTCCAGCCGGCCCCGCCCGTCCGCGCGCGCGGCGCGGAGCTCCGCGAGGTGCTGATCAACCTGGTCCTCAACGCCGCGGATGCCCTGCCGCAGGGGGGCGCGATCCGGCTCGAGACGCGGCGCGACGGCGCGTGGGCACTCCTGTCCGTGTCCGACACCGGCATCGGGATCCCCCCGGAGCTGCGGCGACGGATCTTCGAGCCCTTCTTCACGACGAAGGAGGCGGGGACGGGGCTCGGGTTGTCGATCGTCTCCGGCATCATCTCGAGCTACGGGGGCACGATCGACGTCAAGTCCGAGCCGGGTCAGGGCACGACCTTCACGATCCGCCTGCCGGGCATCCCGGAGGCCTAGAGCATTCGGAGGGGGCCTCGACGGCCCCCTCCGAGACCTCCCCCAGGAGAAGTTGCGGCGGCGAAGCCGCCGCTCGGAACGGACCACCATGGGCGCGTGGTCGAGCGTCGCGTTGCGCCCGGTTAGTCCCGACAGCCGCCCATAGGCTCTCCTCGCCGCTCCACGCTTCCCGACAGGGCGCAGAGTCAGCTCGCCAGACGCGCGATGAGCGCCGCGAGGTCGTCGAGGCGGAAAGGCTTCGAGACGACCTCGACTCGCCCGAGCCCAGCCAGCCGCGCCGGGTCGAGTTCCTCCCCCCAGCCGGTCACGAACGCGATCGGCACGTCCTTCTCTCGCCCGCGCACGGCCTCGGCGACGGCCCAGCCCGAGCGGCCGGGCAGCGAGAGGTCGGTGAGGACCAGGTCGAAGTCGCCCCCGCTCGCGAGGCGAACGCCTTCGGTCCCATCCGTCGCGACGAAGACCTCGTGGCCCCACTCGACGAGGGCGTCCACAAGGACCTGGCGCACGTCCTCCTCGTCTTCGACCACGAGGACTCTGAGTCGCGGGGCCGCCCCCGGCGCGATCAGGCCACGTCGACCGGCAGTCGCGGCCGGGAGCGCGACGAGGACGGTGGTCCCCCGGCCGGGCTCCGACTCGATCGTCAGCGCGCCGCCGTGCCGTTCGACGATGCCATACGCCACCGCGAGGCCGAGACCCGAGGACCTGGGCCCCTTGGTCGTGAAGAACGGCTCGAGCGCCCGACGCCGGACCTCCTCGGGCATGCCGCCCCCCGAGTCCGCCACGCGAAGCTCCACCCGGTCCCCTGTCGCCGTGGCCGAGATTCGGAGCCGACCGCCCTCCGGCATCGCATCGAAGGCATTCATCACGATGTTGACCAGAGCCTCTCGGAGCTCGGACGCCGTCCCCAGCACCGGCGGCACCGCCCCGAGGTCGGTCTCGACCCGATAGCCACGGCCCGCCGCCTGGGCCGCGGTCTCCCACCGACCGCGGGTGAACTCCAGCGCATCGGCGACGACCTCCTGGAGGCGCACCTCGCCCGGTGGGCGCCAGCGCCGCACGCGGGTGAACTCCTGGATCCGGCGAACCACCTGCGCGCCACCCTGGGCGAGCCGTTCGATCGTGGAGAGCCCCTGCCGGATCTTCGGGTCCGCCACGAGGGGCTGCATGAGCTGGGCCCGTCCAAGGATCGCCGCGAGCATGTTGTTGAAGTGGTGCGCGACGCCCGACGCCATCTCGCCGAGGGCGCGGAGCCGCTCGAGTTCGATCTGGCGCTCCTGCGACGCGCGCAGGGCATCCAGGGCGCGCCGCAGGTCCGAATAGAGCCGGGCGTTCTCGATCGCGATCGCCGCCTGGTCGGCGAACGAGCCGAGGTAGGCGAGTTCGTCTGCCGCGTAGTCGTGGGGGTAGGTCGTGTTGAACGTGAGGACCCCGAGGACCTTCTCGCCGAACCGGATGGGAAGGCCGAGGAACGTCACGATCCCCATCTCGCGGTCGCGGTCGCGGAGGAGGTTCCGGGGGTCGTTCGGCGCGTCCGGCAGGAAGAGCGGCTCGCCGGTCGTCGCCACCACCCCGGACAGGCTCGTCCCGAGCGCCACCTCGAATCCCAGCGGCACCGGGGCACCCGCGACCGCGGCCGGCCGGAGCACTTTCGCCTCCGGGTCCAGCAGCAAGACCTTGACGTGCGGCGTTCCCGCGATCCGGCTCGCCTCATCCGTGATGCGTTCGAGAGTCGCCTTGAGATCGAGCCCCGCCATCACGGTCCGCGCGGCCCTGAGCAGTGCGGCCAACCGCTCGCCGTGCCGGACCGCCGCCTCGTGGAGTCGAGCGTTGAGGATGGCGACAGCGGCGAGGCCTCCGAGTGTGGTGAGGAGCTTGATCTCGTCGGGCGTGAAGGCGTGCGCTCGGCGATAGAAGGCGGTGAGCACCCCGATCACGCGCCCCTCGGCCACCCGGAGCGGTATGGCTCCGTAGGCGTGGAGGCCCTCGGCGCGGGCCCACGCCGTGTTCCGCAGCCGGGGGTCCTCCTGGAGGTTGCCGACGAACACGGGCTCGAGCTGTTGGGCGACGTAGCCGACGAGCCCCTCACCGAGGCGCCATCGGGTCACGGCCCGTCCCGCAGGGTTCCGGATGCCGAAGTCGGCGGCGATGGAGAGCGTCTGGCTGGCCTCGTCAAAGACGGAGAGCGTCGCTCCGTCGGCACCGAGGACGGCGACGGCCCCCTGGACGACCGAGCGGAAGACCTGGCTGGGCTCGAGCGAGCCGATCATGGAGCGAGTCATCTCGGCGAGCGACTCGAAGGCCCGGATCGCCATTTCAGGCCGGGCTCCCGGCGATGCGGATCACCAACGAGGTCCCCAGCATCAGCGACGAGGTGATCGTCTCGGGCCGCCGGTCCGGGCCGAAGACGATCCGCGCCGGCTCGCTCTCCCGCGCCCAGGACGAGAAGCGCGTGAAGTCGAGGAGCGCCGAGGTTCTCCCGGTCGCGGGATCGGGCTCGAGCCGCAGCCGAAGCGGCACCAGCTCCGCCCGATAGCGCGGCGCCGTGTCGTCCACGCCCTCCCCCGGCGACCGGCGGCGGCGGACGACGTGGGTCTCCAGGATCCCGCCCGCCTCCGGCACCCACTGGCCGTCCGCGTAGTTCAGCGCAGCGCTGACGGCATCGTCCACGCGTGTGCCCTCCGGGATCGCGACGACGTCGTCCGCGAGCCGGACGCGCCGGAGCCAGAACGTCTCGCTGCGGCTCCAGTAACTGACCGTGCGCCGGGTGTGGTCGTACGCGATCGCGGTCCGGGCCTCGCGCCCGTAGACGACGAACCACGCGCTGGTCCGGACCGGGACCCACCGGCCGGCTTCGAGGACTCCCGCCGACTCGATCCGGTTCATGAGCCCCGTTCCCTGCCCCGCGATCGTGACCTCGTAGCGGCCCGCGCTGCGGTCGCGATGCTCGGTGATCACCCCGTCGAGGTGGAAGCCGAGCGCGCCGTACAGGATGCCGACGTCCACCCCGTACGTCCCCGTCCGCTGCTCGAGAGCGCCGTGGGCGCGACCCGGCAACAGGAGGAGCCCGAGGGGCAGCCCCAGGAACTGCCGCCGCGTGATCATACCCCGGAGGGGGGCTCCGCCCCCCTTTGGTTCGGGGGGCCGGACCTCCCCCCAGGGTTGCGCGGGCGAAGCCCGCGCTCGGAACGCTTCGATCCAGCCCGACGTTGCACGGTGATCACGGCGCGCGGAGGGGGCGGAGCAGAGCGCGGGCCGGCGCCCCGTCGCCGTCCCGGATCCGCAGCGGCAGGCAGCACAGCTCGTACTCCCCCGGCGCCACCGCCGAGAGGTCGAGCCCTTCGAGGATCACCGTGCCGGCACCGAGCAGGCAGCGGTGGACCGGGTGCCCGGGAGCCCCGAAGCCCTCGATGGAGAGGTAGTCGATCCCGATGAGGGCGACGCCGGCCTCGACCAGGAGGCGCGCGGCCTCCAGCGTGAGCGCCTGGTAGTCGCGGACGAAGCGCGCCCGCTCCCAGAGGGCGGAGTTGCCGGTCTTGAAGAGGAGCCGGCTCCCGCGCCTCGGCCCGGCGCCCGCCACCGTCTCGGCCGCGATCGGACCGGGCGGACACGCGAGCACTCGGGCCCGCCCCAGGAGAACGTCGAGCGGAAGCCCGTCCACGGTCCCGCCGCCCGGGATGAAGTGCCTCGGCGCGTCCACGTGGGTGCCCGTGTGGGAGCCGAGCGCGAGCAGCGAGACGTTCGCGGGCTCGCCGCGCTCGAGGGCGAGCGCGGACGTCACCCGGACACCCGGATCGCCCTCGTAGACGACCATCCCCGGATGGATAGGAACCGTCACGTCGATCCAGGCCACCGGGCTCATTCCGCGAAGCGGACAACGGTCTTGATGTCGTCCGGCCGCCGCGCGATGGCCTCCTCGAACCGGTCCGGCGGGACGGCCCGCGTCAGGAGCGCGTCGAGCAGCCCCGGCCACCGCCGCCGCCACGCTGCCAGGTGGCGGACTCCCGCCTCGAAGTCCCGGCGGTGCGCGTTGACGCTGCCGAGCACGACCTGGTTCGCGAGCACCGCCCGGAGGTTCCAGCGGTCCACCGGCACCTCCACCCGGCGATCCCCACCGGAGACGCCGAGGAGGCAGAGAATCTCCTGGTCGGTGCCGCAGACCCCGACCGCGAGCGTGCGCACCTCGACCTGGCCGGCGCGGCGCTGCGGCGGCTCGATGTCGAGGCAGCGAGCGCTCCCCGACTGGCGTGGCACGAGCGACACGGCTTTCACGGCGGCCTCAAGCATAGCGAGTCACCCGGGGGGGACGCCAGAGCCCCGTGAACCGCTCGCTCAGCGTGCCGTGGTCATCCAAACGCCGAGCAGGATGAGGGCAGCGCCGAGTCCCTGGGCCAGCGTCACGCGCTCGCCCAGGAGCATGGTCGCCAGGAGCACGCCGACGAGCGGCTGGAGGTTCGTGAAGGCCGAGGCGACCGCGGGGCCCACCGCCTGGATGCCGCGGTAGTACCAGACGTGGGCGAGCGCGCCGAGCGTCCCCTGGAAGACGACGACCGCCCACGCGGGGACGGACGTCATGCGCGCCGGCGGGAACAGGGGCGCGAGGACCACGGCCACCGGGATGAGAAGGGCGGTGCCGATCAGGTACGCGGCGGTCGTCGCGACGCGCGGTGACAACCGAGCAAGCACGCGCTTGCCGTACAGCGTGTACGTCGCCCACGCCATCTGCCCGACCAGCACGACGCCGTCCCCGGGGTGCGGGGGCGCCTCGAACAGCCGGAGATCCCCCCGCGTCACCGTGAGGAGCACACCCGCGGCCGACACGGCGACGCCCGCCCACTGGGGCGGGCGGAGGCGCTCGGCGAAGAAGAGGTGGCCGCCGACCGCGACGAGAACGGGGGTCGAGGCGGTGAGGATGACGGCGTTCGACGCGGTCGTCAGGGAGACCGCGAGGTAGAAGATCCCGGTCGAGACGGTGATCCCCGAGATACCCAGGAGCAGGAGCGACGGAACGTCGCTCCGCGTGATCGGCCCGCCGCCCTCCCCGCCGCTCCGCCAGAGGAGCGCGGTGAGGATCGCCGACGCGAGGGTGCAGCGGAGGGCCGCGAGGGTGAACGGGGGCATGTCGCGCAGCGCAATCTTGACGAGCGTGGGATAGCTGGCCCAGATGACGACGACGCAGACCAGCAGGAGGTAGGTCGCCCCGCGGCGGTTCGCCAAGCCAGCAAGCAGTATACTCGGACCCGTGGCGGTGAGACGACCCGCTCGACCGAACCCCCCGAGACCGGGACCGGCCCGCCGCGTGCCGCTCGTGGCGGGCCTCCTCGTGCTGGCGGGGCTCGCGGCGTACTACTGGTGGGGCGGCGGCGCAGCCCCGCCCCCGCTCGACCCCACGCGGGAGACCGTCGTGTTCCTCGGTGACAGCATCACCTCCGGCCACGGCCTCCCGCTCGAGGTCACCTTCCCCCATCGGCTGGGCGAGGTGCTCGGCCTCCCCGTGCGGAACGCCGGGATCTCGGGGGACACGACGGCCGGCGGTCTCCGGCGCCTCGGGTCGGACGTCCTCGCCCACCGGCCCAAGCTCGTGGTCGTCGAGCTCGGCGCGAACGACGTCTTACGTCGAGTCCCCCGCGATCAGACCTATGCCAACGTCCGCGCGATCGTCCGCCGGCTCCGGGAGGACGGCGCCGGTGTCGTGCTCATCCACGTCAAGATGGGCGCGTGGGGCGGGGATGCGCTCGAAGGCTACCGCGAGATCGCGCGGAGCGAAGGGGCGTGGCTGGTGGAGGACTTCCTGGACGACGTCGTGCCGAACCTGACGACCGACGGGCTCCACCCGACCGCCGAGGGGCACGGCCGCCTGGCCACCCGCCTCGAGCCCGTCCTCCGCGACATCCTGACTCGGTAGGAGCCACCCCGGGTCCTGTCGCCGGGCTCGCCCCGCGCCCCCGGGCTCGTCACCCGCTCACCTCCTTCCGCGATTCGCGAATCGCGGAAGGAAGCTGAGGGGGTCCCACTTCGCCCGGGACCCCGCGGGGCTCACCCGGCGCCACCCGCGGCGCGTGACCTTCCGGTCGCGCCCGCGGCGAGCTACTTGATTCCTTTGATGCGGAGGCGGAGGTTGTTCGGGCTGTCCGCGAAGCGGAGGGCGTCGTCCTGCGTGATCTTCTTCTCCTGGTAGAGTTTCAGGAGCGCCTGGTCGAACGTCTGCAGCCCCTCGTTGACGCCCTCCTCGACCGCCTGGCGGATCGTCTCCAGCTCGCCCTTCCGGATGAGCGCCTGGATGCGCGGCGTGTTCAGCATGATCTCCATCGCCGCGATCCGCCCCTTCCCGTCGGCGCGCGGCACGAGCCGCTGCGCGACGATGGCCCGGATCATCAGGGAGAGCTGCATGAGGATCGACTCGCGCACGTCCGGCGTGAAGAAGTTCAGCAGGCGCTCGATCGCGCTGGTCGTGTTGGTCGCGTGCAGGGTGGAGAGGACGAGATGGCCCGTCTCCGCCGAGTGGAGCGCGATCGCGACGGTGTCCTTGTCCCGGAGCTCGCCCACGAAGATCACGTCGGGCGCCTGGCGGAGGGCGTTCTGGAGCGCGATCAGGTACGAGTCCGTGTCGATCCCCACCTCGCGCTGCGAGATGACGCTCTGCTTGCGGGTGTGGATGAACTCCACGGGGTCCTCGATCGTGACGATGTGGCCCTGGGCGTGACTGTTCCGGTGGTCGACCATCGCCGCGATCGTGGTGGACTTCCCGGCGCCCGTCGCGCCGACGACCAGGAGCAGCCCCTGCCGCTCGAGGGCGAGCGTCCCGAGCAACGGTGGCAGGTCGAGGGTCTCGAAGGTCGGGATCTCGGCCTTGACCCGCCGGAGGACGATGCCCGTCTGCCCCAGCGTCCGGTAGCAGTTCACGCGGTAGCGACCGTGCTGCTGGTGCATGTAGGAGAGGTTCGCCTCGCCCGTCGTCTCGAACGACTTCCGCTGCGGTTCCGGCACGAGCAGGATCATGAGCTTCTGGAGGTCGAGCCGCGTCAGCGGGGTCGCATTGGCGAGGGGCTGCGCGACCCCGTCGATCTTCAGGGTGGGCGGCACCCCCTCGATCAGGTAGACGTCCGAGGCGTTCGTGGCAACCGCGGTGCCGAGGATCGGATCCAGCTCGGCCATGGCCCGCTCTCCTAACCCATTCGGAGAGGGCCTCGACGGCCCCCTCCGAGGGCTCCCCCAGGGGGCGGCGGCGAAGCCGCCGCTCGAAGCGGAACGCTCGTCCGTTGGTGGTTTGTCATCGCCTTGCGCCTCGTCCAGACAGCCGGTTAACGGTGTGCGGCGGCGGACGGCGCCGCGCCACCCGCTGCCGGGCCGCTGGGGAGCGTCGTCGTCTGGCCCCCCGCGCTGGACTGGAGGATCGACTCCGCGAGCGCCCGGTCGACCCGGCCCTGCAGGACGACGTTCTTCAGCGCCTGCTCGAGGCTCTGCATCCCGAGCTGCGTGCTCGTCTGGATGATCGAGGGCATCTGGTGCGTCTTCGCCTCACGGATCAGGTTCCGGATCGCGACCGTCGCCACCATGATCTCGAGCGCCGCGACCCGTCCCTTCTTGTCCTTGGTCGGCAGCAGGAGCTGCGAGACGATGCCCTGCAGGGCCTCGGAGAGCTGCACCCGGATCTGCTGCTGCTGCGCGGGGGGGAAGGCGTCGATCACACGGTCCACGGTCTTGGGCGCGCTCTTCGTGTGCAGGGTCGCGAAGACCAGGTGGCCGGTCTCGGCCGCGGTCAGGGCGAGGCTGATGGTCTCGAGGTCCCGCATCTCGCCCACGAGGATGACGTCGGGGTCCTCGCGGAGCGCGGCCCGCAGCGCCGACGCGAACGACTTCGTGTGCGGCCCGATCTCGCGCTGGTTGACGAGGCAGCCCTTGGACTTGTGGACGAACTCGATCGGGTCCTCGAGCGTGATGATGTGCTTCTTCGTCGAGGAGTTGACCAGGTCGATCATCGCGGCCAGCGACGTGGACTTCCCGGAGCCGGTCGGGCCGGTGACGAGCACGAGCCCGTTCTCCCGGAGCGCGAGTGCCTTCACGACCTCCGGAAACCCGAGCTCCTCGAACGAACGGATCTGGGTCGGGATCACGCGGAAGACCGCGCCCTCGCCGTTCCGCTGGTTGAAGACGTTGACGCGGAAGCGCGCCACCTCCCCGAGCTCGATGGCGAAGTCCAGATCCCGGATCTCCTCGAACATGCGACGCTGGTCGTCGTTGAGGATCTCGTAGATCATCTTGTGGACCCCGTCGCGCGAGAGCACCTCGTTGTCGATCGGGGTCAGCTCGCCGTGGAGGCGCATCATCGGCCGGGACCCGGCCGAGAGATGCAGGTCCGACGCGCCCCGTTCCTTCGTCTGTATCAGGAGATCCGCGATGTCCATGGTGCCTGCCGGTTGAAGAGCTCCCGGCGGAGCTCCTCGGTCATGGGGACCGCCTCGACACGGTACCGTCCGCCGTGTCGCTGGACGTTGACCAGCCCCCGGGTGATGCCGAGCAGCGGCCCGCGGGGCAGGTCCAACCCCAGGAGGTGCGCCAAGCCCGTCGTGGTGGTCGCGAAGCCGAGACCGCCGAGCACCAGCATCCCCTGCTCGGCGCCCCCGATCGCGGCCAGGCATGCCGCGGTCCGGCCGAGGTCCTCCACGAGCACGACGTCCGCGGGCGATGCGAGGATCGTCGCGGCCGCCTCCGCGAAGTCACCGGGCACCTCGACCTGCAGGAAATCGGGAATGACGAACGAGACGGCGCGCTCGACCGTCACCGTCTTCTTCCCCGGCGCCGTCGCCGCCTGGGCGAGGGCGTAGAGCACCGTCGCCCGGGCCCGCAGGTCCCCGCCGGTGGCGAGCACGAGCCCGCCTCGCCCGTCGAGCATCCCCCGGAGCGCCTCGCGGGTCTGAGGCTCCAGCTCCAGGCCGTCGAGCGTCGGGACCTCCAGGGCGCGCTGCCAGATCCGCACGGTGATGGCCTCGCCCTGGAGCGTCGGGAAGAAGAGGATCTCGAGCTCGATCTCCTGCCCCTCGAGCCGGGTCCGGATCTGGGCCTGCGTGGGCAGGCTCTCCGAGCGGAGCCCCGCGAGCACCCGGAAGCGCGAGGTGACCGGGCCGAGGAGGTTGCGCGGCAACCGCGCCCGCTCCACCAGGCGCCCCTCCACGCGGTTCCGGACCCGGATGTCCTGCTGGAGGGGCTCCACGTGGATCTCGGTCGCGCCTTCCCGCAGCGCGCCGAGGAGGAGCGCGTAGACCTGCGCGACGCCCGTGACGTCCGTCTCGGCCGGGGCCTCGGTCATCCCGACCTCGGCGTAGCGGACGCGTCCCGGGGCCGCGGCGGCCGGGAAGGCCTTGTCCAGGAGATTCCGGATCGTCTCGCGCGAGGCGATCGCCGTGATGAGCCGCGCCCCGGTGAGGGCTTCCAGCTCGGCCACGGCCTGGCGGTTCGTGGGGTCGGTCAGGATGACGGTCAGCTCGTCCCCGACCCGGAGGACCGGGAACGCCTCGTTCCGTCGCAGCACCTCCTCGGGCATCGTCCCGGCGAGCTCGAGGTCCACCATCTCCTCGTTGAACTCGACGTAGGGGACCCCGAGGAGCTCCGAGAGGGCCCAGTTCAGCTCGTCCGCCGAGAGCGCGCCCATCTCGAGGAGGATCTCGCCGAGGCGCCGTCCCTCCTGGTACTGGGCCCGGAGCGCCTCGCGGAGTTGCTCGCCGGAGATGAACCCGCGTTCGACCAGGATCTCCCCGAGTCTGCGCTTGGGCTGCTCGGTCATTCGCGACCCCCCGCACCCCCGCCCCCGATTGATCGGATCGCCGGGACGGCTCGGGCATGCGCCCTCGCGACGTCTCGCCCCTCCGGTCCCCTTCGGGGGGAGGGGACGCCGGTGCTACGGATGCCGGCCGGCAAGCCGGGGTCTGTCACGGCTTCGCTCACGCGCGTCCCGCGGTGAGCACCCGCTCCACCGTTTCCGTCAGCTGGCGCGGGGAAAAGGGCTTGGTCACGTGGGCCACGGCGCCAACGCCTGCGCTGATGGTCCGGTAGACCGGCTCGACCTGCCCGGTCAGGATGATCACCGGGATCTCCTTGGTGCGCGGGTGCCCGCGGAGGCGGGTGAGGGTCGTGTACCCATCCATGTGCGGCATCATGACGTCCATCACGATCAGCGCCGGCTGCCGCTCGAGGGCGACGCTCACGACCTCGTCCCCGTCCGCCGCCGTCGCCGTGCGAAACCCGGCCTCCGCCAGCACCTCGCACACCAGGTTCCGGACCGTGGGCTCGTCGTCGGCGACCAGCACGAGGGATGCCGGCGCCGCGCCCGGTGTCCCCGTCACGCTACTGCGCCTCCTCGACGGTCCCGATCCGGACCAGGTTGACGAAGACGGGCGGGACCCCGGTCCGTTCGAGCACCAGCCCCGTCTCCTCGATCCGGACCAGCCGGCCCTGGACGCTCCAGTCCTTCGCCAGCTTGACGTACACTTCCTTGCCGACGAGTGACTCGATGAATCGCTCCATGCCGGCCCCCCGACCGGGGGGCGGCCCTATTCTCGGCGCAAGGCGTCCCCGAGTCAATGGTACAGTGGCGAGCCGGGGCCCGGCCCGGCGACGGCCGGGGGCCCGCGACACGAGACGTCACGAGCGCGGGCGGCCGAGCGGCCGCCGCGGGAGGAGAGCGACGCGGACGATGCCCATGAGCCGGCGCCAGCGCATCGCGGCCGCCGTGAGCCGCCAACCCGTCGACCGCGTCCCCTACGCGGTCTGGCGCCACTTCCCCGGGGTGGACCGCTCGCCCGCCGGGCTCGCGCAGGCGACGCTGCGCTTCCACGAGCGGTACGGCTCGGACTTCCTCAAGATCACCCCGGCCGGCGGGTACGCGGTCGAGGCGTGGGGGTGTGTCGAGAGCGACGAGGTGCACCCGGACGGGCACCGGCCGTGCGCCCGCTGCGCGGTCCAGCGCCCGGAGGACTGGAAGACGATCCGCCCCCTGGATCCGGCGTCCGTCCCCGGCTGGTCGGCCCAGCTCGAGACGATCATCCGCATGGGCTTCGACCGCCGGATCGGCGACGCGCCGGTGCTCCCGACGGTCTTCTCGCCGCTCTCGCTGGCGCGGAAGCTCTCCGGCGGGCGTCTCGCCGAGGATCTCCGCCGGCACCCCGACCTCGTCTCGGGCGCCCTCGAGGCCATCACCGACACGCTCGTCCGGTTCACCGAGCTGGCGCTCGAGGAAGGCGTGTCGGGCATCTTCTACTCGATCCAGGCGGCCAGCACGAGTGTCCTCGACGAGGACCTCTACGCGCGGTTCGGCGAGCCCTACGACCGGCGCGTGCTCGAGGCGGTCCACGGCCGGTCGAGCCTGACGATCGTCCACTGTCACGGCGACCGGCTCCTGTTCGACCGGCTGGCTCGCCTGCCCGGGCACGCGTGGAACTGGGACGACCGCGCGACCCCGCCCTCGCTCGCGGAGGGGAAGGCGCGCGTGCCGGGCGCGGTCATCGGCGGGCTCGACCAGTGGCGGACGCTCCGCGACGCGACGCCGGAGCAGGCCGCCGAAGAGGCGCAGGAGGCGGTCGCCCGGACGGGGGGCGTCGGCCTCATCGTCGGGCCGGGGTGCGTGCTGCCGTCCAACACGCCGGACGCCAACGTGGCCGCGGTCATCCGCGCGCTGGGCGGGCCGCTCAAGTCGATCCCCGGCGTCGCGCCCTAGCGACCAATGGACACGGGCCGTTCGGCCGCGCGCGTCGTCAACGGCGAACGCACCCTGGAGGGCGCGGGCTTCTCCGCTACGGGCCATTCGTGATGAACACGCGGGAGGAGATCGTCCAGGCGATCGAGGACTACCAGGCCGGCCGCATGGGGCAGATCGCCCCGGACGCCACCTGAGGCCCGGCGCCGCTTCCTGGCATCGTGGCGTCGGGGGGCCACCCCGGGTGGCGCCGGGTGAGCCCCGCGGGGTCCCGGGCGAAGTGGGACCCCCTCAGCTTCCTTCCGCGATTCCGCGAATCGCGGAAGGAGGTGAGCGGGTGACGAGCCCGGGCGCGCGGGGCGAGCCCGGCGACAGGACCCGGGGTGGCCTCCCGGTTACGCGGGGCGCTCGAGGGCGAGGTTCTCGACGACGCGCGTGCTCGCGAGCCGGCGGAAGACCTCCGGCGAGAGCTTGATCTTCCCGTTCCGGCCGCCCGTGCCGAGGATGACCCAGTCGAGGCTCATCACGCGGGCGTCCACGTACAGCGGGATCCCATCCGGCAGGCCGAAGACCGTGACGCCGCCCACCTTCATCCCGGTGAGCTGTGCCATCTCCTCCGCCGTGGCGAACGAGAGCTTGGCAACGCCGAGGAGGTCCCGCACGGCGTGGTTCACGTCGAGCCGCGTCGTCGCGAGGACCACACACGCCGCGTACTGCTTCGGTTCCTTCTTCGACGCGACGATGATCGTGTTCGCGGCGCGCTCCGGCGGATACCCGTAGCGCTCGCAGAAGGGCCCCGTGTCGGCGTACTCGGGGTCGCACGGGATCAGCTCGTAGGGGAGGCCGAGCCCCGCGAGGGCCGCCAGCGTCACCTGCTCGGGGTCGCGCGCCTGACTCATGCCGCGTGATTATTGCAGATGACGGGGGTTCGCGGTAGCCTTTCTCGGGAGGGTCACACATGCGCGCGTGGCTCGCGGCGGCGCTCGTCGTGCTCTCGGCCGTGCCCGCGGCGGCGGACCTGGTCCTTCCTGCGGGCTTCGCCGCCGAGCCCTACGTGACGGGACACGGGTTCGACTCGGGCTCCGAGCGCAGCCTGCGGGGCTTCCCCGCCACCGCCACGCTGGCCTTCGACGCGACCGGCACCCTGTACCTGGCGAAGCTGGGGGCTCGCTTCCGCTCGGGCGATGTCGAGGACCTGTCCGCGATCTACCGGATCCCACCGGGCGGCGCGCGGCTCACGCCCGAGACCGAGGCACGCTATTTCCACGGGCCGCCGCTGAAGAACCCCCAGGTGGGGGCGGTCCGCGGCCGCGGCGAGGTCTGGGTCACCACCTACGACCGCGACCGGAAGATCGGCGCGCTCTACCGCATGGCCGACGGACGCCCGGCGTTGTTCGCGGGCGGGACGCCGGCCGAGGGAAGCCCGCCGCTCCTCCAACACCCCGAGGGCGTGGCGCTGGACGCCGCGGGACGGATCTACGTCGCGGACCGCGATCAGAACGCCGTGGTCCGCCTGGACGCGACGGGCCGCGTGGTGGACCGCGCCTACCTGGCGCTGTCGCGGCCGCGGATGCTCACGATCGACGAGCGGGGGCAGCTCTGGGTCGGGACCGACGGCACGGCCGAGACCCCGTTCCAGGACGGCGCGGGGCAGCTCTGGCGGGTCGCCCCCGACGGGAGCCCGGCGCTCGTTCTCCAGGGCCCGCTCCCCGCCGGGCTCACCCTGAGCCCGGCGGGGTTCCTCTTTCTCTCGCAACGCCGCGCCGCCCGGATCTTCGCCGTGACGCCCGAGGGCAAGCGGGTGGACTTCGCCACCTCGACCGAGGGGACCTTCCTCCGCGGTCTCGCTTTCGCCCCGGTCACCCCGGAGACCCGGCGGGCCGGGATCGCCGGCGACCTGTTCGTCGCCGTCGTGCGCCGCTACGCCTGGATGGTCAACGAGATCCTGCGGATCTCCGGCCCCTTCGACGAGTTCGTCCGCCTGCAAAGCCAGGCGCCCACGCCCTGACGAAAGACGGAGGTTCGAGGTGGTCCGCGTGTAGGCCCGCCTCCTGTCGTCTATCGCGGCAGGGCGGCGAAGAGCGGCTCCAGGTTCTTCGGATCCGGCCGGAGCGTCCCGATGCCGGCGCGACGGATCGCGTCCACCACCGCGTCGTTGACGGGTGTCGGGACGCCCACCTTCCGGCCCTGCACCGCGACGTAGCCGTTCAGCGCATCGATCTCCGTGCGGCGGCCCTTCAGGACGTCCTGGAGGAGCGACGGGCGCCCGCCCGAGAGCTGCTGGGCCCGGGCCGCCAGGTCCTGCCCCAGCGCCTCGAGCCCGCGCCCCTCGACGGCATCCACGAAGCGCTGCGCCTCGACCCCGAAGAGCGGCTCCACCTCGTGGCCGAGGGCGCGGGCGACGCGGATCACCTCCGCCGCGACGTGGATCGCGATCCGCCGCACCCGCGGGTCGCTCCGGATCTCGGCCGATCCCAGGCCCGAGAGCCCCGCGAGCGGGTTCGCCATGCAGTTCACGGCGAGCTTCGACCAGCGCTCACCCCAGAGGTTCGTGGTGAGGCGCGACGGGGCGACGTCGTCGAGCATCCGCACGAGCGCCCGCGCGCGGGGCGTGTCGGCGCCGTCCAGCTCGCCGATCTTGAAGCCGACCGAGCCCGTGTCCGTCCGCACCGCGTGCCCCGGCTCGTAGAGGCCCGCGCCGACGGTGATCACGCACCCCAGCGTCCGCTCGCGGCCGGTGACGGCCGCGACGCGCTCGTCGTTGATCCCGTTCTGGAAGACGACGACCACGCCGTCCGGCTCCCGGAGGTGCGGCAGGGCGAGCCGCGTCGCCCACTCGGTGTCGTACGACTTCACCGCGACGAAGATGGCGTCGAAGGGCTCGCGGAGGCCCTGCACCTCGTGGAGGTGGAGCGCCGTGACCGGGACCAGGTGGTCGCCGCAGGTGCCGGAGAGGCGGAGCCCGTGGCGCTTCATCGCCTCGACGTGCTCGGGCCACTGGTCGATCAACGTGACGTCGCGTCCCGCCCTCGTGAGCAGACCGCCCACCACCGAGCCGATCGCGCCCGCGCCGACGATCCCGATGCGCATGTCGCTCCGTCCCCCTTCGTCGAGCCCAGTCAGGCGCGGCCGAGCCAGATGCTCTCGGCCGGCCGCTTCCGGTCGTACCGGATCGCGCCGCTGTCCCCCGGCTTCCAGCCGGCGGCCTCCGCCCGCGAGATGGACCCGGTCGCGCCCTCGTGCGTGCGCCCCAGGTAGTCCGTGTAGGTGTACCAATACTCCGTCTTTCGCACAATGCGGGCCTCCGCGACCTGCCCCTCCCGCGCGTAGCGGCGCTCCTCGATCGCCGTCGTCACGCCGATCACGAGGAACGCGAGGCCGCCGAAGAGGAACAGCGCCGCCCCGAACGCCTGCCCGAGGTGTCGGCGGACGAAGCGCGAGGGTGCCGGGCTTCCGGTCATGCGCGCGCGCTCCCCTTTCCCGCCGGGGCGGATTGACGCGGCTCGCGGCGTTGGGTCACCATAGCACACGCCCGACTCACGGGGGAGCACGCTGAGCCACCTGGCCCTCACCATCGCGATCCGCGACTACGACTTCGTCGCCCCGCTCGCGCTCGGCGACGTGCGACCCGACGGGATCGACCTGACCGTGGTCCGGGCATTCGGCGCCCTCGAGCGCGTCGCGAAGGACCCCGCCGTCCACGGCGGCGAGGCCTCGTTCGGTCGCTACGTCCAGCGGATCGCGGCGGGCGACCGCGCGGTCGTCGGGCTGCCGGCCTTCGTGATGCGCGAGTTCCGTCACCGCTCCTTCTTCGTCCGGCAGGACAGCGCCCTCCGGGACCTCGCCGACCTCGCGGGCACGCGCGTCGGCCTGGACGCGTGGCCGGCGAGCGGCAACACGTGGAGCCGGGGACTCATGCGGGAGCGCGGCGTCGGGCTCGACCGCGTCCGCTGGGTCGTCGGCCCCGTGAACGCCGACAGCCCGCCCTCGGCGCCCGACGTCCTCCCACCGGGGGTGACCCCCGCCCCGCCCGGCCGCCCGCTCCGCGACCTCCTCGTCGCGGGGGAGCTCGACTGTCTGATCTCGGCCTGGCCCCCGGCGGGCTTCTACGACGCGGACGGTCCGATCACGCGTCTGTACCCGGACTACCGGGCCGTCGAGCGGGAGCACTATCGCCGGACGGGGATCTACCCGGCGCACCACATCGTCGTGCTCCGCCGCGAGGTCGTGGAGCGGCACCCGTGGGTCGCCGGGAGCCTCTACACGGCTCTCGTCCGGTCGCGCGAGCACGCCGACCGGGCGCGCCTCCTCCTCCACGAATCGAGCGCGTGGCTGCTCGCCGACCTCGAGGAGGAGCGCGCGCTCCTCGGCTCCGGCTTCCGGCCCTACGGCGCCCGGGAGAATGGGCCCATGGTCGCCGCCTTCTGCGCGGAGCAACTCGCGCAGAGCCTGATCCGGAGCCCCCTCGACCCGGACGCGGTCTTCGCCGACTTCGAAGAGCTCGTGCGCTCGCCGGCGCGGCCGGCCTGATGGCCGGAGGACCGCCGCCGGCCGCCGCGCGGGGGGCGTGGTCGGCCCTCGGGGCCGGCTTCGCCGTGCTCTTCGTGGCGACCGGCGTCAACTTCGCGTTCGGCATCCTCTTCAAGCCGATCCTCGAGGAACTGGGCGGGGTCCGCTCGACGCTCGCGCTCGCGGCCACGGCCAGTCTCGCCGTCAACGCGCTCGGGCAGCCGCTCTTCGGCGGGCTCGTGGACCGCGCCGGGCCGCGGCGGGTGATCCTCGCCTCGCTCGCGGTGATGGCGGTCGGGACCGGGCTCGTGGGCCTGGCGCGGAGCCACTGGCACGTCGTCCTGCTCTACGGGGTCGTCGGCGCGGTCGGCTACACGGGGTCGGGGATCCTCCCCGTCTCGGTGCACGTCGGCCGCTGGTTCCCCGCGGAGCGCGGCTTCCTCATGGCGCTGACCGCTTGCGGCTTCTCGCTCGGGCATCTCGTCTTCACGCAGGTCGCGGCGCACGCGACGGTCGCCGTGGGGTGGCGGCGGACCTACGCCCTGCTCGCCGCCGTCGTCGGCGGCTTCCTCCCGATCGTCGCCCTCTGGCTCCGCGACGCCCCGCAGCCCGTGCCGGCCGGCACGGCCGCGCGACCGGCTTCGGAGGCCGGCCGGTCACTGACCCGGCGCGAGGCCCTGGGGACCGCGGGCTTCTGGTGGATGACGACCGGGCTCATGGGGTGCGGCTTCACGGACTTCCTGCTGACGACCCACCTCGCGCCGTTCGCCACGGACCTGGGTCTCGGCCCGGTGGTTGCGGCGAACGCGGTGAGCCTCTGGGCCGCGGCGAACGTCGCGGGTATCCTCGCCGCGGGGGCGGTGGCGGCCCGGACCGGGGCGCGCCAGGCCCTGGTGCTGACGTACGCGCTCCGGGCGGCGTCGCTCTTCTTTCTGCCGTGGGTGCGCGACGCCCGGCAGCTCTACCTGTTCGCCGTGCTCTTCGGCGCCACGTTCTTCACGACGGCGCCGCTCTCCGCGACGCTCGTCGCCACGCTGTTCGGGCCGCGGCACCACGGTCTGATCTTCGGGACCGCCAACCTCTTCCACCACCTCGCGGGCGCGCTGGGCGCTTACGCGGGCGGCCTCGCCTTCGACCTCACGCGGAGCTACCGCGGCGTTTTCCTCGCGGGCGGGCTCCTCGTCACGGGCTCGGCGCTCGCGAGCGCGCTGGTGCGGCCGCCCCGCCGACCGGGTTGAGCCCGGCGGCGCGAGGCCCTACACTCGGGGGCATCCCACCCCAACCCAAGGAGCGAGCCGCATGCGACACAACACCGCGAAGGCCAAGCTCGCCGCCGGCCAGCCGGTGAGCGTCGTCAACCCCACGTACACCTCGGCCGGGCTCGTCGAGCTCCTCGCCCGGGTCGGCTTCGATGTGATCTTCATCGACACGGAGCACGGCCCGGCGGGCTGGGACGACGTCGAGAACATGGTGCGCGCGGCCGAGCTCGCAAACGCCACGCCGATCGTCCGCGTCCAGGCGAACGACGCGTCGACCATCACGCGGGCCCTCGACCGCGGGGCCGGCGGCGTCCAGGTGCCTCACGTCAACACGCGCGCCGAGGCCGAGGCGGCTGTCCGCCACGCGAAGTTCGCCCCGATCGGCCACCGCGGCTTCGCCGGCGGGCGCTCGGCGTTCGGGGAGAAGATGAGCGAGTACACGCGCCGCGCCAATCAGGAGACGATGGTCGTCGTGATGCTCGAGGAGGTCGAGGCGCTCGAGAACCTCGACGAGATCCTCAAAGTGGAGCACGTGGACGTCTTCTTCGTCGCCCCCGGAGACCTCGCGCAGTCCATGGGGGTCCCGGGCCAGATGGACCATCCGAAGGTCCAGGCCGCCATCGACGACGCGGTGCGGCGGATCCGGGCCGCGGGGCGCGCGCCCGGCGTGCTCGTCACGCCCGCGACAGCGCGTCGGTACCTCGAGCGCGGGGCGTTCTTCCTCTACGTGGGGCTGGCGAGTGTGCTCGACCCCGGCGCGAAGGAGTTCCTGGCCGCGCTCAAGACCACCTGAACCCGAGGGGGGCGACCATGTGCTTCGACTGGGATTCCCGGCCACCGATCCCCGCGATCGCCGGCGGCGCGACCGACGCCCGTGACCTCGTCCTCGTCTCGGCCGACGGCACTCGCTTCGGCGCCTACGCGGCGCGCGCCGCGCGGCCGAGCGGCGCCGGCATGATCGTCCTTCCCGACGTGCGGGGGCTCCACGCCTATTACAAGGAGCTCGCCCTCCGCTTCGCCGAGGCGGGCGTGGACTCGGTCGCGATCGACTACTTCGCCCGGACGGCGGGGCTCGGGGAGCGGGGCGAGGGCTTCGACTTCCTGGCCCAAGTGCCCCAGACCACGCCGGAGACCCTCCAAGCCGACGCCGCCGCGGCGGCCGCGCACCTCCGCTCGAAGGCGGGCGGGGGCGTCCGCGCGCTCTTCGCCGTCGGCTTCTGCTTCGGCGGGGCGCTCGCCTTCCTCCAGGCGGCGAGCGGCCTCGGCTACGCGGGGGTCATCGGCTTCTACGGGTGGCCGCTCGGCCTCGCCCGCTGGCCCGACCGGCCGCGCCCCATCGACGCCGTGCCGCGCTTCCGCTGCCCGGTCCTCGCGCTCTACGGCGGCGCGGACCCCGGCATCCCGGCGAGCGCGGTCGAGGAGTTCGACCGGGCGCTCACCGGAGCCGGCGTCGCCCACGAGTCGGTCAGCTACGACGGGGCGCCCCACAGCTTCTTCGACCGGAAGCAGAGCGAGTTCGCGGAGGCCTCGGCCGACGCCTGGCGGCGCGTCCAGGCGTTCGTCAAAGCGCACAGCTGAGCGCCCGGCAACCCACCCCGGGTCCTGCCGCCGGGCTCGCCCCGCGCGCCCGGGCTCGTCACCCGCTCACCTCCTTCCGCGATTCGCCGAATCGCGGAAGGAAGCTGAGGGGGTCCCACTTCGCCCGGGACCCCGCGGGGCTCACCCGGCGCCACCCGGGGTGGCGCTACCGCAGCTTGACGGTGGCGAAGCTCTCGGTGCCGGTCGGGCTTGGAACGTAGCCGGACCACGCGCTTCGACAAGGCGATGGGCGTCGGGGGTGTCCGCGAGAAAGAACCGCACCACGTCCGCGTGCACTCAAGCGGCTCGCTAGACCGCCTGACTAGCCGTTGATCTCGTCGACGAATTCCTGCTCTTCCCAGGCTCGCTCCAGCGCCGCATCAAGACGCGTGAGAAGGTCTTGCAGCGACTCTCGCGGTCGGCGAACAAGGGCTGCGAGCATCTGGTCACCGTCGGCTGCAATCGCGGCACAACGGATTGGCCCGACTCTTCCGATGGTGACGTCGCCGTTGCCCCGGATGAGAAAGTCGACGTTTTTCCAGCCTACCGCCGTCTTCTTTGCCATTTGTCGACCAACGTCGAGGGTCAGCCGCGGCGCGCGGCGAGCGCATGCGAGCGAGCGGTCCGCTCTAGTGCGAGGTTTGACAGTAGTCTCATGACGGTGCCCGTTCGCTCTGGTAAAACTCGATGATGCCCGCAAGATGCTCAAGCAACTCGGCCGGAATCGTCTTTCGATCCAGAACGCCGGCCGCGATCGCGTAGGCCACAGGCGCCTCCAAATGGGTCGTGTTGTAACGCACGTACAGATCCCGGGCAGGACCCTGATGGAACCTGTGGATGATCTCGCTCAACTCCCCACCACCCAGCTCAGCGCGTTCCCATCGCCTAAAGGCCTCGGCAACCGCCAGTAGGGCCCGACGCAGCTCTTCCTCGTGCGCGGCGGCCGCGTACTCACGAAGGAGTCTCTTGATACGCTTCGGGGTGTCTCTCATGCTCTTGTCTGTCCAACTCTCGCGCTAACCGGCGCGCGCCGCTTTGGCGCGCGTCCGCGTTGACCGCGTGGTTAGACGACGCGAGTAGCGCTCGGCGTAAGCATCAAGAAGCCGCCGGATCATGCGCTGGTATTGCGTATTGTGCTTCCGCGCCTCGTCCTTGAAGAACTCCACGCTGCGCTTGCTCAGGGCGATGGTGACCTTGACCCCTTCCTCGCGAAACACCAACTCCTCGGGACGAGGAAGGAAGTCAGGAACGACCTTGAGCTTACCGAGTGGTTCGTCGGTGTATCTGATTCTCGCGCTCACAATTAGGTGGCGACTCGCTGACGGCGGCCCTTGGCACCCAGAGCCCGCCGAGCGGATCTCGCGCCGAGCAGAGGGAGGAGGATTTCTCCCCAATCCTCGGCGGACCCCATGACACCGTTGATTTCGAGTGTGCCGCCCCCGTAATGGATCTCGACCCGCTGCTGGCAACAGCCACACTTGATCAGGTACCGCGGGTCCCGTTTGCCAACCTTCTTGCGCTGAAAGACGCGGAGCTGACACGCGCCATCGGAGCTGCTCTGGTACATCTTGTTCGAGCGTCGAACGATCTTAACCACGATCTCCCTACCCTTAAGAGGGTTTCGTGTCGCCACCTAGACGCCCAGCCTCAGCCGCGGCGGGCGAGGACGTAGACCAAGTCTCCGCCGAGCCTGCCGGCCGTCGGCGGCTGCACGCCGGTGTTAGACTCCGCGTTACACAAAGCTCAGTCAACCTCAGGATACTGAAGCGGGGACGCCCCATGCTTCTCAACCAGCTCCGGGGAACCCTTACCCCGGATGCTTCCGACCTGCTCCACCGTGACCTCGTGCCACCATGAGTCACCGAAATCGAATAGGTACTCGGGTACTCGAACCGCTGCCCGACCTTCAGCTTCAGCGAGTCGAGTGTCACCGTCGCAGCATTCCTCACACCGCCGCCGCCGAACGGGTTCGAGTCCTCCACGCTCATAGGGTGACCATACTCCAGAGCTTCGCGAAGACGATCCCTGCCTCGCGCCCCAGGTTTGGGAAAGTAGAACGAGTAGAGGTGCTCATCGAAGCGATCGAAGGCGTGGAAGATCGCCTCGTGGAGGTCGTCGAGGGTCTGATCACCACGAAGAGCGATCTTGCGCCAGATCGACCTACGACCTGCCAACCCGACCTTGAACACGTACTGGACGTTCGACTTCGGTCTCTTCAAGCTCATGCACCGGTCGGTGCGTCAACGGCCTGGCGCTGAGCGGCCGGCGCCCACCGGCGCGTGGCTGAAGACTCGCCGCTCATGCGCCGATCCGCTCCAGCGCCTGGTTGAACTCAATCCGCCTTCGGCGGATAGCCGGAGTGGTGTTCTCGATGGTAACC
>CAYQDR010000021.1:0-49149 GCA_964416315.1 uncultured bacterium
GCCGGGAGCCACGGGAACGGACGCGTCGTCTCCGCGTTGCCGAGGTTGCCGCGGGGGGAGTTCGTCATGACCCACACGCGCGACCGGGGCCCGGGCCCGCTCACCTTCGTGGCCACGCCGCGGGCGACGCCGCACATCCGGCACCTCGGCAAGTACGCCGACTCCTGCGTCTCGCCGGAGCAGGCGTTCGTCTTCCGGCGCCCGGAAGGGCAGGTGGTGGGCGTGGCGGACAGCCTGGCGAGCTTCCGCCACACGGTCGCCGGGCTCGACCACGCCGTCCTGGCGCATCACGCCGGCCGGCACGACTTCTCCCGGTGGATGCGGGACGTCTTCTCCGACCAGAAGCTCGCGGCGCTGGTTCGCAAGGTCGAGGCGCGCTGGACTCGGGGGGAGATCGCCGACCTCCGGGAAGCGCTCGACCGGCTCGTCGCTCTCCGGTACGGGCCCGGGAGCTGACCGACCATGGCCCCGAGCCCCCCGGGCGCGTTCGCCCTCTCGCCGTTCCTGGCCGGGGACCCGGTCGGTCTCGGGCCGGAGGTCGCGTCGGTGGCGGACGTCGTGGAGCGGCTCGCCCTCGGCGCGCCGGAAGCCTGGGGGCTCCTGTCGCTGGCCCCGGGCGTGGCACTGCTCCACGCGCTCGGCGGGACCGGTCGCCTGCGGTTCCAGTGGGTCGAGCTGCCCCACGCGCCGACCCTCGCAGCGGAAACGCCGCCCGCGGGGGTCGTGGTCGTGCTGTCGGGGCCCGTCGCCGAGGCCGCCGCCGCGCTGCGGCTCGTCGGGCGGCTCCGCGCCTGCTTCGGGGCCCCCGGATTCGCTGACCGGGCGCGAAGCGCCCGGACGCGGGAGGAGCTGGTCGCGACCCTCGCCGCGACCGAGGCTGCGGCGGGCGAGGGTCGGCTCGCCGCGCCGGAGGTCCTCGCCATCCTGCGCTCGACGCCGGCGGGGCTCGCGACCGTCGAGGCGGCGAGCCGTCGGGCGGTGTGCGGGCCCAACCGCCTCGAGCGCCTCCGCCGCCGGTCGCTGACGGCGCGCTTCCTCGAGCAGTTCCGGAGCTTCTTCGCGATCCTCCTCTGGATCGGCGGCGCCTGCGCCTTCCTCGCGGGAATGCCGGAGCTCGGCTGGGCCATCTTCGCGGTGATCGTCGTCAACGGCGTGTTCAGCTTCTTCCAGGAGTACCGGGCCGAGCGGGCGGTCGAGGCCCTCGAGGAGTTGCTCCCCCGGCGGATCGCCGTGCTCCGGCCGAGCGGGGAGCTGCGGGTGCTGACGGCTGATCTCGTTCCCGGCGACGTCGTGCGGCTCGACGAGGGCACCCAGGTGCCGGCGGACGGCCAGATCCTCGCGACGGCCGACCTCCGCGTGGACCAGAGCGCGCTCACGGGCGAGTCCCAGCCGGTCGTGAAGCGCCCGGCCCGGGACGACCAGACGGAGGCCATCCCCCCGCTCGAGCGGCCCGAACGCGTCTTCGCCGGGACCAGCATCATGTCGGGGAGCGGGACCTTCGTGGTCACCACCACGGGCATGGCGACGGAGATCGGCGCCATTGCCCACCTCACCCAGGCCATCCCCGAGGAGCCGAGCCCGCTGCACCGGGAGATGGTCCGGGTGACGCGGGTCGTGACGCTCCTGGCCGTCGGCTTCGGCGCGGGCTTCTTCGCCCTCGGGTTCCTGACCGGGACCCTGCGGGTCCAGGAGGCGCTGGTCTTCGCGCTCGGCGTCATCGTCGCGAACGTGCCCGAGGGCCTCCTGCCGACCCTGACGCTCGCCCTCGCGCTCGGAGTCCAGCGGATGGCGCGCCAGCGGAGCCTCCTCAAGCGCCTGTCCGCGGTCGAGACGCTGGGCGCCACGACGGTCATCTGCACGGACAAGACCGGGACCCTGACCCAGAACCGCATGGCGGCCCGCGCCGTGTGGCTGTCGGGGCGGACCGCCGAGGTGGCCGCGGGGGACGGCGCGGCGCCGCCGGACGTGCAGGAGCTGCACCAGGCCGCGATCCTGGCCTCCCAGGCCTCGCTCGAGCACGGCGATCCGACCGAGGTCGCGCTCGTGGCCGCGGCCGTCCGGGCGGGCGTGGACCCCGAGAAGGCGCGGCGCACCCGTCCACTCCTCGCGGCGCACCCGTTCGACTCCTTCCGCAAGCGCATGACGCTGATCCGCGCCGAGGACGGGGGCGCCGTCGCATACGTCAAGGGCGCGCCCAAGGAGACGCTCGCGCTCTGCGGAGCGGTCCGCTGGGACGGCGACGTGGTCCCGCTCACCGAGGACCGGCGCCGGGCGATCCTCGCCGACCACGACCGGCTCGCCGCCGAGGGCCTGCGCCTCCTCGCCGTCGCGCGGCGGCCGCTGCCGGCCGGCGCCGGGGACGAAGGGGTGGCCGCGGTCGAGCGCGAGCTCGTGTTGCTGGGTCTCGTCGCGCTCTGGGATCCGCCGCGGCCGGAGGTCCGGGAGGCGGTGGCGCTCTGCCGACGGGCCGGGATCCGGGTCATCGTCGTCACCGGCGACTACGGGCTCACCGCACGGGCCATCGCCCGGGAGATCGGCCTCCCCGTCGAGAAGGTCGTCACCGGCGAGGAGGTCGAGCGGCTCTCGGCGGACGGGCTGCGGGAGCTGGCGGCCCAGCCCGGCGTGCTCTTCGCACGGACGTCGCCGGCGCACAAGCTCGTGATCGTCGGGGCGCTGCACGCCCTCGGGGAGGTGGTCGCGGTCACCGGCGACGGCGTCAACGACGCCCCTGCCCTCAGGGGCGCCGACATCGGGGTCGCGATGGGCCAGCGGGGGAGCGACGTGGCGAAAGAGGCGGCGGTGATGGTGATCACCGACGACAACTTCGCCTCGATCGTGGCCGCGGTGCGGCAGGGCCGCGCGATCTACGCCAACGTCCGGAAGTTCATCACGTACATCTTCGCCTCGAACGTCCCCGAGCTGGTGCCCTTCCTCGCGTTCGTCTTCCTCGGGGTGCCGCTGCCGCTGACCGTGATGCAGATCCTCGCGGTGGACCTGGGCACGGATCTCATCCCCGCGCTGGCTCTCGGCGCCGAGCCGCCGGAGGCCGGGGTCATGGACCGGCCCCCGCGGCCGCGGAGCGAGCGCCTCCTCGGGGCCGGGCGCCTCGCGCACGCGTACGGGTTCCTCGGCGCGATCGAGGCCGCCCTCGCCCTGGGCGCCTTTTTCTGGGTCTACTGGCTCGCCGGCTGGCGGCCCGGCCGGCCCATGGCGTCCGCGGGCGACCTCTACCGGCGGGCGACGACCGCGACGCTCGCGGGCATCGTGGCGGCGCAGGTGGGGAACGTCTTCGCCTGCCGGACCGAGCGGGAGTCCGTGGTCCGCAGCGGGCTCTTCGCGAACCGGCCCGTGCTGGTCGGCGTGGCCGCCGAGATCGGCATCCTGCAGGCGCTGATCCTGGTCCCGCCAATGGCGCACGTCTTCGGGCTCGCGCCGCTCGGGGTCGTGGAGTGGGCGCCGCTCCTCCTCTTCCCCGCCGTCGTGCTCGGCCTCGAGGAAGGCCGCAAGTGGCTCGGGCGGCGGATCGCCTGATGCGCTCGGCGCGGAGCGTGAGGCCGAGCGACGCCGCGCCGCCCCTGCCCGGGGAGAACGGCGAACCCGGGGACGGGACGGCCCCCCCGGTCGGGCACCCGTGGCACGCGCTGCCGCCGGAGCGAGTCGCCCGAGGCCGGGGCGCAGGTCCCGGCCGACGCCCGTCTCGTCCGCGGCGCGGCCCTCCGGGTCGGCGAGGCCGCCCTGACGGGCGAGAGCGCGCCGGTGGACAAGGACGCCCGCGCCCGCGTCCCGGCCGAGGTGCCGATCGCCTTCGTCGCGCTGGTGCTGATCCACCCGTTCCAGGCGATGAATTGTCGCTCGGACCGCCTAGGGCTGCTCGCTCCTCGGCCACGCCCCAAGGACCCGGGCGAGCCGCCCGCGGGCGGGGCGGCGCCGCCCCAGGCGGGTAGCCCGTACCCCACGGCGGCGGCGCGGCCGGGCCCAACGCCGGGATTTGGCGGGTCTTCGGGACGTGCCCGGGTGGCACCGCCGTTGCAGTCTCCAGGACGGGGACACGAAGGGAGGAACCCGTGGCTCGAGCGACGAAGCGCAAGACGAGGGCCGCCCCGAAGCGGCGGCGGCGCCTCGAGATCGTGGAGCTGGCCGAGGCGGCCCCGGGGCGCGCCGACACGAGCCCGGTGCTGACCGGGGGCGACGTGGATGCCGACTGGTCGCGGGCCCACATGGCGGGCGACGAGGCGGTGGGCGGCAGCGTCGCCACCCCGGACCAGGACGTGGTGGACGAGCTGGGGCGCGCGCTCGGCGTCGAGCAGGCCGAGGATGCGGAGGTGCGGACCTCGGAGGAGATCCTCCGCGACCGCGATCGGCTGCGGTGGCGCCTCGAGCGGGAGGCTCCAGGGGACAACGCCCCTCGCGCGGCCGGGCGCCCGACGAGGCGGCGGGCACGCGCGGCCGACGGCGGGAAGCGGTAGCGGTGGGGGCGCGAGGCGTGAGCGCGTCGCCGAGGCGATCATGATCCTCGGCATCTACCCGTGAAGATCCTGCACCCGACCGATTTCTCGGAGTGCGCCGACCGGGCGGAGGCGGAGACGCTCCGGCTCGCGCACCTCGTCGGGGGCGAGGTCGTCCTCCTCCATGTCGCGGTGGAGGCGCCGCTCTACGCGGAAGGCCTCGCGAAGCGGGACACCGTGCGGGCGGTGTTCGAGGCCCAGGCCAAGTGGGCGGCGGAGACCCTGGAGGCCCGCGCGGCGGCGATCCGGGACCACGGGTTCGCGACCCGGTGGCTCCTCCGGAGCGGCGTCGCGCACGTGGAGATCGTGCGGGTCGCGGCGGAGCTCTCCGCCGACCTGATCGTCATGGGCACCCACGGCCGGAGCGGCCTCGACCGGCTGCTCCTGGGCAGCGTCGCCGACCGGGTGATCCGCGCGGCGCCCTGCCCGGTCCTCACGGTCCGCGCCGGCTGAGAACCCCAGCCGGCGCTCACGCGCCCTAGACCTCTCCGTCAACGTCCTTGCTCGGATCGCCCACGGTCTAACGCTTCCTTTGGCCGCCCCAGTATTTCTCCGGCCATCCCTCGATGGTGGAAGCAACCAGCTCGATCATGTTCCCGTCGGGATCTTCGAAGTAGAGGTAGCGGTCGCGATCTTCCTTGTGGGTCAGCGGGCCCTTGACCACCTTGACGCCCTTGGACTGGAGATATTCGGCCGCCTGATCGATCTCCTCCGGCGTACGGAGGCGAAGGGCGACGTGGTTCATGCCGGCCCGCCTTCGATGGTCCTCGGGGGCGGGATTCGGGACTGTGAAGAGGGCGATGTCGTGAAACCCTTCGCCGAGACCTCCGACGCCCTCGCGATACTGGCCGAAGTTGAGCCAGGCGACGGCGCCCTCGTAGTGGAAGGCAACCCGGCAGCCGAGAATCTCCGTGTAAAACCGGAGCGCCCGATCCAGGTCAGTGACGTTCAGATTGACGTGTGCCACGCCGATCGGGTTGATCATCCAGCCCTCCGAGAATCAGAAGGAATAGAGCACCTCTTCCGGAGGGGGTCAAGTCCTTCAGCCTGGGGGGCGACACCGCACCAACGGCCTCGGCGCGATCACACTGACCTTCGAGCGTAGACAGGGGAACCTCGAGGGAGCGGTTCGCCTCCCCGGCCGCTGAGACGGAGGAAGCTCCCGGGCCGGTTGGCGGTCGCCGACCCGCTCCGCCCGCGTGGGATGCCGCCGCACGAGCCCTCGCGGCCTGAAGCGGGGACTGTCCCGAATCTCCTCAGGTCGCCGCCGCCGGGGTGGTGCCGCCCCAGGCGGGGCGGCCGTGTCTCACCTCCCCATTCCCCGGACGGCCGGGAGCCTCGATTCCTCGCGGAGTTGCGGGCCGCGGCCGGCGGCACCACGGTTGCACGAAACTGCCCCGGGGGGGGACTCTGCGATGGGGGCGAGGAGGGCGAGGTGATCCGGATCCGCTTCCACGGGCGCGGCGGTCAGGGGATGAAGACGGCGAGCCGCGTGGCCGGCACGGCCGGGACGCTCGCCGGCTTCGTGGCCCAGGACTCGCCGGTGTACGGGGCGGAGCGACGCGGGGCGCCGATGAGCGCCGCCGTGCGCCTCGCGCGCGGGCCGATCCTCGAGCGCGGCCTCATCCCGGCGCCCGACCTCGTCGTCGTGGCGGACGACACGCTCTTCGACGACCCGACGGTCCAGCCGCTGGCCGGGTTGCCGTCGGCGGGCGTGCTCGTCGTCGCGACGTCCCATTCCCCCGACGAGGTCGGCCGGCACGTCGGCCACCCGGGACCCGTCCTCGCGCGGGACTTCCTCGCCCTGGCCCTCGAGCACGTCGGCAGCGCCGCCGGCGTGTCGGCCGCGCTCGCGGCCGCCGCATGCGCCCTGATCGGGCTCCCGGCGGACGCGGTGGACCTCGCGCTCCGCGAGGAGCTGGGGACGATCGGCCTCTCGCCGTCGGCGATCGCGGCGAACCTCCGCCTCGCCGGGCTCGCCCGCGCGGGGCTCGAGCCGATCGACGTCGGCGCCGGGCCACCCGGGCCCCCGCGGCCGGGTGCAGCGGTCGTGGACGTCGCCTACGCGCCGTCCCGGGTCGGGACGCCGAGCGTGACCGCGGCGGCGAACACGCCGCTCCGGAAGACCGGCAACTGGCGCGTCTACCGCCCCGTCATCGATCTCGCGCGCTGCACCCGCTGCTGGGTCTGCTTCGTCCGCTGCCCCGAGGGCGCGATCGAGCTGGATGCGGAGGACTGGCCGCGCGTGGACTACGAGGTCTGCAAGGGGTGCCTGATCTGCGTCGAGGAGTGCCCGCCCCGCTGCATTGAGCGGATGCGGGAGAGCCGGGCGTGGGCCCCCGCGGAGGTGGCGTCGTGAAGCGGATGCTGACCGGCAACGCCGCCGCGGCCTGGGCCGCGCGCCTGGCCGACGTGGACTACGTGCCGGCGTTCCCCATCACGCCGCAGACCGAGATCATCGAGCAGCTCGCGGCGTGGGCGGCGGCCGGCGAGATCCCGGCGCGCTTCGTCACGCTGGACTCGGAGCACTCGATGCTCACGGCCGCGGGGGCGGCCGCCGCGACCGGCGCCCGCGTCTTCACGGCGACGTCGAGCCAGGGGCTCCTCTACGGGTTCGAGCTGCTCTACACCGTGGCCGGGTGGCGGGTTCCGTTCGTCCTGGTCAACGTCTCGCGGGCGCTCGCGTCCCCCATCACCCTCGAGCCCGACCACAACGACGTCCTCGCGGCGCGCGACAGCGGCTTCCTCCAGATCCACGCGGAGACGTGCCAGGAGGTGCTGGACTCGATCCTCATCGCCTACCGCGTCGCCGAGGACGCCCGCGTCCTGCTTCCCGTGATCGTCAACCTGGACGGCTTCAGCCTGTCGTTCACGCGGGAGCCCGTCGAGCTGCCGGCGGCGGACGCGGTCGCGGCCTATCTCGGCGTCTACGCACCGGCCCACGCGTTCGTTCGCGGCGACCGCCCGATGGCGCAGGGGGTGGCGGTCCTCGGGGGCGCCCCCTACTCGTACTTCCGGTACCAGCTGCAGCTGGCCGCGGAGAACGCGCTCGGCGTCCACGAGGAGGCCGCGGGCGCCTTCGCGGAGGCCTTCGGGCGCCGCTACGGGCTGATCGAGGGCTACCGGCTGGAGGGCGCGGAGCTGGTCCTGGTCATGTCGAACTCCTTCGCCACCAAGGGGCAGGCCGCCGTGGACCGAGCCCGTGCCGCGGGCGTGCGGCTCGGTCTCCTCCGGCTCCGGGTGCTCCGGCCGTTCCCGCGCGCGGCGATCCGCCAGGCGCTCGCCGGCCGGCGCGCGGTGGCGGTGATCGACCAGAACCTCTCGGTCGGCTTCGGCGGGATCACCGCCGCCGAGATCGCCCACGCGCTCTACGCGGAGCCGGCCCGGCCCCTGCTCCTCGCCTACGTCGGGGGGCTCGGGGGGAAGGAGATCGGCGACGCGGAGTTCCAGCGCATCGTGGACGACCTGGGCCGCGCCGCGGCGACGGGCGAGGCCCCGCCGCCCCGGCTCCTCTTCACCGACGCCGACGCCGCGCAGGTGGCGACGCTGCTCCGCATCGCGGGGAAGGAGGTCCCGGCGTGAGCGCCAGCGAGCTCCACGCGTACCGGAGCCTGAAGGACCTCGCCCGCGAGGAGTTCATCCTCCCCGGCACGGCGGTGTGCGGGGGCTGCGGCGGGCTCGAGGTCCTGCGCCTCGCGGGGACAGGTGCACCGGTCCCGGCCGGCCCTCGAGGGCCAGGCGAAGCGCCCGGCTCACGTACGCAGGCAGCCGCGCAGGGTCGGTCGCGCAGCGGGCCCACTTGGTGATCGGGCCGACCATGCCGACCTGGTCCACCTCCTGGAGCGCCCCGCGCTCGCGCAGCCCCGTCTCGTACTGGCCGCTGATCGCGAGGATGGGGCTCCCCTGCATCCAGGCCGTCGCGATCCCCGTCAGCGAGTTCGTGTGGCCGGGCCCGCCCGTCACCACGGAGACGCCCGGGGCGCCGGTGATGCGCGCCCAGGCGTCGGCCATGTGGGTGGCGCCTGACTCGTGGCGGGTGTCCACGATCGAGACGCCCTCGTCGAGGCAGGTGTTGAAGATCGGGTTCACGTGGTCGCCGCAGAGCCCGAAGAGGCGGTCGATCCCGTGCATCCGGAGCTTCCGCACGAGGAGGTGCGCCGCGCTGACCTTGCCCATGGAGGAGCCTCCTGTCCCGTTCCCGCCAGGGGTTAGGCCTGACCCCTGAAGGCCATCCCTGTCACGCCTGGGCCGCGAGCAACTCCTTGACCGGCGTCCCGAGCCAGCCGGCCTCGCGCGTCTCCCAGTAGAGGGTGCGCAGCCGTGTCGAGACGGGCCCCGGCCTGCCGGTCCCCAGCGGCCGGCCGTCCACCCGGCCGACGGGCATGATCCCGCCCGCGGTCGAGGAGAAGAACGCCTCGTCGGCCTGCCGGAGATCGTCGGGGACGAGGTCGGCCTCGCGGGCCGGGATCCCGATCTGCGCGGCGAGGTCGAAGACGGTCCGCCGGGTGATCCCCTCGAGGACGTTCGAGCGCGGGGTCAGGAGCCCGCCCTCCTTGACGAGCCAGAGATTGAACCCCGGCCCCTCGGTGAGCCAACCGGCCGGGGTGCAGAGGACGGCCGTGTCGGCCTCCCGGTCCAGCGCCTCGAAGAGCCCCCGCTCGAGGTCGAGCCAGTTGAAGTTCTTGACGCGCGGATCGATGGCCTCGGCCGGCGTCCGCCGGGTCTCCGCGATGGCGACGTGGACCCCGCGCTCCTGCCGCTCCGGGCTGAAGATCCAGACGTAGGGGATCGCGTAGGCGACGAAGCGGTTGCGGCAGAGCCGGGGGTCCCGCTCGGCCAGGTCCGGGAAGCGCCCGCGCGTGACGATCATCTGGACGTAGGCGTCTTGGAGCCCCGCCCGGTGGACGCACTCGGCGAGGATCTGCTTGAGCCGGGGTGCCGGATGAGGGCAGGTGAGCCGCGCGGCGGCGCAGGAGGCGAGGAACCGGGCCACGTGGTCGTCGAGGCGGAAGAAGAGCCCCTTCCAGACCGACGTCGTGTCGTAGACCGCGTCGCCCCGCGTGAAGCCGGCGTCGAAGATCGAGATCTTCGCCTCGCCGGCAGGAACGTAGCTACCCTCGACGAAGGCGATGCCGTCCGCCATTGCGCACCTCTCCGGGTTCCGCCATACTCGGGAACCGCAGCCGAGCGTACCACGCCGCCGCGCGCGAAGGGAGCCGCATGCGCACGATCCGGATCGGCCACAGCCCGGACGCCGACGATGCCTTCATGTTCTACGCCCTCACCCATGCCAAGGTGGAGATCCCGGGCGTCCGCATCGAGCACGTGCTCGAGGACATCGAGTCGCTGAACCACCGGGCCGCGACGGGGGAGCTCGACGTGACGGCGATCTCCTGCGCGACGTACCCGGCCGTTGCCGACCGCTACCGGATCATGGATCCCGGAGCGTCCATGGGGAAGGGCTACGGGCCGGTGGTGGTCGCGCGCCGTCGCTATACCGAGCGGACGCTCCGCGGGAAGGCGATCGCGGTCCCGGGGTTCGGGACGACGGCATACCTGCTCCTGCGCCTGGCGCTCGGCGATCCGCCGGTGATCGTGGTCGCCTTCGACCAGATCCCGCGGGTCGTTCGGGAAGGGCAGGCGCACGCGGGCGTCCTGATCCACGAGGGGCAGATCACCTACCGGGCGATGGGCCTGGTCAAGGTGCTCGACCTCGGCGAGCGGTGGGAGAAGGAGACGGGCCTGCCGCTCCCCCTCGGGATCAACGTCACGCGGCGGGACCTCGGGGAGGAGCTGGCTCGCCGGTTGTCCGAGGCGTTACGCGCCTCGATCCGCTACGCCCACGCCCACGTGGACGAGGCGGTGGCCTACGCGATGCGCTACGGGCGGGGGATCGACGCGGAGACGTGCAAGCAATTCGTCCAGATGTACGTCAACGACTACACGGTGAGGCTCGGGGACGAGGGCCGCCGCGCCCTCGAGACGCTCTACCGGCGGGCGGTCGAGGCGGAGCTGCTCCCCGCGATGCCGCCGAT
Source organism: uncultured bacterium (assembly GCA_964416315.1). Taxonomy (GTDB): domain Bacteria; phylum Methylomirabilota; class Methylomirabilia; order Rokubacteriales; family DASRDR01; genus CAYQDR01. Next base: position 10,541 of record CAYQDR010000021.1, read on the forward strand.
CGACCCGCTGTAGCGCCCGGCGACCTTCGCGCGGGCCTTGCTCAGTGGGGGCGGACGCGCTCGTAGAGCGTCGTCCGCTGGACCGGCTGGAAGCCGGCCTCGCGGATGAGGGTGGCGATCTCCTCGACGGTGATCGTGTTCACGTAGTCCGCTGCTCTGTGGACGTTCTCCTCGAAGAGCGTCCCGCCCCAGTCGTCGGCGCCGAAGTGGAGGGCGACCTGCCCCGCTCGCTTCCCTTCCGAGAACCACGACGCCTGGATGTGAGGGACGTTGTCGAGATAGCAGCGGGCGAGCGCGATCATCCGGAGGTAGGCGTTCGGCCCGGCGTAATGCTTGATCCACTTCTCGAGCAGCGTATTGCCGGGCTTGAAGGACCACGGGATGAACGCCGTGAAGCCGCCGGTCTCGTCCTGGAGCCCACGGATCGCGTCCAGGTGGTCGAGCACGTCGTCCGGCTGCTCGACGTGGCCGTACATCATCGTCGCCGTCGAGCGGAAGCCGAGCCGGTGGGCCGCGCGGTGGACCTCGAGCCAGGCCTCGGGACCGCCCTTCTTCGGGCTGATCCGCTGGCGGACGCGCGTCGAGAGGATCTCGGCGCCACCGCCGGGGATCGTGCGCTGGCCGGCCTCCCAGAGGCGCCCGAGGACCTCCGGGACCGGCAGGCCGGAGACCTGGACCATCGTCTGGATCTCCGACGCGGTGAAGAAGTGCGGCAGGACGCCGGGGAAACGCCGGCGGGTCTCGCGGACCAGGTCGAGGTAGTACTCGAGCGGAAGCGCGGGGTTGTGGCCGCCCTGGAGGAGCACCGTCGTCGCGCCCCGCCCGACGGCTGGCTCGAGCTTGGCCATGACCTCCTCGACCGTCAGCGTGTAGGCTTCGGGGTCGCCCGGCTTCCGGTAGAAGGCGCAGAACTGGCAGTCGGTGACACAGACGTTCGTGTAGTTCGGGTTGGTGTCGATGACGAACGTGACGGCCGCGTCGGGGTGCAGCCGGTAGCGCACTGCCTGGGCGAGCTGGCCGAGCTCGAGGGGCGGCGCCTCGGCGAGGAGCCAGCGGCCCTCGTCGCGCGAGAGGCGCTCGCCGGCCTCGACCTTCTTCTCGATCCCCTCGAGCATCACGGCTCCAGGAGCCCGAGGAGGCGGCGGAACTCGGCGATTGCCTTCTCCTCGTCGGGGCCGAGGCGGTAGGTGAAGGCGCGGAGGTAGGCGACCACCTCCGCGTCGGAGAGCCCCACGTCGCGACGGCCCCTAGCGATCGCGTCGAGGCTCCGGAGGCCGGTCTCGAGAGCCTCCCCGAGCGCCGCCGCCAGCTTTCGGCGGGCCTCGGGGCCGGCGTCGGTCCGGACGGCCCACGCGGCGAAGACGCACGGGAGCCCGGTCCATCCGGTCCACTCCTCCCCGAGGTCGACGCAGAGGCGGTGGGGCCAGTGCCCGCGGTGGGCGCGGAGGGCGGCGTCGCCGATCAGGAGGGTCGCGTCGGCCGGCTCGTCGAGGGGGACCCAGGCACCCGGTTCCACCTCATCCCGGAAGGCGAGGAGCATCCGCAGCAACCTCACCGACGTGGAGGTCTCGCCGGTCACCGCGATGCGCGCCCCCCCGAGCTCCGCCATCGGCCGGCTCGAGAAGAGGAAGACGCTCTGCGCCGGCCCCCGGGAGGCGATGCCGTAGGGGAGGAGGCTCAGGACGCCGCCCAGGCGGATGCAGTCGGCGAGGGCGAGGGGGCCGGCGTCGAGGCGCCCCGCGGCCACCGCCTCCCCGAGGGCCCGCGGCGGCAGGGCCTCGGCGAGGGGCCAGGGGAAGGCGTGGAAGTACGGCTCGACGTTGAGGTACGAGATGCGGCCGACGCGAAGAGGCGGGGAGGTCAGTTCCAAACCTGGAGAACGTTGTAGAGCGCGTCCCGCTCGACCGGCACCCTCCCCGCGTCGCGGATCATCCGGAGGATCCGCTCGCGGGTGAGGCCCACCGGGCTCTCGGCCTTCGCGGCGTGCGCGATCCGCTCCTCGACAAGCGTGCCGTTGACGTCGTCGGCGCCGAAGTTCAGCGCGACGGAGGCCGTCTCCTCGCCGAGCATGACCCAGTAGGCCTCGACGTGGGGGAAGTTGTCGAGGACGAGCCGGGAGGTCGCCACCATCTTGAGCGACTCGACCGGCGGGGCCTCGCGGGGGACCAGCTTCGTGTCGCCTACCTGGTAGAGGAGCGGGATGAAGGTGAGGAACCCCGCCGCCTCGTCCTGGAGGGCGCGGAGGCGGAGCAGGTGCTCCACCCGCTCCGGGTACGTCTCGACGTGGCCGTAGAGGATCGTCGCGTTCGACCGGATGCCGAGGCCGTGGGCGATCCGATGGATCTCGAGCCAGCGGTCGGCGCCCGCCTTGCCGGTGAAGTGGAGCTCTTTCTGGAGCCGCGTCGAGAAGACCTCCGCCCCGCCCCCCGGCATGGTGTGGAGGCCGGCCCCCTTCAGCCGGACCAGGGCCTCGCGCGGCTCGATCTTCCAGCGCCGCCAGAAGTAGTCGATCTCGGCCGCGGTGAAGCCCTTGACCTGGGCGAGCGGGCGCGCCCGTCGGATCGACCGGACCAGGTCCTCGTAGTACTCGAATGGCCAGTCGGGGTGGTGCCCGCCGACGATGTGGACCTCCCGGACGTCCGGCTCGATCATCCGGACGATCTCCTCGGCCGTGTGCTCGAAGGCGCCGGGCTCGCCCTTCTTCCGGGCGAAGTCGCAGAAGGAGCAGGACAGGACGCACACGTTCGTCGGGTTGATGTACCGGTTGATGACGAAGTAGACCCAGTCCCCGGACTTCTTCTGCTTGACCCAGTCGGCCATCCGGCCGAGGGCCAGGAGGTCCGGGGTTTCGAGGCAGGCGAGCCCGTCGGCGGCGTCGAGCCGCTCGGCCGCGCGGACCTTCTCCCACACGCGCCGAAGCCGCCCGTCGCGTGCCCGGACGTCGTCGCCGTTCCGCATGACGGAGACAGTGTATGTGGCGGCGGTCTCGACGTCAACGTTGGATGAGGCTTCCGCCGCGTGTGGTATAGTGCGGACGGTCGCCACGACGGCGCGTGGAGGCGTCATGCCACAGTCCGACCGCCAGTACTTCGAGGACATCCGGATCGGCGACGAGTACCTCTCCCCCGGGCGCACGGTGACAGAGGCGGACATCGTCGCCTTCGCGGGCCTGTCCGGGGACTACAACGTCCTCCACACCGACGCCGAGTTCATGAAGAGCTCGATCTTCGGCGAGCGGATCGCCCACGGGCTCCTCGGGCTCGCGATCTCGTCGGGGCTGGGCACGCGGGCGCTGCCGCGGCCCTTCGCGACGCTCGCGTTCCTCGGGCTGCGCTGGCGGTTCAAGGCACCCATCAAGATCGGCGACACGATCAAGGTGCGGATCCAGGTCACGGAGAAGCGCGAGACGTCGAAGCCGGACCGCGGGATCGTCGTCCTGCAGCGCTCGGTGCTGAACCAACGCGGCGAGGTGGTCCAGGAGGGCGAGACCGACATCATGGTGGAGCGGCGGCGCTAGGAGTGTGTCCGCCTGGCAGCGGGCGCGGGGGCGGGTGACCCGACCGGGGCGTGGAGCAGGTGCGGTACTTCGAGGACATCGAGATCGGCGCGTCCGTCGAGACGCCCGCACGGACAGTCACCGAGGCGGACATCGTCCGGTTCGCCGCGATCTGCGGACACCACGAGGCGCTGGATTTCGGTCGCGGCGACGAGGGGCTCCCGCCGGCGGCGCCGGACGCCCTCATCATGGTGCTCACCTCGGGCCTCGGATTCCGGGTCCCCGTGCCGCAGCCCCAGGTGCTCGCCTTCATGGTCATGGACTGGCGGTTCCTCGAACCGGTCCGGGTCGGCGACACGGTGCACTGCCGGATGCGGATCACCGCGAAGCGGAAGCTCAAAGAAGGGGGCGTGCTGGTCGAGAAGCGCGAGGTCGTGAACCAGCGCGGCGAGGTGGTGCAGGAGGGCGAATACAAGCTCCTGGTCGCCCGCCGGCCCGGATCATCCTGAGGACGCGACGGCCGTGAAGCGCGCGGTCCGCCTGCTCTACTACCTCTATGCGCGCCGGCTCGAGGCCGAGCTCCGCCGCCGCCCGATGCCGCAGCACGTCGGAATCATCCTCGACGGCAACCGCCGCTGGGCCCGCGCCCAGGGGCTGGCCGATCCCATCGAGGCCTACCGGATCGGCGCGGCGAAGCTGGACGAGGTCCTCGGCTGGTGCGCCGACCTCGGGATCCCGGCCGTGACGCTCTGGGTCTTCTCCACCGAGAACCTCGCTCGCGCCCCGGAGGAGGTCCAGGGGCTCCTCTCGGTCATCGAGGCCAAGTTCGGCGCCATCGCCGAGGACCCCCACATCCACCGGCGACGCGTGCGGGTCCGCGCGGTGGGGAAGCTTGAGCTCCTGCCCGACTCGACCCTCGCCGCCGTGCGGCGCGCCGAGCAGGCGACGGCCGAGTACGCGGACGTCGTCCTCACGTTCGCCATCGCGTACGGGGGCCGGCAGGAGATCGCCGATGCCGTTCGCCGGCTCATCGCCGACCGGGCGAAGCAGGGGGCCTCGATCGAGGAGATCGCCGAGAGCGTCACGCAGGAGGAGATCGGCCGGTACCTCTACGCCGCGGACCTGCCCGATCCCGAGCTGATCATCCGGACGTCGGGCGAGGTGCGGCTGTCCGGTTTCCTCCTCTGGCAGAGCGCCTACAGCGAGTTCTACTTCTGCGACGTCCACTGGCCGGCCTTCCGCAAGATCGACTTCCTCCGGGCCATCCGGAGCTACCAGCAGCGGGATCGGCGTTTCGGGGCCTAGTGACGACATCGCGACCTCGAGCCATGCCCAGCGTCCTGATCCTGAGCGCGCCGTACGGCTCCGGCCACGACCGCGCCGCCGCCGCGCTCGCCCAGGCTTTGTCGGCGGAGGGCGCCGAGGTCGAGATCGCCGATCACTTCGAGCGCTTCGTCTCCCCCGCGTTCGCCCGGGCGTCGCACGCGCTGTTCCGGGCGCTGCTGCGCCACGCCCCGCGGCTGTGGGGTCTCGCCTACGCCATCTCCGCCCGCCTTCCCACCGACTCCCCCGGGATGCTCGGGATGAATCGGCTCGGTGCCCGCGCGCTCGCGCGGTACCTGGAAGCGCGGCGCCCCGACGCGGTCGTCCACGTCCACCCGACGCCGGCTGGGGCGACGTCCTGGCTTCGCGGCCGGGGCGCCACGGGGGTCCCGCACGCGGTCGTGCTCACCGACTTCGTGGCGCACACCCAGTGGATCTACCCTCGCGTGGACCGCTACTTCGTGCCGGTGGACGAGGTGCGCGACGGCCTCGTCGCGCGCGGCGTCGCCCCCGACCGGGTCGTCACGAGCGGCGTGCCGATCGATTCGGCCTTTGCACTGCCGGCGGATCGGGCGACGCTCCGGAGGGAGCTCGGGCTGGACCCGGAGGTCCCGGTGGTCCTCGTCATGGGGGGCGGACACGGGTGGCTGGGGGGCATCGCCGGGGTGTGCGCCGTCCTGGCGCGCCTGCCCGTGCCGTTCCAGGTGGTGGCCGTCTGCGGCGCCGATGGCCGGTCGGCCGAGCTCCTGCGGGCGCGCTTCGCCGGCGACGCGCGCTTCCGGATCCTGGGATGGGTGCGGGAGATGCACCGGGTCATGGGGGCCGTGGATCTGATCGTGACCAAGGCGGGCGCCCTGACCTGCGCCGAGGCGCTCGCGCTCGAGCGGCCGCTCGTCTTCTACCGCTCGCTGCCAGGTCAGGAGCGCGCCAACGAGCTCTGCCTCGAGCGCGCGGGAGCGGCCGTGTGCGTAAGCGACGCGCCGAGCCTCGTCGCCGGGCTGACGGCGCTGCTCCGGGAGCCCGCCCGCCGGGCGGAGCTCGCGGCGGCCGCGCGGCGGCTCCGCCGCCCCGACGCCGCACGGACCGTGGCGAAGGAGATGCTGGCCCTCGCCGGGAGCCGCTGAGCGGCCCGGTCCGACGCCGCGAGATTCCGGCGTGCGGCTCGGACGCGCAGCGGCCATCCTGAGCGCGGCGGCCTGGATCGGCTACGGCTGGGGCGCGCAGTCCGTCCTGCCGTTCCTCGCCGTCCGACGCGTCGCGGCCGGCGGGCGGCGCGTCGCGCTCACATTCGACGACGGGCCGGATCCGGAGGGGACGCCGCGGCTGCTCGAGCTCCTCGCCCGGCGAGGCATCCGGGCGACCTTCTTCCTGATCGGCGAGCGCGCAGCGCGCTATCCCGACCTCGCCCGCGCGATCGCCGCTGACGGTCACGAGATCGGGAACCACACCTGGCGGCACCGGAACGCCTGGTTCCTCGGACCGGCCGCGACCGCCCGGGAGGTGCTGGAGGGCGTCCGGATCCTCGCCGACCTCACGGGGCGGGCCCCGGTCCTCTACCGCCCGCCCTGGGGGATCGTCAACGCGCCCGCGCTCGTCGTCGCGCGGCGCGCAGGGCTCACGACGGTGCTCTGGTCGGTGCAGCCCGAGGGGCTCCGCCCGCGCTCCCCGGCGGAGCAGCTCCGCCACTGCGCGCACCGGCTCCACGACGGCGCCATCGTGGACCTCCATGAGGCGCCTGGCCTGCCCGGCGCTCCCGAGCGACTCCTCGCCCTGATGCCGGGCCTGCTCGACCTCCTCGCCGACCGGGGTTACGCGGCCGCCCCCGTGGGGACTCTGCTCGCGGCCAGCCGGTAGCGCCGGGACAGGGTTTCGGTCGAGATCCAGATCCAGCGCGCCTCGTTCCGCCCCGCGGCCTGGCGGCCCCGTGCGCGCCCCGCCCGGGGGGGCGCGTGCTCCCGCACGAGCGAGCCCTGGTACGCCGCCACCAGGCGCGCCCACCGCCCGCTCCAGAGGGGATAGGAGTCGAACCCCAGCCGGTGCGTCCGGTGCCAGAGATGGGTGACGGCGCCGACGGCGCGGACTCCCGCCAGCTCCGGGTCGGTGGCCAGGCGCTCGGCGAGGGCGACCAGGCTGGCCTCGACGCCGCGCCGCAGCGCCAGCCCGAGCGCCGCTGCCGACGCAGCCTCGTGCCGGAGGGCCGTGAGGGAGTCGCTGTGCAGGTGGAGGAGAAGGACCCGGTCACCCCACCGGAGCCGGCTCCCGTCAGTGAGCCGGAGCGGGCGCCAGTGATAGCGGGTGAGGCCGGTGCGGAAGTAGGCTCGGTGTCGAGCCAGCCCGGGGTCGAGATCGCGGAGGCCGTGGAGCCATCCGTACGCGTCGTCGTACAGGCGCCACAAGAGGGCGAGCGCAGCCATCCCGACCCCCAATGCCCCTCTCGGACTTACTCTGCGGCGCGGCGAGGGGGGTGTCAAGCGGCGTGGGCGAGAAAAAACTTGGGCGCGGGACGCGCCCGGACTAGCATGGCGTCGAGGTCCGTTCACAGAGGAGGATGCCGATGAAGGTGGGGTTCGCACTGCTGGCGGCGGCGCTGCTGCTCGGTCCCATGGTTGCCTCCGCGGAGCTGCTCGACCAGGGGGAGCGGTTCATGTCGGAGCCGCCCAAAGAGACGGTCTACGCCACCGAGCACCACATGGGCTTCTCGATGCGGGCGTCGATCATCGAGTGGCTCGGGGGCGTCCCCATCGTGGACGATCACGACCTCCGCGCCGCCGAGCGCGAGAGGTGGTGGGGGAAGGGCGTGCCGCTCCTCCCGCCCGACGCGGTCCCGCAGTAGCGCGGCGTCTCGGGACCCGAGCTCACCCGACGCGGTCGGTCTTCCCGGTCCGAGCCTCTCCGAAGGGGCGCGCGAGGTGCGCGCCCCTTCGCGCTTTCCCCGCCCTCGGCCGGCTGCTCGGAAGCACGCGCTGTCGAGCTCTCCAGCAGCCTGCTAGAATAGGCGACATCCCACCGCTGAGGAGGAGCGTCGCATGGACCCCAGGCACAAGAGCCGCGTGCTGCTCGAAGGACCGGACCGCGCCCCGGCGCGCTCGTACTTCAAGGCCATCGGCTTCAGCGACGAGGACCTGTCCCGGCCGCTGGTCGGCGTCGCCCACTGCTGGATCGAGGTGACCCCCTGCAACTGGAACCACCAGAAGCTCGCCGAGAAGGTCAAGGAGGGGATCCGGGCCGCCGGCGGCACGCCCATCGAGTACAACACGGTGTCCGTCACGGACGGGATCTCCATGGGGACCGAGGGGATGAAGGTCTCCCTGGTGAGCCGCGAGGTCGTGGCCGACTCGATCGAGGTGGTCGCGCGTGGCCACCTCTTCGACGCCCTCGTGACGATCTCCGGCTGCGACAAGACGATCCCGGGGAGCGTCATGGCCCTGGCGCGCCTCGACCTGCCCGGCGTCATGCTCTACGGCGGCTCGATCATGTACGGCGAGTACCGCGGCCGTCGGCTCACCGTCCAGGACGTCTTCGAGGCGGTGGGCGCCTACAATGCCGGGCGGATCTCCGAGGAGGAGCTCCACGGCGTCGAGAGCCACGCGTGTCCGGGGGCGGGCGCGTGCGGGGGCCAGTTCACCGCGAACACGATGGCGACCGCCTTCGAGATGCTCGGCATCTCCCCGATGGGGTTCAACGGCGTGCCGGCCACGGACCCGCGGAAGGAGGAGGTCGCCCTCGAGACGGGCCGGCTCGTGATGGACCTGCTCCGGAAGGGGATCACGCCGTGCCGGCTCATCACGCGGAAGGCGCTCCTGAACGCGATCGCCGGGGCGATGGCCACGGGGGGCTCGACCAACGTCGTCCTGCACCTGCTCGCGGTCGCGCGTGAGGCGGGGGTGCGCCTCGGGATCGACGACTTCGACCGGATCTCGCGGAAGACGCCCGTCCTCGCGGACCTCAAGCCCGCCGGCCGCTTCACGGCGCCCGAGATGCACCGGGCGGGCGGGATGGCGGTCGTGGCCAAGCGGCTCCTCGACGCGGGCCTGCTCCACGAGGGCGAGCCGACCGTGACCGGCCGGACGATCGGGGAGGAGGCACGGGCGGCCCGGGAGACCTCGGGGCAGGAGGTGATCCGGCCGCTCTCGAACCCGCTCAAGCCGTCCGGCGGGATGGTGATCCTCCGCGGGAACCTCGCCCCCGAGGGGTGCGTGCTCAAGCTCGTGGGCCACGATCGGCTCGCCCACCGCGGCCCCGCGCGCGTGTTCGACCGCGAGGAGGACGCGTTCGCGGCGGTCAAGGCGGGGAAGATCAAGGCGGGCGACGTGATCGTGATCCGCTACGAGGGGCCGCGCGGCGGACCGGGCATGCGGGAGATGCTCGCCGTGACGAGCGCCCTCCAGGGCGCGGGCCTCGGGGCCTCGGTCGCCCTCATGACCGACGGCCGCTTCTCGGGCGCGACGCACGGCTTCATGGCGGGGCACGTGGCGCCGGAGGCGGTGGTGGGCGGGCCCATCGCCGCGCTCCGGAATGGGGACACGATCGCCTTCGACGTGAAGCGCCGGCGGCTCGACGTCGAGCTCTCCCAGGCGGAGATCCGGAAGCGCCTCCGGAAGTGGAAGCCGCCCCGGCCCCGTTACACTTGGGGCGTGCTGGCGAAGTACTCCCGGATGGTCTCCTCCGCCTCGGAGGGCGCCGTCACCGGGTAGACCGCGCGCAGCCGCTTCGCGGGTACCCGGCGCCACCCGCGCGGTCTACTCCTGGCCGTGTAACAGGAGCTTGACGACCTCCGGGGCGATCTCGCGCGCCCGCCGGTCCAGCTCGGCCTCCGTCAGGTTGGCGATGGGGTGGGGCATGACCAGGAACCGGTAGGACGGCACGCCCCACTGCTCGGCCATCGCGCGCCCCGTCGCCTCGAAGGCGTCCGTCACGATCGTCGCGGAGGGCACGCCGCCCATCTCCAGCAGGATTCCGTCGAGCACACTGCCCGACGAGCAGGACCCTCAGTCGCCGATCCCCGCGACCATAACATCGCAGGTCTTCCGGACCTCCTCGACGATCTCCTCGTGCGCCGGCACGCTCGAGTTGCGCTTGCGCCACATGCGGGTCTCGGTCACCCCGTACTCCGCCTTGAGCACCTCGCCGATCTTCTGCAGGAGGCGGTCGGAGTTGAACTTCGTGTTCTCGACCAGGGCGACCCGCTTCCCCTGGAGCGAGGCCGGTCGCGGCGCGTACGCGATCGTCTGCGCGACGGCGTCGGTGGTCGGGTCGAGGATCTCCATCATCGCCTGATCTCCTTCGTCACGGCCTGCGTCGAGCGTTTACCGCTCCAGCCGGGGATGTAGGCGGAGAACGCGCCCGCGCGCCCCCCGGCCGCCACCACCAGGATGTCGTCGGGCGACTCCACCAGCGGCCGCCGGCGCGTCTCGTCGGCGGGCTCGACCGGCCCCGCCAGCCGCTGGGTGCGCTTGAGATGGGCCACCGAGTTCTGGGTGTGCTCGAAGACGAACTCGCGGATCCGGGCCTTGTCCCACCCGTCCCCCGCGATCGTCCGCATGTGCTCGCCGGCGAGGACGATCGCGTACTGGGGCTGGCCCACGACGTTCCCGGAGATCCGCATGTCGTCGCAGAGCGTCGCGAGGATGCCCTCGGCGGTATTGGAGAGCTGATTGTAGAACTGGTGGGGCCCCTCGGCCGCCATCACCGTGACGGCGCTCTGCTCGGGACGGAAGCCGCGCTCCACGTGGAGCGCGGGCCACGGGCTGTCCACCTCGTTTTCCGCGATGACGTAGGAGAACCGACCCGGGTGGCCGAGGGTCGAGCGATCGAGCGTCCCCGGCCGGGAGCCGCAGACGTTCCGCATGACCAGCCGGACCGCCCGGCCGATGGTCAGGTTGGCGCGCCAGCCCGGGCCGAAGAGATCGCCCCCGGAGTTGATGTCGAGCTCCCGCGCGAGCGGCCCGTTGACGATGAGGAGGACCGCGGCGCCGGCGGTCGAGGTGCCGGGCCCGTGGTAGTTCCAGCGCGGGTCCGCGATCCCCTCGATCGCTGCCACGACGACCGGCATGTACTCGGGCCGGCACCCCGCCATCACGGCGTTGATGGCGACCTTCTCCGCCGTGATCGAGACCGCCCGGTGGGCGACGCGGGCGACCTCGTGCCGCGGATCGAGCCCGGCCGCGCCCAGCGTCGCCTGGACGCGGGTGGGGGTGGGCGGGACAACGGGGAGCCCGTCGGTCCAGCCCTTCTCGAAGCAGAGCTCGATCCCCTCGGCCTCGTCCCGGACCGGGTACCGGCGAGCCAGGAGCGTCGCGGCCATCGCGGGCTGCCTCCCGCCTACGGCGCCTTGCAGGTGGACTGGAAGCCGACCTTCCCGTGGGTTCCGTCGCAGAACGGCTTGTTGTTCGAGTGACCGCAGCGACAGAGCGCGACAGTGTCGCCGCTCACGGGGAACTCCTTCCCTTCCGCGTCGACGATCCGCACTGCACCCTTCACGAGGTAGGGGCCGTTCGGCCGCGGGGTGATGGTCGGCTTGTCCACGCCTGGTACCTCCGTGTGTATTCTTCGTTTCGCCCTTGGGACGCGCGTAGGAGCATCGCGGATTCGACGGCCGTCGTCAAGTGACGACCCGTCGCCGGATCAGCGGCCAAAGTGCAGGGCGATCCCGGCTGCCGCGCCGCCCAGGACGAGCCAGGCCGAGTTGACCCGGCGCCAGAGGAGGAGGCCCCCTGCGATCACGGCGAGGGTCCAGGTCGGCCAGTCCACGAGCGCGGCCCGGCCGAGGTGCCAGGTGACCACGAGCATCAGCGCGACGGAGGCGGCGTTCGCCCCGTCGAGGAACCCGGCGGCCCATGCGGAGCGCCGGAGGCGGGGGATGAGCGGGTTCGAGAGCGCGACGAAGACGAAGCCCGGGAGGAAGATCCCAACGGTCGCGAGGACGGCGCCCGGCACGCCGGCGAGGACGTAGCCGATGAACGTGGCGGTCGTCAGCACGGGGCCCGGGGTGAACTGGCCGACGGCGATGGCGTCGAGGAGCTCCCGGTCCGTGAGCCAGGCCGTCCGCTCGACGAGGTCCGCGTGGAGGAACGCGAGGAGCACGTACCCCGAGCCGAAGAGGATCGAGCCGACCTTGAGGAAGATCAGCGCGAGCTTCGCGAGGCTCACGGGCGCGGCGGCGCCGGTCGCGGCCGCGGCCAGCCCCGGTGCGGAGCCCGCTGCCCAGGCGGCGGCGAGCGCCGCCGCCGTCGCGCCGCGGCCGGGGCGCCCGGCGAGCCGGAGGAGGGGGAGACCGAGCGCCGCCGCGAAGAGGAGCGCCACCTCGTTCGCGCCCCACGCCGCGAGCGCGGCGATCAGGGCCGCCGTGGCCGCGGTGAGCGGCGTCCGGAGCGCCGTCCGGCCGAGCCCCCAGAGCGCCTGGAGGACGACCGCGATGATCACCGGCTTGACCCCGTAGAGGAGCCAGCCCGCCTCGGGAAGGCGCCCGTAGCGCGCATAGGCCCAGGCGAGGGCGAGGACGATCAGCGTGGCCGGGACGATGAAGCAGGCGCCGCCCAAGAGCAGCCCCGGCCAGCCCGCCCGCCGGAAGCCGAGGTGGATCGCCATCTCCGTCGAGTTCGGCCCCGGGATCAGGTTGGTGGCGCCGAGGAGGTCGAGGAACTCGCTCCGGCTGACCCACCGGCGGCGCCGGACCACCTCGTCCTCCATCATGGCGATGTGGGCCGCGGGGCCGCCGAAGCCGACAGCACCGAGCTTCAGGAACACGGCGGCCACCTCGCGGAGGCGGCTCGCGAAAGGTGCGCTCGGCGGGGGCGTATCGTCGCGCATGGCTCGCGCCTGCGAGTATACTCGGGAGGGAGCGCCGGACGATGAAGGGGAGCGCGGGCCGCGAGCCGACCGTCGCGGCGGCCTCGAGCTGCGGACACGAGGCGCTGTCGCCGAGCCTCCTGGCCTGGCTCGCCGAGGAGCGGCTCGCCACCGGGACGGTGCTGGACGTCGGGACGGGAACGGGCCGGCTCGCGCTCGCGCTGGCGCCGCGGGCGCGCCGCGTCCTCGGGATCGACGTGGACGCCGGGGCGCTCGTCGAGGCGCGGCGCCGCGCCCGGCGCGCCGGGGTCGGCAACGTGCTGTTCATCGTGGCCGACGCCGAGCAGGTGGACTACCGGAGCCTGGGGCGTCCGGACGTGGTGGCCGCCCACCTCTGCATGTCCGACGCGATCGCCGCGCGCGCCGCCGAAGGGCTCGGGCACGGCGGCGTGCTCGCGTTCGCCGCCTTCCACGCGGACCAGTGGCGCGAGACCGGGCGCGTCTCCCGCTTCGCCTACGACGAGGAACGGGCGCGCGCCGTGCTGGGGGCGGCCGGCTTCCGTGTCGAGGCGCTCGCGGTGGAGCAAGAGGTCGCGCGGTTCGCCTCCCGCGAGGAGGCGGAGGCGCACGCGGCGCCCTTCCGGCGGAAGTGGGAGGCGGACGGGCGCTGGGAGGGATGGCAGCGCTTCCTCGAGGGGGGCGGCCTGGCGCTGACCGAGAGCCGCCTCGTCGTCCTGGCGCGCCGGGAAGGCGATTCGTGACCCCCCAAGCACTTTCCGCGCGGGCGAAGGCGACCGGGCGGCGGCTGGGCTTCGACCTCGTGGCGGTCGGGCCGGCCGATCCACCGGAGCACGGGGCCGCGTTCGAGGCCTGGCTCGACGCGGGTTACGCGGGCACGATGGGCTACCTCGAGCGGGGCCGGGCGAAGCGGCTCGACCCGCGCCGTGTGCTCGCGGGCGCCCGGTCCGTCGTCGCCTGCGCCCTCAACTACCACCAGGGCGACGGCGGACCTGACCACGTGGCGCGCTATGCCCGGGGCGCGGACTACCACGCCGTGATGGAGCCGCGCCTCCGCGCCCTCCTCGCCGACCTGGAGGCGGCGGCGCCCGGCGTGACGGGGCGTGTGTACGTGGACACGGGCCCCGTGCTCGAGCGGGAGCTGGCGGGGCGGGCGGGGCTCGGCTGGGTGGGGAAGAACACGATGCTGCTCCACCCGGGACTCGGCTCCTACTTCTTCATCGGCGTCGTCCTGACGACCGCGGAGCTCGCGTTCGACGCGCCGCTCCCGGACCGGTGCGGGACCTGCACGCGCTGCCTCGAGGCGTGCCCCACGGGGGCCTTCGTCGGCCCCTACGTCCTGGACGCCCGGCGCTGCATCTCGTACCTCACGATCGAGCACCGCGGGCCGATCCCGCTCGAGCTACGCGAGGGCGTCGGCACCCTCGCGTTCGGCTGCGACGTGTGCCAGGCCGTCTGCCCCTGGAACCGACAGGCGCCGCTCACGGCAGAGGCCGCGTTCCTGGCGCGCGAGCTGCCGGGGCTGACCGAGCTGGTGACCCTGACCGAGGCGGACTACCGGGTGCGGCTCAAGGAGAGCCCGCTCCGCCGCGCGCGGCGCCGGGGGCTCGGCCGGAACGCGGCGGTCGCCCTCGGCAACGCGGGGGATCGCGGCGCGGGTTCGGCCCTCACCCAGGCGCTCGCGGATCCCGAGCCCGAGGTGCGGCGGCACGCGGCGTGGGCGCTCGGGCGGCTCGGCGGCCCCGCGGCGCGGGTGGCGCTCGGGGCCGCCCGGGATCGCGAGGCCGACCCGGACGTGAGGGAGGAGATCGCGGCCGCACTGGCGGCGCTCGAGGGTGACGGGAGGGGTTCCGATGGCGATCGACGCGACGCGTGATGCCCTGGTGCTCGTGGACGTCCAGAACGACTTCTGCCCGGGGGGCAGCCTCGCCGTGCCCGACGGGGACCAGGTGGTCCCGGTGCTGAACCGGTACGCGGAGCGGTTCGGCGAGGCGCGGGCCCCCGTCTTCGCCTCCCGCGACTGGCACCCGCCGAAGACGAAGCACTTCCAGGCGTACGGCGGCGCGTGGCCGCCGCACTGCGTCCAGGGGACCCGCGGGGCCGAGTTCCACCCGGGGCTCGAGATGCCCGCGGGCACGGTCGTCGTCTCCAAGGGGATGGACCCGGAGCAGGACGCCTACTCGGCCTTCCAGGCCGAGGACGAGCGCGGGATCGCGTTCGCCCGGGCGCTCGCCGCCCGCGGCGTCAAGCGCCTCTGGGTCGGCGGGCTCGCGACGGACTACTGCGTGAAGGCGACGGTCCTCGACGCCCTGCGGTCGGGCTTGGAGGTGCAGGTCCTCGCCGACGCCATCCGGGCCGTGGACGTCCAGCCGGGCGACGGCGAGCGCGCGATCGGCGAGATGCGCGAGGCGGGGGCGCGGTTCGTCACCCTCGGGGCGGTCTGAGGGGGGACTGGGTGCGACGCGACGTCGCGGCGCTCGCCGAGGGAGTGCGCCGGGTCGGGCGCATCCGGTAGGCGCGAGGCCCGGGCGCCGCGCGGGCGTGTGCTAAGATGACCGTGTCCCGCGCTCTGAAATGGCCATCCTGAAGGTCGCGCGCCTGGGTCATCCCGTCCTGCGCAGGGTCGCGGACCCCGTGCCGGCCGGCGAGATCACGCGGCCGGAGACGCAGCGCCTGATCGACGACATGGTCGAGACCATGCGGGAGTACAACGGCGTCGGCGTCGCCGCGCCGCAGGTCCACGTCTCGCGCCAGATCGCCGTCCTCGAGGTCGAGTCGCACCCGCGCTACCCCGACGTGCCGCGGATCCCGCTCCTGGTCATCGTCAACCCGGTCCTCACGCCGGTGGGCGAGGAGACGGCGACCGACTGGGAAGGGTGCCTGTCGGTCCCGGACCTCCGGGGGGTGACGCCGCGCTGGAGCGCGGTGCGCCTCGAGGCGTACGGGCGCAAGGGGGAGCGGATGGACCTCGTCGCCAAGGAGTTCTTCGCCCGCGTCCTCCAGCACGAGACCGACCACCTGAACGGCAAGGTCTACCTCGACCGGATGCGGGACTTCTCGACGCTCTCGCACCTCACGGAGTGGATGCGGCACTGGGTCCGGAACGAGGCGGAGGAGTGACGTGGCGAGGTCCGTCGTCGCGCTCGTCCGCGACCTTCTCTTCTCCAGCCGGATCGGCGAGACCGCCAAGCGCCTCGGCTACCCGTTCCGGACCGTGCAGGGTGTGGAGGCGCTGCGCGGCGCCCTCGCCGAGGGGCCCGGCCTCGTCATGCTCGACCTCGCGGGGCAGGGGCTCGACCAGGAGGCCGCGCTGGCGGCGATCGAGGCGGCGGGCCGGCCCGCCCCGGTCCTCGGGTGGACCACGCACGCCAGCTGGAAGGCGACGCTCCCGCTCCATGCCCGGTGCGACCGCGTCGTGACGCGTGAGACCCTGACGCAGGAGCTGCCCGAGCTGCTGCGGGGGTACCTCGAGGGATCCAGCCTTCCCCCTCCCCCACCGGGCGAGAGGGGAGGGTGAGGGGCGCATGACGATCCAGACGAGCATGGTGAGCTTCGAGAGCGGGGCCGACCGGATTGAGGGGCACCTGGCGCTCCCGCCCGTGCCAGGACGCCGGCCGGCGGTGGTCGTCATCCAGGAGATCTGGGGGCTCACGCCGCACATCAAGGACGTGGCGGACCGCTTCGCGCGCGAGGGGTACATCGCGCTCGCGCCGGACATGTACTCGCGGGAGGGCGGCGCGCCGTCGCAGGAGCTCGAGATCCTCCGGAAGTTCGCGCTCGGGATCCCGGACAGCCGGATCGTCGCGGACCTCCGAGCCGCGTGCACGTACCTGCGCGGGCGTCCCGAGGCGCGGGCCGACCGGCTCGCGGCGATCGGCTTCTGCATGGGCGGCGCCTGGGCGCTCCTGCTCGCGTGCCACGAGCCGATCCAGGCGGCCGCCGACTTCTACGGGCGCGTCCGGTACCCCGACATCACGGAGGCGAAGCCGGAGCACCCGATCGACTACGCGGGGAGCCTCCACTGCCCCCTCCTCGGCATCTTCGCGGGGGCCGACCAGGGGATCCCGGTGGAGCATGCGCGGGACCTGGAGGCGACCTGCCGCCGTCACGGCAAGAGCGTGGAGCTCCACGTCTACGACGGGGCGCCCCACGCCTTCTTCAACGACCACCGGGAGAGCTACCGGGAAGGCCCGGCCCGGGACGCCTGGGCCAGGACGCTCGCCTTCTTCGGCTGCCACTTGAAGTAGCGCGAACGATCCCCCCTCTCCCCTTTGGGGAGAGGGCTGGGTGAGGGCATTCATGGACGCCGAGACCTTCGTCAGGGAGCTGGACGCGCGGAACCAGGAGCTGCTCCGGCGGCTCGCGCCGGAGGCGACGCTCGAGCCCGAGGTCGAGGGTGCCCTGAACGTCGTCAACCTGCTCAAGGTCGCGCTGAAGAACGAGATCGAAGCGACCGAGACGGCCGCGCGATGGCTGGTCACGACAGAGGAGCTGGACGTGAAGCTCGCGCTGGCCCGCCAGGTCGGTGACGAAGCGAAGCACTACCGGCTGATCGCGGACCGCCTGGGGGAGCTCGGGTTCGAGGCGCGGGGCTTCAACCCGCTGGCCAAAGGGTACGGCCCGCTCTTCCAGTACCTGGACACGCTCGGGACCACGGTCGAGCGCGTGGCGGCGGGGCAGTTCACCCGCGAGGCGATCGCCGTCGTCAAGAACCGGCAGTTCATCGAGTTCTGCGAGGCGGCCGGCGACGCGGAGACGGCGCGGCTCTACCGCGAGACCATCGAGCCCGACGAGCGGCACCACCACGACCTGGGGCGCCGGCTCCTCCTGCGCTATGCCACGAACCCCGCAGCGCAGGCGGCGGCGCGCCGCGCCGCCGAGCGGACGCTCGAGCTGGCGGAGGAGCTTCAGGCCCTCGCGCTCAAGACTGCCGGCATCCACCACGCCCCGGGCTGCTGAGCGTCCCGTGACCGCGTCGCGCCGGCCGATCGTCTGACGCCGAGAGGGGCGGGCGAGGCGCGGTGGAGCTCGCGGCGATGGCCCGGCGGACGATCGGGGTCGTGCTGGCAGCGGCCGCGGCGGTGACGGCGGTCCAGGCCGGGCAGCCCTGGATCCTGTGGGAGCGGGAAGGCGATGGCCTTCGGGAGGGGGCACCGGCCCGCTGGCAGCCGACGAAGCACCCGACGTTCCGCCTGTACGAGGAGTGTGCCCGCGCCCGCAACGCCCTCATCGAGAACTTCGCGACCCTTCGCGCGAGCGACCACTTCCGCGTGCACGGCGCTACCGTCTACGTGACGCCGGGCGGCCGGGCCGGCGGCCGCGTGAGGATGCTCGACCACGTGTGCCTGCCGGAGGGCGTTGACCCGCGGCGTTGGTGACCCGACCCGAGCAACCCGAGACGGAGGAAGCCATGAGCGTGGCGACCGCGACCCCGAGCTACACGGTGGTGGAAGGCTGGGACAAGCTCCCGCCGGGCTGGCGCTTCGTCGAGGCGACGGCGGTGGCGGTGGACCGGAAGGACCGGGTCTACGTGTTCAACCGCGGGGAGCACCCGGTCATCGTCTTCGAGCGGAACGGGAGCTTCGTGCGCTCCTGGGGGGAGGGGATCTTCAAGCGGGCCCACGGCATCACCATGGGCCCCGACGACACGGTCTGGCTGACCGACGACGGCAACCACACGATCCGCCAGTTCACGCTGGAGGGGAAACTGCTCCTCACGATCGGCACGGCCGACCGGCCGGCCGATCCCCACAGCGGCAAGCCCTTCAACCGCCCGACCCACGTCGCGCTCTGCCCCCGGACGGGCGACCTCTACATCTCGGACGGCTACGGGAACTCGCGCGTCCACAAGTACGACCCCAAGGGCCGTCTTCTCTTCTCCTGGGGGGAGCCCGGCACCGACCCGGGGTGCTTCAACGTCCCCCACAACATCGTCACGGACGCCGAGGGGTTGGTCTACGTCGCCGATCGGGAGAACCATCGGATCCAGATCTTCGGCGGGAACGGACGGTACCAGGGGCAGCTCAACAACCTGCACCGGCCGTGCGCGCTCCTCGTGGACCGGGGCAACGGCGGCCGCCTCTACGTGGGCGAGCTGCCGAGCCACCTCGCCGTCAACGCGGCGGTGCCGAACCTCGGGGCGCGGGTGAGCATCCTGACGCTCAAGGGGGAGCTCCTCGCGCGGGTCGGCGACCGCTTCGCGGGGGAGAAGCCCGGCCAGTTCGTCGCGCCCCACGGCGTGGCGCTGGACTCCCGCGGCGACCTCTACGTCGCCGAGGTGTCCTGGACCGCCAAGGGGAGCAAGGAGAACCCGCCCCGGGAGATTCGGTCTTTCCAGAAGTTCGCGCTGAATCTGTAGCAGGCGGCGGGCTCCGGGCAAGACGAGCGGTCACGTCAGGAGGGCCTCCCTGGCCGAGAGGATCACCAGCTTACTCCGCGCCTAATGGTCGAGACCAACACCACCGGCGCGGTCTGCCTGCCAGCAGATTCCCGGTCCGCTGGTCGTCCCGCTACTGTAATGTAGCCGATGCTGCGAAGTCTTGCGAGGCTGATTCCCAACGGGCTCGGTCTGTCACAACTCGGTTCGCAGCCATCGACGCTACGGCCTGGCGCACGTGGCGCGCTGCGGCCGCCTCCCCGATCTGATCGAGCCGGTCCGCGGCGGCGAGCATCCGCCCGAGATCCTCCGCGTCCTGCGCGTGGTGGAAGGCGAGCAGGTAGGCGGCCCGGGCGGAGAGCCCGGCTGCCTCGGGGTCGGCGGGCCGGCCCCCGGCGGCGAGGATGTCGCCGATCCGGATGAGGCGCTGCCAGTCGTCGGGTCTCAGGCGGTCCGCGCCCAGGGCCGCCGTGCAGAGCAGCGCGGCGGCGACGAGCAGGACCACCAGTGCGCGGAGGCGGGAGCCCCCGGCACGTCCGGTGGTGCGGGTCATGGCGTGGGTCATGTCCACCCTCCTCGGGAGTGAAGTCACCGCAGAAAAGAGCAACTGCTGTGCCAGCCGCTCGCCGCTGACTCGGTCGCGCGCTCGCGCGCGGTTTCTCACGCGCTTGGCAGGGGGATCCTGCCGAGAGCATCCACGCGGACTCGCGGTTTCGGTTACAGGGCGTCGCCGGTGTGATACCCCCGGACTCGGTCCCTGTCGCTTGACACGCGCGGGAACCGGGGGATAGAGTCCGTCTCGAACCTCCGGCCGCAGGGGAGGCAGGATGCTCCCTGGATCGGGCCCTGGACAGTCGTTCGACGCCCCCGCGGGCCATGGGAATGGCCGACGGGGGCGTTCGTCTCTTCAGGTGGTGAAGGAGGCGGGTGTCGGGCGCCCGGAAAGGAGCGAGCGATGATTGCCCAGCGCGAAGCGGCGACCGCGCCTCCCGGCGAGGACCGCGTGCAGACCACGACCGATCGGCTCTTTCAGGATGGGCTCGTCGCCGGCGTGATCGGCGCGGCCACGATCGCGATCTGGTTCCTGATCCTCGACACGGTCCGGGGCCGGCCCCTCGCCACCCCGTCCCTCCTCGGGACGGCCCTGTACCGGCGGGGCCAGATCCCCGCGTCCCCGGACGCCCTTCCGATCTCGTTCGAGATGGTCCTGACCTACACGTGGGTGCACGGGCTCGTCTTCTGCGTGATCGGCTGCGCGGCCTCGTGGCTCGTCGCGTTCGCCGAGGAGAGGCCGAACGCCGCGTTCGGCATCCTCCTGTTCTTCGCGGTCTTCGAGTTCGGGTTCCTGGTGTTGACCATGCTGTTCGCGGAGCCGGTCCTCCGCGCCCTGAGCTGGCCGGCGATCCTGGTCGGGAATCTCCTCGCGGCCGTCGCGATGGGTGGCTACCTCTGGCGCCGCCACCCGAACCTGACCGTCCTGCCGTAGGCGGCGTGGCCGGGCTAGTGCGCGGTGACCACGGCGATGGTGGCGCCGATCGCCACCACGACGACGACGCTCAGGAACGCGAGGATCCCGGCGAGAACCATCAGCTGCGTGTCACTCATGCCGTCTCCTTTCGTGAGGGCCCACGGTGGGTGGCGCGCCCCGCCAGCGCGGCGACCAGCGCGGCGTCGGCCGGGGGCATGGGCAGGCGGGCGAGCTGCCGGGGAGTGACCCACCGGACCGCCTGACCCTCCCGGGCCTCGACGGCCCGCCCGCTGATCTTACACCGATAGAAGTGGAGGACGACCCGCCGGTCCGGGTACGTCCAGGGGACGACCGAGAGCCGCTCGCCGACCGCGGGTCTCACGCCGAGCTCCTCCTCGAGCTCTCGCGCGAGACAGGCCTCGAGGCTCTCCCCGGAGTGACGCTTGCCGCCGGGGAACTCCCACACCCCGCCGAGGTGCCCTCCCGCCGCCCGCCGCGTCACGAGATAGCGACCGCCCCGTCCGATCACCGCCGCGGTGACCTCGACGACCGGGAAATCGGCGCGCGCCGCCAGCTCGGCGAAGAGGGCGACGAGCGAGGCCCGGTAGGTCGGCCACACCGACGGGTGGCGGCTCGCGTTGGCGGGGTGGAGCAGCACGATCAGCTCGCGGCCGTCCACGCGGAAGCGCCGGCCGTGGTCGGCTGGGAGCCGGATCGGCTCGCGGACGAGGGCGCGGGCGGCGAGGGCGCCGACGGCGACGATGACCTCCGGATCCAGCGCGGCGACCTCCTCGGCGAGGAACGGGGCGCAGCGGATGGCCTCGCTCCGGAGCGGGCTCCGGTTGGCGCCGCGGCGCCCCGCCGGCCAGCACTTGACCGCGTTGGTGAGGTAGAAGAGGTCCTCCAGGTCGAGGCCGAGCGGGCGGATCGCGCGGCGGAGGAGCATCCCGCCCGTCCCCGTCCACTGGCGGCGGTTCCGGATGCTGGCCCCGCCGGGGGCCTCCCCCACGAGCATGAAGCGCGCCTCCCGGCGGCCGCTCGCCGCGCGCGGAAACTTGATCCACCCGCGCATCGTCGGGCAGGCGGTGCAGCGGCCGACTCGGGCGAGGATTCGCGCGAGGGCGTCCGTCGCCGGGCTCATGCCCCCGCGGGAGGCCAGGGGTAGGCCCGGCAGAAGCGCCGCATCGGGCAGGGAAGGCAAAGCGGCTTGCGCGCCGTACACCACGTCGCGCCGAAGTCCATCAGCGCCTGGTTGAAGTCGTAGACGCGCGTCCTCGGGAGGGCAGCCTCCGCGAGCCGCCACAGCTCGGCGGTGGGAACGCGGCGTCCGTCCTCGCCGTAGAAGATCCGGCCGAGGACGCGGCGGATGTTCGTGTCGAGGATCGGCGCGCGCTTCCCGTACGCGAACGAGAGAACGGCGCCCGCGGTGTAGCGCCCGATCCCCTTGAGCTTGCGGAGCGCCGCCTCGTCGTCCGGGAGGCGGCCGCCGTAGCGCGCGACGGCCTCGCGCGCGATCCCGTGGAGGTGGACGGGGCGGATGTTGTAGCCGAGCGGGTACCAGGTCCGCTTCACGTCCGCCACTTCGGCGGCCGCGAGGGTCTCCAGGGTCGGGTAACGCCCCAGGAACTGGTGGTACTTGGGGATGACCCGCTCCACCTGCGTCTGCTGGAGCATGACCTCGGAGACGAGGACGCGGTAGGGATCGCGGGTCCGCCGCCACGGGAGATCCCGCCGGTGCCGCGCGTACCAGCGGAGCAGCGCTTCCCGGAAGCGCCGCCTGGGACCCGCGGCGGGGACGGGGCGGCAAACTGCCGGGCGTCCCCGCATCAGCGCCCACCCTCCATGACGAGCTGCGTCACCTTGCACTGGGCCACGAGGCGCGCCTCTTCGTCGCGCACCTCCACGGTCCAGACGTGGAGCCGCCGTCCCAGGTGGACCGGAATCGCGGTCGCGCGGAGCCGGCCGCCGCGGCAGCCCCGAAGGTAGCTGGCCTGGAGGTCGATCGTCTGGAAGAGTTGGCCCTCCGCGAGGCGCATCCACGTCGCGACGCCCGCGACGGTGTCGGCGAACCCGACCGTGGCGCCGCCGTGGAGCACCCCGTAGACCATCGTGAGGTCCCGCCGCCACGCCATCTCCGCGACGAGGCGGTCGGGCTTGGCCTCCACGAAGCGCATCCCCAGCAGCTTCGGGTAACCCTCGGCCTCCACGATCGCGCCGTTCAGCCGGGCCAGCTCCCGCGCCTCGTCCCAGGCCGCCATCGGCGATGCTCACTACCACGCGCCCCGCGCTCGCGTCAAGCCGCGTTCGGCGGAATCCCGGACCGGCTTGCGGTACACTGGGGCCTCGTGCGTCCCGGTTCGCGTCGCGGTTGGGTCTTCGTCGCGCTGATCGCGGTCACGGCGCTCGCCGCCTGCGCGGGCCCCGGCGGGGCCAAGCCCGGGGCCCCGGCCCACCACCTCGAGCGGGGGTTCCGGAACACGAACCCTGCGTTCTCCCGGCCGGGGTTCTGGACCCGCTGGACGTTCTTCGTGTCGCGGATCTGGAACACGACGTTCCGCACGCGCAATGCGAACCTCGCCGTGGTCCCGAATGACGGGCGGGCGCTCCGGGAGAACGGGACCGAGGCGACCGTGACGTGGGTCGGCCACTCGACCCTGCTCGTCCAGCTCGACGGGGTCAACATCCTGACGGATCCCCACTGGTCCGGCCGGGCCAGCCCGTTCTCCTTCATGGGGCCGCGGCGCCTCACGCCCCCGGGCCTCCGCTTCGAGGACCTCCCGCCGATCCACCTGGTCCTCATCTCCCACGACCACTACGACCATCTCGACCTGACAACGGTCCGGCGGCTCGCCGCGGTCCACCGCCCGCGCTTCCTCGTGCCGCTCGGGCTCAAGGCGTGGTTCGCCGGCCTCGGGATCGACGACGTGGAGGAGCTGGACTGGTGGGAAAGCCGGACCCTGAGGGGGCTCACGCTCACGTGCGTCCCGGCGCAGCACTTCGCGACGCGGACGTTCTGGGACCAGAACCGCCGGCTCTGGAGCGGCTGGGTCGTCGCCGGCCGCGACCGGCGGTTCTTTTTCGCCGGGGACACGGGCTACTACGACGCCTTCAAGGAGATCGGGAGCCGCCTCGGCCCCTTCGACCTCGCGGCCATCGCGATCGGCTCGTACATGCCGCAGGTCATCATGAAGTGGACGCACACGACGCCCGAGGAGGCGCTGCAGATCTTCGCGGACGTCCGGGGCGAGCGGTTCGTCGGGATCCACTGGGGGACGTTCGACCTCGCCGAGGAGCCGATCGACGAGCCGCCCCGGCGGGTGGAGGCCGAGGCGCGACGCCGTGGGCTCGGGCCGGAGCGGATCTGGGTTCTCCGGCACGGGGAAACCCGGCGCTGGTAGGGCGGGCCTATGCCGGGGAGCCCGGCTCGGCGAAGCGCCAGACCCCGAACCGGTAGAGGCCGAGCGGGGCGTCGGGCGGGAGCCCGGCCTTCATGCGCGCGATTTGGACCTGCTGCTCGGGGGTGTCCACCCCCTGGAGGTCCGGGAGGAGGACGCCGCGACGGCCGGCGGACTCGACCACCACCCCGTAGAGCTTGGGGTCGAGGTCGCCGATCCCGGCGACCGCCTCCAGCGCCCCCACGATGTCCACCTCGTAGACGAGCCCGGGCAGCTCGTCCAGCCGTACCGGCGGGAAGCGGGGATCGCGCGTCGCGGCGTTGACGGCGCAGGCGATGATCTCGTGGGCGAGCGTCACCCGGGTCGGGGCGAGCGTCCCGATGCACCCACGGAGGCGCGGTCCCGCGCGAAGGGAGACGAAGGCGCCGCTCCGTTCGCGGAGGGCCGGCGGCAGGGCGCGGGGCGGCTCGGAGAGGAGGCCGGTGCGCACCCAGCCCTCGACGGCGTCGCGCGCGATCACGAGGGACGCGTGTCCCACCTCGGCGGCGCCGAATCCGCTGCCCGCCATGGCGTGATCATGCGCCGACCGAGGGCGCCCAGGCAAGCCCCGCGGGGTCTCCCTCTGGTATAATTTTGCCCGGGCGCGCTTCGGCCCGGTCCATGGCCACCCAGCTTCCCCTGCACGAGCTTCACGCCCGCCTCGGCGCGCGCTTCGGTGAGGCCGACGGCCATCTCCTCCCGCTCGACTACGGGAGCCCGTCGGCCGAGCACGAGGCCGTGCGCGAGCGCGTCGGGCTGACCGACCGCTCCCACCGCGGGAAGATCGCGGCCACCGGGCGGGACCGGGTCAGCTTTCTCCAGGGGATGCTCTCGAACGACGTCAAGGCGCTCGGCCCCGGCCAGGGCTGCCCCGCCGCCTTCCTCGACGCGCACGGCAAGATCGTCTCGCTCCTCGTCGCCCACGCCCTGCCGGATCGGATCCTGCTCGAGACCGACGCCCTCCTGGTCCGGCCGACCCTCGAGGCGCTCGACCGCCTGCTCATCTCCGAGCGGGTCGAGCTGGAGGACGCGAGCGCGGCCGAGGGGATCCTCACGTTCGCGGGCCCGGCGGCGCGGAAGACCGTGGAGGGGCTCCTCGGCCAGGCGCTCCCGGACCTCGGCCTCTACCATCACGCGCGAGCGGGCGTGGACGGGCTCGAGCTCCACGTCGTGCGGACGGCGGAGTCCGGCGAGGACGGGTACGACCTCTGGGCCCCCGTCGGCGCCCTCGCGCCCCTCTGGGAGCGGGCGATCGGGGCGGGCGTCCGCCCCGTGGGCCGGGAGGCCTGGAACGTGCTTCGCGTGGAGGCGGGCGTCGTCTGGTACGGAGTGGACGTCGACGCCTCGACGCTGCTCCTCGAGGCCCCGCTCGAGCAGACGTACTCCCTCACGAAGGGCTGCTACGTCGGCCAGGAGGTGGTCGCGCGGATCACGTACCGCGGCCACGTCAACCGGAAGATCGTGGGGTTCTCCTTCCCGGACGGGCGGATCCCCGCGGCGGGCGCGGCGGTCTCCGTGGAGGGGCGGGAGGTCGGGCGGATCACGAGCCCGGTCGTCTCACCGGCGCTCGGCCGCGGGCTCGCGCTCGGGTTCCTCCGCCGCGAGCACTGGGCGCCCGGCACGAAGGTCGAGGTCGCCGGTGCCGGCGGGGCGCTCACCGCCGAGGTCGCGGCGCTCCCGTTCCACCGCCGGGCGGCGGAGCGTTGATGTCCACCGAGAGGCGGTCCGCGGATCGCGCCCCGAACCGCCTGGCGAAGGAGACGAGCCCCTACCTCCTCCAGCACCAGTACAACCCGGTGGACTGGTACCCGTGGGGGGAGGAGGCCTTCGCGCGCGCGCGGGCCGAGGGGAAGCCGGTCCTCCTCTCCGTCGGCTACTCGGCGTGCCACTGGTGCCACGTGATGGAGCGGGAGTCGTTCGAGGATCCCGGGATCGCCAGCCTGATGAACGAGCGCTTCGTCAGCGTCAAGGTGGACCGGGAGGAGCGACCCGACGTCGACGCGATCTACATGCAGGCCGTGCAGTCGATGACGGGGCACGGCGGCTGGCCGATGACCGTCTTCCTCACGCCCGACGGCGTGCCGTTTTACGGGGGGACGTACTTCCCCCCGGAGGACCGCCACGGGATCCCCGGGTTTCCGCGCATCCTGGCGACCATAGCCGAGGTCTACCGGGAGCAGCGCGACCGCGTGGAGGAAGCGGGCCGCCGGCTCCTCGCCGAGTTGCGCCAGGCGGAGCGCGTCCGCGCCGGCGGGGACCTCCTCACCCGTGAGATCCTCGACGGCGCGTTCCAGCGGTTCCGGCTCGAGTTCGACGCGCGGGACGGCGGGCTCGGGCGGGCGCCGAAGTTCCCGCAGCCGATGGCGTGGGACTTCGTGCTCCGGTACTGGCGGCGGACGGGGCGCGCCGAGCCCCTGGAGATGGTGCGCCTGACCCTCGACCGGATGGCGCGGGGCGGGATCTACGACCAGTTGGGCGGGGGCTTCCACCGGTACGCGGTGGACGGGGTCTGGCTCGTTCCCCACTTCGAGAAGATGCTGTACGACAATTCTCAGCTCGCCCTGCTGTACCTGAACGCCTGGCAGGCCACGGGAGAGGGCGGATACCGGCGGATCGCGACCGAGACGCTGGACTACGTCGTCCGCGAGATGACCCACCCGGACGGCGGCTTCTACTCGACCCAGGACGCGGACTCGGAGGGCGAGGAGGGGAAGTTCTTCCGCTGGACGGAGGCCGAGCTGCGCGAGGTCCTCGATCCGGACGAGGCGGCCGCGGCCGCGCTCTGGTGGGGGCTCGCGGATGGGCCGAACTTCGAGGGCCGGAGCATCCTCCACGTCCCGCGCGAGGCGGACGCGGTGGCGGCCAAGCTCGGGATCGGCCGCGGCGAGCTGGACTCCTTGCTGGGGCGGGCCCGGCGGAAGCTCTTCGAGGTCCGCGAGCGGCGCGTCAGGCCGGGCCGGGACGAGAAGGTGCTGGCCGGCTGGAACGGGATGATGCTCCGGGCCTTCGCCGAGGCCGCGTGCGCCCTCGAGCGGGCGGACTTCCGGGCGGTGGCGGAGCGGAACGCGGCGTTCCTCCTCCGCGAGCTCCGCCCGGAAGGCCGGCTCCTCCGCACCTGGAAGGACGGCCGGTCAAAGCTCCTCGGCTACCTCGAGGACCACGCGATGGTGGCCGACGGCCTCCTCGCCCTCTACGAGGCGACGTTCGAGCGCCGGTGGCTCGACGCGGGCCGGGAGCTGGTCGAGGACATGCTGCGGCTGTTCTGGGACCCGGCAGCCGAGGCGTTCTTCGACACGGGCACGGACCACGAGCCGCTCATCGTCCGGCCACGAAACCTCTTCGATTCGGCCGTCCCGTCGGGCACCTCGGTCGCGGCGGACGTCCTGTTCCGGCTGGCCATCCTCACCGGAGAGGAGCGGTACGGGCGGACGGGGCTCGCCGCGCTCCGACCGGTGGCGCCGCTGATGGCCCGCTATCCCTCGGGGTTCGGGCGCTTTCTGGGCGCACTGGACTTCCACCTGGGCCCCGCCCTCGAGGTCGCGCTCCTCTGGCCGGCCGGCGCCGGCGAGTCCGTGCGGGCGCCGCTCCTCCGCGAGGTCTTCTCGCGCTACCTCCCGAGGCGCGTCCTGGCTGGCGTCGCCGACGGAGAGACGGCGGGCCTTCCACTCCTCGAGGGCAAGGTCGCGCGGTCGGGGCAGCCGACCGCGTACGTGTGCGAGCGCTATGCCTGCCAGGCCCCGACGACCGAGCCGGCCGAGCTCGGCCGCCAGCTCGACGGACGGGCCGGGCGCCCGGGCGTGGCCACGGCAGTTCACCACCAGTAAGGAGGGACACACCATGCGGTTCACGAGAGCGGTCCTCGCGGTCGCCGCCGCCCTGCTCCTCGGCTGGGCGGCGCCGGCCCTGGCCCAGACATTCGTCTTCGGCGCGCAGGGCGAGCCCGTGCAGTTCGACGCCGCTGTCATCACCGACGGGATCTCGGGGCGGATCACGAACCAGGTCTTCGACACGCTCGTCAAGTACAAGGGCTCGACGACCGAGATCGAGCCCGCCCTGGCCGAGAAGTGGGAGGTCTCCGCGGACGGCAAGGTCTGGACGCTCCAGCTCCGGAAGAACGTGAAGTTCCACGATGACGAGCCGCTCGACGCCAAGGCCGTCGTCTGGAACTTCGAGCGGTGGTGGAAGTCGAGCCATCCGCAGCACGAGAACCAGATCAAGGCCGGCCAGACCTTCGAGTACTGGGAGGGCCAGTTCGAGGGCTTCGACGACAAGTCGATCGTGACGAAGGTCGAGGCCGCCGGTTCCCACACGGTCCGGATCACCCTGAAGGCCCCCCAGGCCCCGTTCCTGGCGAACATCGGAATCTTCAGCTTCGGCATCGCGAGCCCGAAGGCGGTGGAGAAGTGGGGGACCGAGTTCGGGAAGCACCCGGTGGGCACGGGGGCGTTCAAGTTCGTCGAGTGGAAGCCGAACCAGGAGGTCATCCTCGAGGCGAACCCCGACTACTGGGGGGTCAAGCCCAAGGTCAAGCGGGTCGTCGTCCGCAACATCAAGGACAACTCGCAACGGCTCGCCGCGCTGAAGGCGGGCGAGATACACGCGATGGAGGGGGTCAATCCCGACGACGTGAAGGTCGTGAAGACGGACGCGAATCTCCAGCTCCTGCTCCGGCCGACCAACACGACCGGGTACGTCGCGTTCAACTACAAGGTGAAGGAGTTCCAGGACAAGCGTGTCCGCCAGGCCTTCGGCCACGCGATCAACAAGAAGGCGATCGTGGACGCGCTCTACGGGGGGACGGGGCTCGTCGCCACGCAGTTCCAGCCGCCGTCGCTCTGGGGCTACAACAAGGAGCTGAAGGGCTTCGACTACAATCCGGCCAAGGCCCGGGACCTTCTCAAGCAGGCCGGCTTCGCGCAGGGCCTCAGCGAGATCACCTGGGAGGACGGCAAGAAGGAGCCGCTCGTCTTCTGGTACATGTCACGGTCGCGGCCGTACTTCCCGAGCCCGAAGGAGATCGGCGAGGCGATGGCGGCGGATCTGGCCAAGGTCGGGATCAAGGCGCAGCTCCAGACCGCAGAGTGGGCCGTTTACCTCGACAAGCGCAAGAACGGCCAGCTCCCCCTCTACATGCTCGGGTGGACCGGTGACAACGGCGACCCCGACAACTTCCTCTGTTACTTCTTCTGCAATCCCGGCGCGGCCCGCGAGGCCTTCTACGCGAACAAGGCCCTCGCCGACACCCTGCTCCGAGCCCAGTCGGAGACGAAGTTCGCCGAGCGCGCGAAGCTCTACCGCCAGGCCGAGCAGATGCTGTTCGACGACGCCGGCCGGCTCTTCATCGCCAACAACCAGCCCCCGCTCGCCCTCTCGAAGAAGGTGAAGGGGTACGTGCCGAACCCGACCAGCACCGAGTACTTCAACACGGTCTCGATCCAGTAGAACCTCGGAGGGGGGCTTCGCCCCCCTTTCTTTCGGGGGGCCGAACCTCCCCCGAGGAGGGTTGCGCGGGCAAAGCCCGCGCGCGAAGCGGTCGGGCATGGACGCGTGGTGTATCCGGCTCTGTTTGGTATGTTGAGCGCCAGGAGAGGACGGGGGCGGCGGTGAGGCAGTACGCCCCTCATGTCGGAGGGGGGCAAGGCCCCCCTCCGAGTCCTCCCCCCAGGATCGGTTGCGCGGGCAGAGCCCGCGCTCGGAGCGCTTCGACCCGCTGCGCGCGGTGTAGCGAAGCGTGAGCGCCGTCTCGCGCCTGTTGGGAGAGGGGGGTCGGTGAGGCAGTACGCCATCCGGCGCGCCCTCACCGTCGTCCCCGTGCTCATCGGGGTCTCGATCCTCGTCTTCGGCTTCATCCACCTCATTCCCGGCGACCCCGCCCAGACGATGCTGGGCGAGCGGGCGACGCCCGAGAAGGTCGCCGCGGTCAAGAAGCAGCTCGGGCTGGACCGGCCGATCTACGAGCAGTACCTGATCTACCTGGGGAGGGTCCTCCGTGGCGACCTGGGGGTGTCCATCGTCCGCGGCGACCCGGTGACCCGGGACCTCCTGCGCCGGTTCCCGGCGACCGTGGAGCTGGCGACCTCGGCGATCTTCCTCGCGATCGCCCTCGGCGTCCCGATCGGGATCATCTCCGCGGTCTGGCGCAACTCGCTCATGGACAGCGTCTCGCGCGTCTGGGCGCTCACCGGGGTCTCGATGCCCATCTTCTGGCTCGGGGTGATGCTGGCGTGGTTCTTCGGCGTTCAGCTCCGGTGGCTCCCGACGGGCTTCCGCCTCGACAGCGCGACCGTGTTCGAGCCGTGGACGAACTTCGTGATCCTGGACGCCGTGGTCCAGCGGAACTGGGAGGTCGCGGGCGACGCCCTCCGCCACCTGGTCCTGCCCGCCGTGGCGCTCGCCACCATCCCGCTCGCCGTCATCGCCCGGATGACCCGCGCGAGCATGCTGGAGGTGCTCTCCCGCGAGTACATCCGGACGGCGGAGGCGAAGGGCTTGCCGCAGACCGCCGTCATCCTGCGTCACGCACTCCGGAACGCGCTCCTGCCCGTCATGACGGTCGTCGGGCTCCAGATCGGCCGCCTCCTCGCCGGCGCGATCCTCACCGAGACGATCTTCTCGTGGCCGGGGATCGGGCTCTGGGTCTACGAGGCGATCGAGTCGCGGGATTACGCGATCGTGCAGGGGGCGAGCCTCTTCATCGCGGTGATCTTCGTCACCGTGAACCTGGTCACGGACCTCCTCTATGCGGTGGCGGACCCCCGCATCAAGTACGACTGATGGCCACGCCCGCTGCCGCCGTCGAGTCGATCGCCGTCCCCGCCGCACGCGGCCAGAGCCCCGCCGCCCAGGCGTGGGGCCGGCTCCTGGCGAGCCCGGTGGCGCGCGCGGGGCTCGCGATCGTCTGCGCGTTCCTGCTGATCGCGGTCCTGACGCCCGCGCTCCACCACTACGACGCGAAGACCGACTCGAACCTGGGGCTGCGGCTCAAGTCCCCCACCGGGGAGCACCCGTTCGGGACCGACTCGCTCGGGCGCGACATCCTGGTCCGCGTGCTGCACGGGACGCGCGTCTCGCTCGGGCTCGGCGTGAGCGCGGTCGCGCTGGCCTCGGTCATCGGGTCGCTCCTCGGCCTGATCGCGGGATACGCGGGGCGGCGGGTGGATCTCGTGATCATGTTCTGCATGGACATCCTGCTCGCGTTCCCCTCGACGCTCCTCGCCATCGCGATCGTGGCGATGATCGGCCCGGGGCTCCGGAACTCGCTCCTGGCGATCAGCGTCGTGTCGATCCCGGTCTACGCGCGGATCGCGCGGGGCGCGGTGCTGGAGCTCAGGGAGCAGGAGTACGTGACGGCCGCCCGGGGCCTCGGGGGGAGTGGCCGGCGGATCCTCCTCCGCCACATCTTTCCGAACACGCTGCCGCCGCTGATCGTCCAGACGACGCTCGCGATCGCGTTCGCCATCCTCGAGGCGGCGGCGCTCGGCTTCCTCGGGCTGGGCGCCCAGCCTCCGACCCCGGAGTGGGGAGCGATGCTCGCCGACTCCTACAAGTACTTCACGAGCGGGGCCTGGTGGGTTTTCTTCTTCCCGGGCGCGGCGATCATGCTCTCGGTCCTCGGCTTCAACCTCCTCGGCGACGGCCTCCGCGACGCCCTCGACCCCCGCCTCCGGACGGAGTGAGCCGCTGCCGTGTTGCGGCGGCCTCACGCTGGCGTTATACTGATCGCAGAGCCGCGGGGGGAGGGACACTGAGAACCGGGCGCGGCCCGGGACCCCTCGAACCTGCTCTGGGTAATTCCAGCGAAGGGAACGCGGCGCGGCAGGCCCGAGGTCCCGTCGAGCAGACCGCACCGCCTCCCGGTGCGGTCTTTGCGTTTGATGCGGGTCGTCGTCAACGGGCAGCCGATGGAGCTCCGGGAGGGGCTGACGCTCGCCGACCTCCTCGGGGAGCTCGGGGTGTGCCAGGAATACATGGCGGTGGCGCTCAACCGGGAGGTCGCCCGCCGGGCGAGCTACGCGACGACGGTCCTCCGCGAGGGCGACCGCGTGGAGATCGTGCGCCCCATGGCGGGGGGCTGAGAGGAGGGATCGGGCCATGTGGGACGAGCCACTGATCCTGGGAGGCCGCTCGTTCCAGTCCCGGCTGATCGTCGGGACGGGAAAGTATCCGTCGTTCGAAGTCATGCGCCGGTGCCACGAGGTCTCGGGCGCCGAGATGGTCACGGTCGCGGTGCGCCGGGTGGATCTCTCCCGCAAAGGCGAGTCGCTCCTCGACTACGTCGACACGAGCCGCATCACGCTCCTTCCCAACACGGCGGGCTGCTACACGGCGGACGAGGCCGTCCGGACCGCGTACCTCGCCCGCGAGGCCGGGCTCGGCGAGTTCGTCAAGCTCGAGGTCATCGGCGACGAGAAGACCCTGTTCCCCGACGTGCTGGGGCTCCTCGAGGCGACGAAGACGCTCGCGCGCGAGGGGTTCGTCGTTCTCCCGTACACGAACGACGACCCGGTGACGGCCAGGAAGCTCCAGGACGCCGGCGCCGCGGCCGTCATGCCGCTCGGCGCTCCGATCGGCTCGGGCATGGGGATCCGCAACCCGTACACCATCCGGATCATCCTGGAGGCCGCGTCCGTGCCCGTGATCGTGGACGCGGGAGTGGGAACAGCCTCGGACGCCGCCATCGCGATGGAGCTCGGCTGCCACGGAGCGCTCATGAACACGGCGATCGCCCAGGCCCGGGACCCCGAGGCGATGGCCGAGGCGATGAAGCTCGCGGTCCAGGCGGGGCGGTTCGCGTACAAGGCGGGCCGCATTCCCCGCAAGCTCTACGCGACCGCGACGAGCCCGCTGGAGGGGATGCCGGACTGGGCCCCGCTTCCGTAGGCTTCCGGCTCTGCCTGGTCACCGATCGTCGGGCAACCGGGGGGCGGTCCCTCCCTGAGGTCGTCGAGGCCTGCCTCGGCGCCGGGCTCCCGGCGGTCCAGCTTCGCGAGAAGGATCTCCACGCCGGCCAGCTCCTGGCGCTCGCCCGCGACCTCCGCGCCCGCACCGCGCGCCACGGGGCCCGCCTCCTCGTGAATGACCGCGCCGACGTCGCCGTCGCGGCGGGCGCCGACGGGGTGCACCTCCCCTCGGCCGGCCTCCCGCCGGACGTCGCCCGGCGGCTCGTCGGTCCCGATCGGCTCGTCGGGGTCTCGACTCACAGTGCCGCAGAGGCCGAGGCGGCGGAGCGCGGGGGCGCCGACTTCGTCCTCTTCGGCCCGGTGTACGACACGCCATCGAAGCGTCCGTACGGCCCGCCCCGGGGGCTGGAGGCGCTGGCGGAGGTCTGTCGGCGGGTGCGGATCCCCGTCCTGGCGGTCGGCGGCGTCATGGCCGCCCGCGTCGGCGAGCTCCGCGCCGCGGGCGCGGCGGGCGTGGCGGTGATCCGGGCGCTGCTCGAGGCCGAGAACCCGGCGACGGCGACGAAAGCTCTGCTGGCCGCGTGCGAGGCGGCCTGGCCATGAAGGCTTCCGACGTCGTGGTCGTCGGCGCCGGCGTCATCGGGGCGGCGTGCGCCTACGAGCTGGCCGGCGCGGGTCTCCGGGTGACGGTCATCCGGGACTGGATCGTGGAGGGGCGCTCGACTGCGGCGGCCCAGGTGTTTCTGCCGGATCGCCTGGTGTCACGGTAGACTGGCCTCGTGTACGGCACGCCGACCGCGCCCTATCCCGAGCGCATCGTTTGCCTGAGCGCGGAAACCTCGGAGGTCGCCTTCGCCCTGGGCGCCGGCGACCGTGTCGTCGGGGTCCCAGGCACCGCTCACCGTCCGCCCGAGGCGCGCGAGAAACCGAGGGTCGGCGGCTTCACGACGTTCCGCCTCGACCGGATCCTCGCCCTCCAGCCCGACCTCGTCCTGGCGTTCTCCGACCTTCAGGCTGACGTCGTCCGTGATCTCGTCAGAGCCGGGATCCCGGTCCTCGCCCTCAACCAGCGGAGCCTCGCCGGGATCTACCGGGCGATCCTGCTGATCGGCGGGGTCCTGGGGCGCGAGGCCCAGGCCCGGGCGCTCGTCCAGGACATGCAGGACGAGATTCGCCAGATCCGGGAGTTCTCGAGCGTCTGGCCCGACCGGCCCCGGGTCTACTTCGAGGAGTGGGACGAGCCGCCGATCGCCGGCATCCGCTGGGTCTCCGAGCTGATCGAGATCGCGGGGGGCCGGGACGTGTTCCCGGAGCTCCGCGAGCAGCCGGAAGCCCGGGGCCGCGTCGTGGATCCGGCCGAGGTGGTCCGCCGGGACCCCCAGATCGTCCTCGTCTCCTGCTGCGGCAAGCGCGCGGATCTGGACAGGATCCGGCACCGTCCGGGCTGGGAGGCCGTCGAGGCCGTCCGGGAGGGGCGGCTCTACGCTCTCCCCTCCGGCGACATCCTCGCGCCTGGGCCCTCGGTCCTCCACGGGCTCAGGGCGATCCACGAGATCATCCAGGCCTGGGTGGCCGGGGAGCCGGTCGGCCCGTTGCCGGCCGACCAGGCCTCAAGATCCGGATCAGAGGAAGGTGGTTAAGTACTCGGCACGGAAGGTCGATCATGATCGCTCGGCTTCGCGGGCCCCGGCGCGAGAGGGGTGTGGTACCATAGGGTCGTCCCCGGCCCGCCACCACAGCCGGACTCTGGGAGACGCCCGATGACGACGACCCGGGAGCTCGCTCGCCCCGAGCGCTTCTTCGCCGACCGCTACGGCCTCACGTCGAGCCGGCTCGAGGCGCTCCTGGGCTGGGCGAGCGGGGGGCGGGTAGACTACGCCGACGTCTTCGTCGAGCACCAGATCGGGGAGGAGCTGCTCCTCGAGGACAGCGTCGTCAAGCGAGCATCCCGGACGATGGCCCAGGGGGCCGGGGTCCGCGCCCAGGTGGACGTGCGCACGGGCTACGCCTACACGGACGACCTCGACCTCGAGCACCTCGAGCTGGCGGCCCGCCAGGCGCGGGCGATCGCCGAGCACGCCGGGCGCTCGGCGGTGGTGCCCGTCCAGGTCGACCGGCGCCCCCATGACCTCTACACGCTGGCCGAGCCGCCGATGGACGCGGCGCTCGAGAAGAAGGTGGACCTCCTCCGCCGGATTGACGCCCTCGCCCGCCGCCAGGACCCCCGGGTGCGCCAGGTGATCGCGAGCCTCTGGAGCGAGGAGCAGGTCGCCCTCGTGGCGACCTCCGAGGGCTGGCAGGTCGGCGATGTCCGGCCGCTCACCCGGCTCAACGTCACGGCCGTCGTCGAGGAGAACGGCCGGCGCGAGAGCGGGGGGTACGGGGGCGGCGGGCGGATCGGCTTCGACTTCTTCCTGGAGGAGGACCGCTGGGCGCGGTTCGCGCGCGAGGCGACGCGCCTGGCGGTGCTGAAGCTCGGGGCGCTCCCCGCCCCGGCAGGGACGCTGACGGTCGTCCTCGGCCCCGGCTGGCCCGGCATCCTCCTTCACGAGGCCGTGGGGCACGGGCTCGAGGGTGACTTCAACCGGAAAGGGGTCTCGGCCTTCACGGGCCGGATCGGGCAGAAGGTCGCCTCGGAGCTCGTCACGGTCGTGGACGACGGGACGATTCCGAACCGCCGGGGCTCGTTGAACGTGGACGACGAGGGGACGCCGACGGGCCGGACCGTCCTGATCGAGAAGGGGATCCTGCGCGGCTACATGCAGGACCGCCTCAACGCGCGCCTCCTGGGGATGCCGCTGACCGGCAACGGCCGGCGCGAGTCGTTCCAGCACCCCCCGATGCCGCGCATGACCAACACCTTCATGCTCGCCGGGGAGGACGATCCCGAGGAGATCATCCGCTCCGTCTCGCGGGGGCTGTACGCGGTGAGCTTCGGCGGCGGGCAGGTGGACATCACCAACGGGAAGTTCGTCTTCTCCGCGAGCGAGGCCTACCTGATCGAGGGGGGTCGCGTCACGGCGCCAGTCAAGGGCGCGACCCTCGTCGGCTCGGGGCCGGAGATCCTCACCCGGGTGAGCCGGGCGGGGCACGACCTCCAGCTCGACGAGGGGATCGGTACCTGCGGGAAGGACGGCCAGTCGGTGCCGGTCGGGGTCGGCCTCCCGACGATCCGGGTGGACGGCATCACCGTCGGCGGCACCGAAGTGTAGGGCCCGGCGCTGGTCATGCTGGATAGGCTCGAGGACCTCCTCCGCCGCGCCCGCACCCAGGGCGCCGTCGAGGCCGACGCCTTCATGGTCGAGGAGGAGATCCAGACCGTCCAGGTCCGCCTGGGTCACATCGAGTCCCTCAAGCACGCCCGCGAGAGCCGCTGCTCGCTCCGGATCTTCACGGGGACCGGGTCGGCCTCGGCGACGTCCTCGGACCTCTCGGCCGCCGCGCTCGCCCGGCTCGTCGAGGAGACCGTCGCCTTGGCGCGGGTGACGCAGCGGGACGAGCACTCGGGGCTTCCGGCGCCAGAAGCGCTCGCGCGCGAGGTCCCCGACCTCGACCTCTGGGACCGCGAGGGACACGCGCTCGCGGTGGAGGAGAAGGTGGAGCGGGCGCGGCGGGCCGAGGCTGCGGCGATGGCGGCGGACCCCCGTGTCCGGAACTCCGAGGGCGCCGAGTTCTACGACCGGCAGGCCCGCGTGGCCTACGCCTCGACCGGCGGCTTCGCCGGCCGCTTCCGCGCCTCGTCCTTCGCCCTCTCCGTGACGCCCGTGGCCGTGGAGAACGGCCACATGGAGCGCGACTACTGGTACACCTCCGGCCGGCGGCTCGCGGGGCTCGACAGCCCCGAGGCGGTCGGGCGCGAGGCGGCGCGTCGCGCCGTGGCGCGGCTCGGCGCGCGGAAGCAGGTCACGACCGAGGTCCCCGTCGTCTTCCACCCGGAGACGGCCGCGAGCCTCATCCGGGCGCTCGCGGTCGCCGCCTCGGGACCGAGCCTCTATCGCGGGACATCCTTCCTCGTCGGCCGCCTCGGGGAGCGGCTCGCGGGGCCGGGCGTGACCGTGGTGGACGACCCGATGATCCGGGGCGGGCTCGGCTCCCGTCCCTTCGACGGGGAGGGCTTGCCCAGCCGGCGGACGGTCCTCCTGGACCGCGGGGTACTCGCCAGCTACCTGCTCGACACCTACAGCGCCCGGAAGCTCGGCCTTCAGGCGACGGGCCACGCCGCGCGCGAGGCGGGCGGGGGCGTCACGGTCGGGTACACGAACCTCTACCTCGAGCTGGGGCCGCACGCGCCCGAGGAGATCATCGCCTCGGTGGACCGGGGCCTCTACGTGACGGAGCTGATCGGCTTCGGGATCAACTTCACGACGGGGGACTACTCCCGCGGGGCCGTCGGGTTCTGGATCGAGGACGGCGCGCTCGCGCATCCGGTCGAGGAGATCACGATCGCGGGCAACCTCCCCGGGATGCTCCGGGACATCGACATGGTCGGCCGCGACCTCGTCTTCCGCGACCAGACGGCCGCGCCGACGCTCAAGGTCGGCCGCATGACGGTCGCGGGCCACTGATCCACTCAACCCCTCTCCCCCCGCGGGGGGCGAGGGCAGGGCGAGGGGGACGAGACATGGCGAAGGTCATCCGCTGCGGCGATCTCATGGCGGGCTGCCAGGCCGTGGTCGAAGGAAAGGACGAGGCGGAGGTCCTGGCGAAGGCCGCCGAGCATGCCGAGAAGGATCACGGCGTCACGACGATGCCGCCGGACATGATCCCGAAGGTCAAGGCGGCGATCCGCGACAAGTAGCCTGCCGCCGCGGCAGACGCTCCGGAGCGCACGGGCGTCGAGGGACCCCTCGGCGCCCGCGGCGCTCGTCAGCCGGCCTGCCGCAGGCCCTCCCGGGCGTCGTCGTAGTCGGGCTTGAGCGCGAGCGCCCGCTCGAACGCGGACCGCGCCCGCGCCCGGTCTCCGAGCTTGAGGTAGCACCACCCCACGCCGTTGTAGAGCCCGTGCCACTCGGGCGTGGCCCGGATGCCTTGCTCGAAGAGCGCGAGCGCCTCACGGTAGCGCCCGAGGTAGTAGAGGCTCCACGCCATCTTCGCCCGCACCCCGGGTAGCTCGGCGGGCTCCTGGCCGGCGAGAGGCGTGAGGCGCCCGAGCACGGTCTGGAGAGGTGGGAGGGCGGCGTCGTAGCGCCCCAGCTCGAACTGGGCCGAACCGAGCCCGATCATCGCGTCCCCGTACTCGGGGTTCTGGTCGAGAGCGATCCGGAACGCCTCGCTCGCGAGGTGGTAGCGGCCCAGCCGGAGCCGGCTCCAGCCGATGCCGTTCCAGAGCCCTTCCCACGTCGGCTGGCGGCGCAGGGCGGCCTTGAAGGTGATGATGGCCGCCCGATGCTCGCCCAGCCGATACTGGGTCCAGCCGAGGAGCGCCCGTGCCTCGTCGTGGTCGGGCTCGAGCGTCACGGCCTCGGTGAGCCGCTCCCGGGCTGCCAGGTAGTCGCCCGCCTCGTACAGGGCCCTGCCGCGGTTGAAGGCGACCTGGGACTGGAACCCCCGGCGGAGCCCCTCGAGGGTTCCCTGCGCCGGGACCTGCGCCGCCGCGGCTAGGAGGACGAGGCCCACGAGGCCGGCCGCGACGAGCCGGCGCCTAGCGCCTGGCATGGCTTTCCGGGCGGTCGCTCGCCTCCTCCGCGGCCTCGCGCGCCCGCATTGCAGCGTCGCGCGCCAGCTCGGCGGCCCGGTTCGCGGCGGCCCGCGCGCCGGGCGCGACCGCGGCCCGGGCGGCGCCGGCGGCGCGGGCGGCGTCGCGCGC
>CAYQDR010000022.1:0-48534 GCA_964416315.1 uncultured bacterium
CCGCCGCCGCCGCCGCCACCCCCGCCGCCGGGGCCGCCTTGCACACCGCCTCCATTTTGCGACTGACCCGGCCTGTTGGAGCCTCTGGCCGCACCGGCCACGCCCGGCTCTTCCAGGCTGTCCTCCGTGAACTCGCCGCCGCCCCCGGCGCTCTCTTGAACCTCGAGCGCCGTTCTCTTGCGGACCGGGACACTCTGCCGCTGAGCCTCCGAGGGCTCCGCCCCACGGGGTCCTCTGGTCCGCAAGCTCTGAGCGGTCACACTGGCTCTCGTGCCTCCACTCCTCATCCGTCCCCTGGCATACCGATGCCCTTCGCTCCCGGACTCCCCGGGCTCGGAGGAAGTATAAGGGCCCCACTGGGGGATGGGTGCCGTGAGGACGGCGTGGGCTGTTCGCCACGACCGGGGACCCGCGCAACGGGTGCGCCGCCACCCGGATCGGGCCCGTCGAGGATTTGCCGATCAGGGCTAGGAGTTGGAAGGCATTCCCCTGTCAACCTGCCGGGGAAGGGTGCGGCATCGGCCGACGGAGATCGCCCGGTATCCCGCCGGGATCCGTCCTTGCGAGTTGAGGCGTCCCGATGAGGGCCAGCAAGGCTGGAGCGCTTGTCCTTTACGCGCTGGTCTTCGTCGCCGGGGGCGTGACGTCTCTGGTCCTCGATCGGTGGATTCCGCTCAGGGCACTGCCGGCCCTATGGAACCCTCGGGGCGAGCGCGTGGGACCCGGGAGACCCGTCGATCCGGCCATTCCCGGGGACTCGACCGTCCTGTTCACCGACGACGATGCGCTCTTCTCCTACGTGAAGCGGTTCGGACCTGCCAGGACTCTCAGACGCCTGAGCGAGCTGGCTCCGCTCCCCGGGAGCTGCCACGACCCTGCTCACAAGGCCGGGCGCTTCGCCTACGAGCTCCTGAAGCAGAAGGCGTTCCAGTCCTGCAGCGCGGAGTGCCACTCGGGCTGTTATCACGGTGCCGTGGAGGCCTACTTCAAGGAGCACGGCACCGCGGATCTCTCGAAGCAGCTACGGCTCGTGTGTGGCTCCGAACTTCGCCCGTTCTTCGCCCACCAGTGTTTCCACGGCGTCGGCCACGGGCTCATGGCCTGGGCCGGATATGAGCTGCTCGACGCCCTGGAGGCCTGCGAGCACGTTCCGGAAAAGTGGCAGGTATCATGCTGGACCGGCGTGTTCATGGAAAACATCGTCGGCGCGCTCGGCGCGAAGGAAGGGCACGCGTCCAGGTACCTCAGTGACGATCCTCACTACCCCTGCACCGTCGTTGCCGACAAATACAAGTTCTCCTGTTACTTTCTCCAGACGTCGCGCATGATGCAGGTGTTCTCGGGGGATTTTGCTCGAATCGCAGCGGCTTGCCTCGGAGCCCCAGAGCGCTATCGACGCGCCTGCTTCGAGAGCATGGGACGCGACGTCGGGGGAGTGCATCGAAGGGACGTACCCCAGGCCATCGCGGCGTGTTCCCATGCCCCCGCAGGGGAGCTCCGAACTGGCTGCCTCATCGGCGCGGCCCAGGACACCTTCTGGACCGCAGACGGTCAGGATACCGCGCTTCGCTTCTGCGGCGCCCTCAAGGAGGAAGACGAAAAGGACGCGTGCTACCGGGTGATCGTGTCCCGAGCGCGCGTGGTCCTTGCCTCACAGGAAGAGCTGACGAGCTTCTGCTCGAGAGTCGAAGCGCAACATCGGAACACTTGCCCCGGCTTCCTCAACTCTGATTAATCAGCGCTCAGACGGATGCGCCGCCTCGCTTCCCCGACCGCCGCGATCCACGCGAAGCTGCTCCTTCTGATCGCGCTATCCTTCCCCGTCGTGGTAGGGACGTTTTGGGCCTTCCGCCAGCAACGCGGCGTTCCCGCGTCGGTCGAAACAAAGTTCCGCAAGCCCGAAGCGTACGATTTCCGGGCGATCTACGAGCGCGCACTCGGCGAGTGCCCCACGCGCGTTGCCAGGTGCTTCGACGCCGCACTCGATCGGATTACGCGAGCCCACGGGCCCCAAGCATCCCTGGACCTGCTGCGGTTGCTCCACGCAGACGGCCTCGTGAGCAGCGCCGTCGACTACCACCCGGTCGCTCACCGTGCGGGTCGCATCACCGCGAGAGAATTCGGAATCAACGGCGAGGCGTTCCTCCTCTGCCCGACTTCCTTCAACTACGGTTGCCAGCACGGCTTCCTGGAGTACGCGCTCGGCAGAGCCAGCAGCATCAGGGAAGCCGTGCACCTGATCTGCGGATCGCTGGAGGCCGATCCAGCTCGCTCCGCGAAGTTCAAGTTCTACTGCTACCACGGCGCGGGGCACGGTGTGCTGATGGCGCAGGCGTACGACCTCCCCGCGGCGCTCGCTACCTGCGATGCTCTCGAGACTCCCGTCGGCCAGGATGGCTGCTGGCAAGGGGTCTTCATGGAGAACGTCGGCGCTGCAGCGCGCGGCGAGGCCCGTCAGGGGGTTTTCTCCGCGACCGATCCCCTCGCGCCGTGCAACCGCGTCGCCGAGAAGCATCGGCACGAATGCTTCATCAACCACGCCGGGTGGTTGATGCACATCTTCGGGAACGACGTCGCCAAGGCCGCCCGTGCCTGCCTCGAGGCGCCGGAATCCTACGTGGCATCCTGCCTGCAGAGCATCGGTCTCATGGCCACCAATCCAGGCTCGCAGACAAACCTGTTGAAGAACCCCCGAGGCGGGACCTTCGAAACGATCGCCTGGGAGATCTGCTTGAAGTTCCCGGCCCAGCATCGGGATCAATGCGTCCTCGGTGCGGTAGACAACATCCTGAATTTCGACGAGCTGGACGTCTCGCGAGCGCGCGCGTTCTGCGCGACCGTCGGAAGCGCGTACGCCGCTCCCTGCCATGAGCGCGTGGGCTGGAACCTCCGAAATCAAGCCACCGACCCCTCGATCGTTCTCAAGAAGTGCGCAGGGCTCGAGCCGTCGCTGCGCGAGGCCTGTCTCCGCGGAGCCCGCCTGTGATCCCGCCCGCCGCCGATAGTCCAGACGGTCCCGAGATCCCCGCCGCACCGACGAAAAGGAGAGACCCGGCAGAGCGGTAGGGCCGCGTGTTGGCGCACAAGCGCAAGCCACTGCTGGCCAGCCGGACCGCCTTCGCGCTCGGCCTCGTGCTCTGCGTCGCCGCAGGACTCGGGGCGCTTCTTCTTGTCAGCGGACTGCCTAGCGGAAGGATCGTCATCAGAATGAGCGATACGGGATTCAGCCCCTCGCGTCTCACGATCAAGAAAGGACAGGTGGTCACGTTCGTAAACGAGGGAGAGCATGACCACTGGCCAGCCTCCAACATCCACCCGACGCACGAGGTTGACGCGGAGTTCGACCCGCGGAAACCGATCCCTCCAGGGCAGTCATGGTCCTTCGCCTTCCAGAAATCGGGCGTCTGGCGATTCCACGACCACCTATATCCCGAGTCCGGCGGCGTCATCATCGCCGAATGACGGAGCGGTGGCCCAGACGGGAGGAGGGCGCGAGCGGGGTCAGCATCGGCCCGGGCCACGGTCACGCTCCCCGGAGCTTCGGGTCGAGGGCGTCGCGGAGGCCGTCGCCGAGCAGGTTGAACCCGAGGACCGCCACCATGATGGCGAGCCCGGGGATCGTCGCGATGTGGGGGGCGACGAGGAGGAAGTCGCGGCCCGTCGAGACCATGAGCCCCCAGGAGGGCGTGGGGGGCTGGACCCCGAGCCCGAGGAACGACAGCGCGGCCTCCACCAGGATGGCGTTCGCCATGAAGAGCGTCGCGTAGACGATCACCGTCGGCAGCACGTTCGGGAGGATGTGCCGCGCGACCACGACGAGGCCCGAGGCCCCGAGCGCGCGGGCGGCCCGGACGTACTCGGCCTCCGCGAGCGCGAGGACCGAGCCCCGGACGATGCGGGTGACGGGCGGCGTCCCCCAGATTCCGACGGCGATCGTCGTGTTGAGCGCCCCGGGCCCGAGCGCCGAGACGACGGCGATGGCGAGGAGGAGGTAGGGAAAGGCCAGCAGCACCTCCAGGCCGCGCATGAGCGCCGCGTCGAGCCAACCCCCGACGAACCCCGCCACGCTGCCGAGCGCGAGGCCCAGGACGAGCGCGATGGCCATCGAGACGGTGCCGACGAGGAGCGCGACGCGCGTCCCGTAGATCACGCGCGAGAAGATGTCCCGCCCGAACTCGTCGGCGCCCAGCAGGTACTTCCCGCCCGGCCGCGCCCGCTTCTCGACGAGGCTCTGCTTGCCGGGGTCGTGCGGCGCAAGCCACGGCGCGAGGACCGCCGCGCCGAGGAGGGCGCCGACGATCACGAGGCCGACGAGCGCCAGGCGGTTCCCCCGGAAGCGGCGCCAGGCGTCCCCGAGGAGCGTCTCCCCCCGGGGGATCGGCGCGGCGAGCGTCGCGACGGCGCCGTCGGGCATCCGCTCAGCCCTGGGCGCCGGGCCGAGACCCGAGCAGATCCGCCCGGAGGGACGGGACGCCCGCGAGGCCGCAGGCCGAGCGCGTCCCGGCGAGCTGGAGGACGCAGAGAGGAGGCGCCCCGAGGCGTACTCCCTGTACGTTGAGGGGCGCCGACGACCCCACCGGAGGGGCGGGACGCCCGCGAGGCCGCAGGCCGAGCGCGTACCGGCGAGCTGGAGGACGCCGAGATGCGACGGGGATCGGCACGGCGCTAGCCCTGGCGGGAAATCCGCGGATCCAGTGCGCCGTACGAGAGATCCACGATCAGGTTCACGACGACGAAGGCGAGGGCGAAGATCAGCACGGCGCCCTGGAGGAGGACGTAGTCGCGGGCGAAGATCGCCTTCACCATGAGGCGGCCGAGCCCCGGCCAGGCGAAGACGGTCTCCGTGAGGACCGCGCCGCCCATGAGCTGCCCCGCCTGGAGCCCCAGCAGCGTGAGGATCGGGATGAAGGCGTTCCGGAGCGCGTGCTTGACCACGACCCAGTGCTCGTGCACCCCCTTCGCCCTTGCCGTGCGCACGTAATCCTCCCGCAAGACCTCGAGCACGCTCGAGCGCGTCATGCGCGCGATCATCGCGATCGAGGGAAGGGCGAGCGTCACCGCCGGGAGCACGAGGTGCGCGGGGGAGCCGGTGCCCCCGACCGGGAACCACGGCAGCCAGAACGCGAAGACGACGATGAGGACGAGCCCGGTCCAGAACACCGGCATGGAGAGGCCGAAGAGGGAGGCCAGCCGGGCGACCGCGTCGAACGCCGAGTTCGGCCACACCGCCGAGACGATGCCGGCGGCGATGCCGACCGCCGCCGCCAGAGCCAGCGCCGCGAGCGTGAGCTGGAGCGTGGCGGGCCAGGCCTCGGCCAGCTCGTCGAGGACCGGGCGGTTCTGCTGGATCGAGCGCCCCAGATCCCCCGTCGCCAGCCGGCCGAGGTACTGGAAATACCGGACGACGAGCGGCTTGTCGAGCCCCAGGAACTCGCGGAGGCGGGCGACGGCCTCCTTCGTCGCGTGCTCGCCGAGCATGAGCGCCACGGGGTCGCCCGGAATGACGTCCAGCGTCAGCATGACGACGAAGATGACGCCGAGGAGAACCGGGATCGCAAGGAGGAGGCGGCGCAGGACGAAGGTCAGCACGGCACCCCCTCACCCTGCCCTCTCCCCCGAACCGGGGGAGAGGGGGAGAGGGTGGGTAGGAAGGTCTCGGTTACTTGTCGAGCCAGGTTTTCCAGAGCCCCAGGTTGTACTCGACGGGGTGCACCTGGAACCCCTTGACGTGGGAGCGCGTGACCACGATCTCCTTCGTGTTGTACACGGGGATCCAGACCATCTCCTTGGCCAGGATGTCCTGGACCTCGCCGTAGAGCCGTTCGCGCTCGGGCTGGTTCAGGCTCCGGCGCGCCTGCTCGAGGAGGGTGTCCACGCGCGGGTTCGCGTAGCGCGAGGTGTTCCACCCCTTCGCGGGCGCCTGCTTCGAGTGGAACAGCGTGTAGAGCGAGTAGTCCGCGTCGGCGTTCGTCGTGACCCAGCCGAGCGTGAAGAGGTGGCGGCCGAAGGTGTCGCCGCGGAGCTCCTTGAAGACCGCCGCCCAGTCGAGGAACTGCACCTTGCCCTCGACGCCGACCTCCTTCAGCATCGCCTGGACGGCCTCGGTGATCTCGCCGTCCTTCGGGTAGCGACCCCGGGCCGCCAGCCAGTTGAGGCTGAGCCGCTGGCCGCCCTTCACGAGGATCCCGTCCGGCCCGGCCGTCCAGCCGGACTGGGCGAG
Organism: uncultured bacterium; assembly: GCA_964416315.1. Lineage (GTDB taxonomy): Bacteria > Methylomirabilota > Methylomirabilia > Rokubacteriales > DASRDR01 > CAYQDR01. The sequence continues at coordinate 6,221 of CAYQDR010000022.1, forward strand.
GAGGGCCTTCGCCCGCGCGCGGTCGAAGGGGTAGAGCCGGTCGAGCTGCATGTCCTTGAAGCCGAAGACGCTCGGGGCGAGCACGCCACGGGCGGCGACCGCCGACCCCTCCATGATGTTGTCGAGGATCGCCTTCCGGTCCACCGCATGGAGGAGCGCCGACCGGACCCGCACGTCGTCGAGGGGCGGGAGCCCCGCGTGCATCCCGATGAAGACGACGCGGCCGCCCACGACCTCGTGCACGGTGTACTTCGCGTCGCGCCGGAGCGCGGGGAGCTGGGGCGGTGAGGGCAGCAGCACCATGTCGGCGTCGCCGGTCTGGAGCGCGATCATCCGCGCGCCCTCCTCCGGCACGACCTTGAAGATCACGCGGTCCAGGGGCGCCTTCTCCCCCCAGTAGTCCGGGTTGCGCTCGATGATGACGTGGGTGTTGGTCTTCCACTCGACGAACCTGAACGGACCCGTCCCCACCGGGGCCCGGCTGAAGTCGGCGCCCATCTTCTGGACCGCGGTAGGCGAGACGATCGAGGGATAGACCATCGCCAGCGTCCGGAGGATCGGGCCGTAGGGCTCCCGGGTCACGACGTCCACCGTGAGGTCGTCCACGACCTCCGCCCCCTCGAGCGAGCCCGTGAGCGCCGCCCAGCGGGCGGGCGGCGTCCCTCTGAGCGCGCGGTCCAAGGTGAACTTCACGGCGGCGGCGTTGAGCGGGGTCCCGTCGTGGAACTTCACCCCCGGGCGGAGCTTCACGCGGACGCGCGTCGGCGACATGACCTCGTACGAGGAGGCCAGCTTGAGCTGGATCTGCATCTTCTCGTCGAGGGTCAGGAGCGGCTCGAGGATGTTGTAGTAGACCCAGGCCCCGGGGGCCGTCGTCTCGAGATGCGGATCCAGCGAGACCGGGTCCGTCGGCCGGACGATCGTGAGCGTGCCGCCGCGCTTCTGGGCCAGCGCCGGCGTGACCAGGAGCGCGAGGACGAGCGCGGCGACGAGGCCGGTTCGGACTCGCCACGAAGTGGTCATGAGCGGATCTCCTTTCCGTCGAGGAGGTCGTCGATCAGCTCCGCCGCCTCGTCGAGGGCGTGCACGGCGCGGTTCCGCTCCCGGACGAGGGCGGCCACCGTGAACTTGAAGGCATCGGAGCCGGGGCCGAGCGCCGCGAGGTCTCGCGCGGGCTGGAGCCCGGCGAGCGGCGGAACCGGCAGGGCAAGGTCGTGGGCGAAGCGGTCCCCCGTCGTGTAGGCGAGCGGGACCAGGATCCGCGAGAGCCGCACGAGCGCCCGGCTGGCGGTCTCCACCCGCGCATCCGTCGGGCCGGCGGCCACCAGGCGGTCCAGCGCGGACGCGAGCGCGTCGGCGCGGGCGACGAGGCGGCGGCCCGCCTCCAGCGCCGGCCCGAGGTCGAAGTGCCCGCGCGCGGCGCCCTGGAGCCCCTCGAGGGTCGCGAGGAGCGCGCGCGCCTGCCGGGCGGGCTCGAGGGGCAGGACGGGCGCGCCCAGGAGCCGGAGCGCCGCCGCCGCGTAGACGCGCGTGTCGAGGAGGAGGACGTCCGGATCGATCTTGTCCACCGTGTCCTCGCGCGTGTGCCACCACCAGGGGAAGCCCGCCGTGCCGAACAGCCGCTCCATCGCGCGGGAGAGCTCCGTGTCCTGTCGCGGGATCCCCGAGAGCGACATGAAGGCCGACGGCACGCCCACCCCCCAGAACGACTGGTCGCCGGCGCGCGAGAAGCGGCGCGCCCGCCCGGTCTGGCCTGTGATGTCGTGCACGACGGCCTCGGCGAAGCCCTGGGCCTCCTCGGTCGCGTGAAAGACCGAGTAGTCCGTGGCGCCCCGCGCCCCGGTCGAGTCCACGTTGAGGTGGAGCGCGCACCGCCGGTGGAGCTCCGCCCAGGCGTGGTCCGCGTACCAGGCCGACCCCGCGTAGCGCCCGTGCGAGTGGCCGGACCAGAAGGCGAGGCGGATCCCGCGCCGCAGTCCGTCGCGGGACCGGCCGAGGAGCCGCGCGACCTCGAGCATGGTCGCGTTGGCCGTGCCGTTGTCCATCGCCCCGTGGTGCCACGCGTCCACGTGGCCCGAGAAGAGGACGAACCGGTCCTCGACCCGCCCGTCCAGGTGCGCCACGAGATGGGGGATCGGAATCCAGCCGGTCCGAACGCGCGTCACGAGCCGCAGACGGGTCGGGCCGCGGTGGAGGAGCGCGCGGAGCCGTTGCGCGTCCTCGCCACGGATCGAGAGGCACGGCGTGCGCGGGATGCGCCAGGCCGTCTCGGGGGCCGGCGTCCCCCAGATCGTCGTCACGATCATGTTGTGGAGGTGGTCCATGTTGACGAAGATCTGGCCCACCGTCCCCGCCTGCTGCGCCGCCCAGGCCTTTCCCGGCGTGGCGAGGCTCGCGACGAGGGCGATCTTCCCCGCGGCGCGGACGCGCGCGTAGTCTTCGGGGCTCCCCTCGCCCGCGTCCACGACCTCGGCCTCGAGGCCGTCCGTCGAGGGGGAGAACGCGTGCGTGAGCCCCTCGACGGTCACCCCGTCGGGGAGGACGAGCCGGCCCTCCTGCGGCAGGCTGATCAGCGCCTCGATCTCGCGTCGCTCGACCGCGAGCCCGTACTGCTTGAGCATGCGCTCGATGTAGTCGAAGGCCTGGGCTTCCCCCGGGCTCCCCGACTCGCGCTCCCGGGCGGCGATCGTCCGGACGTGCTCCATCAGGAGGTCGCGCGAGACGAGAGGGAGCAGCGTCGCCTCGAGCGGGTCCTGCCAGTGCCAGTAGGGTCGGGTCATCTCTCGCCCTCCCGGGCGTGCAGGGCCACCAGCTCGTCGAGGTTGTCCCACGCCATCGGACGACGCCCCGCCTCGAGGTCGCCGATCAGCTCGAGCAACCGGCGCGTGAGCGGCATCGGGAGGCCGAGCCGCTCGGCCCGGGCGAGCGTCGCGCCGAAGTGGGCGTGCACCTCGGTCTTCCGCTTCCGCACGGCCAGGTCGCGCCAGATCCCGGTCTTCGTCTTGGTGTGGGCCCGGTAGTGGCGGGCGACGGCCCCCATGCAGCGGTCGAGGGCGCCCTCGTCCCCCGTCGCGGCCGCCCGGTAGGCCGCCGGGTCGAACTCGTCGAAGGTCTCGAGCCGCACGCCCGAGGCCTCCGCCACGCGCATCCCTTCGGCGACGAGGGCGACCAGCGTCCGCCGGACCGGGCGCGAGCGCTCCACGACCTCGTAGACGTGGGCGTCCACCACGGCCGTCGCGACGAGGAGCGCGCCGTAGACGTGCTTCGCCCACTTGCACCCCCAGACGTTGCCGGTGACGCCCGTCGGCGCCACGGCCTCCAGCAGCGCGGCCAGCTCCTTGACGCGGGCGCTCGGCGCCCCGTCCAGCTCGCCGAGGACGAACGCCCCGGTGCCGCCGTACCGGATCCGGCCGGGGGCGACCCAGTCGGCCGCCCAGTTGACGAGGCAGCCGACGGTGCGCGCCGCGCCCACGCGCGCGGCGATCAGCTCCTCGTTGAGCCCGTTCTGGAGGGAGACGACGGTGCCGTCCGCCGCGAGCCGCGGCGCGATCGTCTCCAGCGCGTCCGCCGTGTGCTGGGCCTTGACGGCGAGGAGGACGAGGGCGAGGGCGCCCTCGAGCGCCGCGGGCGTCACCGCACGGACCCGGGCGGTCCAGTCGCCCTCGGGCCGCTCGACGGTGAGCCCCACGGCGTTCGTCGCCGCCACGTGGGCCTCGTCCCGGTCCACGAGCAGGACGTCGTGCCCCGCCCGCGCGAGCCCGGCCCCCGTGACCCCGCCGATCGCGCCGGCCCCGACCACGGTGACCCGCATCGTGGTCCCCGGAGTATCACACGCCCCGGGGAGCGTCAAGCCAGGACCGCCGTCCGCACGCGGGCGGCGCCGAGCAGGACGGCGCAGGTCACGCCGGCGAGGGCGAGCCCGACGAGGCTCGAGATCAGCTCGGGGGCGGCCACGAGGAGTCCAGCGACCGCGAGCAGCCCGCGCACGACGAGGGCCGGCGCGTTGTCCGCGAGCGAGCCGATCCCAGGCAGGTAGCCCTGGGGGGCGTAGGAGAGGAGGACCACGCCGAGGACCGCGGCGGCGAAGACCACCGTCAGCGCGAGCAGCGTCGCGTTCTGCGCGACCAGGATCGGGTTGTAGACGAAGAAGAAGGGGACGACGTACTTCACCGCCCCGAAGCGCATCGCCTCGAAGCCCGTCCGCATGAAGCTGCACTGGCCGATGCTCGCCGCGGCGTACGCGCCGATCGCGACCGGCGGCGTGATGAACGACAGCATCGCCCAGTACATGATGAACAGGTGCACGGCGACCGGGTTCAGCCCCTGCTGGACGAGCGCGGGGGCCATGACGACGGCCAGGAAGACGTACGCCGCGGTCATGGTCATCCCCATCCCGAGGATGAAGCACGCCAGCGCGCCCAGCAGCAGCAGGAGGAAGACGTTGCCGCCCGCGAGGCGCACCATGTCGCTCGAGAACGTGCCGGCCATCCCGGTGACGGCGAGCGCGCCGATGATGAGCCCCACCGCGGCGAGGACGGTCACGAGCTCGGCGAGCGTGCGCGCGACGCCGGCGAGGAAGTTCAGGAACGTCCGGGGCGTGAACCGCGAACCCCGGCGGATCATCGCGAGGCCGAGCAGCATCGCCGTGGCGTAGAACGGGGCGTGCGCCTCCCGCCGCAGCTCGACGAGGAGGACGACCAGCACCACGAAGGCGCCGAGGTAGAACCACCCCCACCGCAGCGTCCGCCAGAACGACGGCAGCTCACGCCAGGCCAGCCCCTCGAGCCCGTACCGCGCGGCGTAGGCGTCCACCTGGAAGTAGAGGCTCAGGTAGAAGAGGATCGACGGGATCGCCGCCGCGATCGCGACGTCCACGTACGGGATCCCGAGGATCGAGGCCATCACGAACGCGGTCGCCCCCATGACCGGCGGCATCAGGGCCCCGCCGGTGGACGCCGTGGCCTCGATGGCCGCCGCGACCTCCGCGCGGAAGCCGATCCGCTTCATCATCGGGATCGTGATGGCGCCGTCCGCGACGACGTTCGACACGACGCTCCCGCTCATCGAGCCGAAGAGCCCGCTGGCCACGACCGAGACCTTGGCCGGGCCGCCCCGGAAGGCGCCGAGCATGGCCATCGCGAGGTCGTTGAAGAACTGGCCGCCGCCGGTCGCCTGGAGCGCCTCGCCGAAGATGATGAAGCCGATGATGAGGGTGCCGAAGACCCGCATCGGGATCCCGAGGATCGCCTCGACGCTCATGCTCTGGTAGCGGATCGTGTCGGGAAGCGAGAGGCTCAGACCGGAGACCGGGCCCGGCAGGTCGCCGGCGTAGACCGGATAGAGCGAGACGATGGCCACGAGCGTGAAGAGCGCGAGGCCGCCGGTGCGGCGGGCGCCCTCGAGGACGAGCAGGCAGAGGATCGCGCCCATCCAGACGGCCTCCGCCGGCGCCCTGAAGTCCCACGCTTCCTGGAGGATCCGGAGGCCGTTCCAGGCGAAGTAGCCCGGGGTCACGACGGCGGCGGCGAAGAGGACCGCGTCGTACCACGGCACGCGGTCGCGCGGGGCGCGGCGGGTCGCCGGGAAGACGAGGAAGGTCAGCGAGAAGAAGCAGGAGAGGAGGAGGTAGAGGTAGCGGTTCTCGATGAGGACGGCGCCGACGAGGAGTTGCAGGTTGAAGAGCTGGTTGATCGCGAGGAGGGTGCCGGCCGTGCCCAGGCCCACGAGCACGGCCAGCCACCCGCCCGAGAGGGCCCGGTGGCGCGCGATCAGGGGGGGCGGCGCCCCCATGCGCTGGCCGCCTCACTCCTCCCAGTAGTGCTCGAGCCCGGCCTCCCGGAGCGCGGCCGCGCGGATCTTCATCCAGAGCTTGGGGAAGTCGCTCGCCTTGACCTTCTGGGTCGAGGCCCTCGGCGAGGGCCCGGTCCCAGGCCTTGTTCAAGATCTCCTGGCGACAGCCACCACGATCAGGCTCAGCATCCTCACGAACTGGGTACGCGTTGGCATCGTCCTGTCCTCCCTGGAAGTAGCTTCCTCTCCCTCTCCGGGGAGGGAGAGGGCGTGGGGTGAGGGTGGGGTTGGTGCGCGCCCCCTCACCCTGCCCTCTCCCCCAGCGGGGTAGAGGGAGAGTCCGTTGCGCCGTGCTTCGCCGCCACCAGGAGCGAGGCGAGCCGCCGGTCTCCCTCGACGAGCCCGGCAGGAAGGCCCGCCGCCATCTCGAGCAGCGCCTCGGCCCGAGCCTCGCGCCACCAGCGGGTCCACCCGGCGACGAGGGCCTCGATGTCCTGCCGCGTCGCCGCGGCCGGCGCGGCGACGAGGGTCTCGAACCGCGCGAGCCGCGTGAGCTCGCCCGGGGTCGGCACGTGCGGGAGTCTCAGACACAGCGCGCGCAGCTCGGCGACCGTCCGCAACGGGGCCGCGGCGTCGCCCGGGAGCGTCACTGCAACTCCTCCCCCAGCGCCTCCAGGTCGGCGCGATCCTGGGCCGACCCCCGGAGTCGCTTCAGGACCCGGAGCGCCTCGAGCGTGACGATCCGCAGCTGCCGCCCTTCCCAGGGGACGGACACGCGATCGGCGAGCAGCCGGGCGAGATCGGGATCGCCGGGAAGCAGGAGGTCAACCGGAAGAATATCGGCCCCGGCGATCTTGATCAACCGCTGGATCTCGAGCCGTCCCCTCGCGACCGGCATCGGCCGCCCGGCGGGTTCGAAACCAATCGCCCTGAGCGCGTTCACTGCTCGCTCGAGATCCTCACGCGCCACCAAGAGGTCGATGTCCTGCGTCGCGCGCGGCGCGGCATAGATCGATACGGCGAGCCCCCCGGAGAGGGCGTACGCCACACTCGCCGCATCCAGGGTCTCGACGACGCCACGAAGCTCCGCGTAGAGGTCGATCCTCGAGGGCCTCCGGGGGGTGCGACCCCGGGGCCGTATCCTCCCCTGATGGTCATCCGGTGTCAAGGCGGTCCGCACGGCTTGACAGTCGAGGGCGCCCGCCGATAATGGGCTCAGGCGTTCGGTCCGACACCCCGTCACCCGCGTGACACCCGGGAGAGCGCTCATGAAGCTCCTCCGCTACTCCGTGCAGGGTTCGACGCCGCGCCTCGGCACGCTCGTCGAGGACCGGGTGCGGTGCCTCGGCGAAACCTACCATCGTTACCTCGCCGCGCGCGGCGTCGCCCGCGCCGGGGAGCTCGCGCACGCCCTCTTCCCACCGAGCACCCGTCGCTTCCTCGAGGCGGGGCAGGCGGCCCGGGACGCCCTCGCCGCGATGGGCGACGCCGCGCGCGCGGGGCGGCTCGAGTGGGTCACGCACCCGCTCGCCGGCGTGAAGCTCCACGCGCCGCTCCACGACCCGGAGAAGTTCATCTGCATCGGCCTCAACTACATCGACCACGCGGAGGAGACGAAGAGCCCGATCCCCAAGGAGCCGCCGCTCTTCGCCAAGTTCCCCACGGCGATCATCGACTCCCGGGCGCCCATCGTGCGCCCGAAGGGGTGCCAGGCGCTCGATTACGAGGTCGAGCTCGCCTTCGTCATGGGCCGCCAGGCCAGGGACGTGGCCCCGGAGCAGGCGCTCGAGTACGTCTGGGGTTACACGATCGTCAACGACGTGAGCGCCCGCGACTTCCAGATGGCGACCTCCCAGTGGATGGCGGGGAAGATCTGCGACACTTTCGCCCCGATGGGCCCCTGGATCGCGGACCGCGCCGAGGTCCCCGACCCCCACGTCCTCGAGCTGTCCACCTGGGTCAACGGGACCCGGCTCCAGCACGGCAACTCGAAGAACCTGATCTTCAACATCAACTACCTCGTCGCCTACCTCTCGGCCCACCTCACGCTCGGCCCGGGCGACATCGTCTCGACCGGGACGCCGGCCGGGGTGGGCTTCACCCGGAAGCCCCAGGTGCTCTTGAAGGGCGGCGACGTCGTCCGGATGGAGATCACGGGGCTCGGGTTCATCGAGAACCCGGTCGTGGAGGCCTGACGAGAACCCCGTCCCTTGGGGGACGGAGTGATCAGAAACGTTCCAGCCCCAAGGTCCTGCCGGAGGGTCCTTCGATCCTCGGGACTGACCGGTAACTACTTGTCGTTGTTGGCGAAACTCTCCGTGACCATTCCAGCTTGGGTCATTTGGCCAGAGTCTTGCTATGTCAAAGGGCATGGCTCGCCTGGTCGAGATCGACGACGCGCTCCGGTGCGTGTTCCTCTCCGGGATGGCGCAGGGCCTCGCCCCCGCCTACAGCGTGGAGGAGTGCCGGACGGCCCTCGAGAACCAGTGGTGCCAGGTGACGCTGAAGAAGGGGCCGTTCTCGCTCCCGGCGATCGCCATCCGGCGCGTGGACATCGACGCGGCGATGCGGGGGGCCGAGCCGGCGGCGAGGAACGTCCGTGCCGTCCTCTCGGAGCAGGTCGCTCCAGCCCCCAGGGCCACAATGGGCGTCCCGATCCCGACGCGGTCGGCCGTCCTGAGCGCGAGCTGAACCGCGCCGGCGGGGGCTAGCAGGCGAGGCCACCCTCCCGGTGGACGCTCGCCACCGCGCCCATGCGGCGCGCGGGGCAGGCCGGCGCCCAACAACGGCGACACTGGACGAAGTAGTGGTCCACCCGAGCCGCCCGGCCCACGCCGACCAGGAACGAGATGCTCTTGGCCGGCACCATCGCGTCGTCCACGGCTAGCGCCACCCCGATCTCTGCCGCGGGGCAGAGCCCGAAGAGCCTCGCCTGCTCCGCGAGCGCCCACCCCGCGAGCCCCGGGCTGATCCGGTTCGTCACGCGGAGCCCGGCCGCGACCCCGAGCTGGCAGAGGCAGTCGTTCGTCCACTCGGCGAGGCACTCGACAGCCGCCGAGGCCGCGCTGTCGGCGAGCCGCGCGCCCGCCGGATCCCCCGCCCGCTCCCGCGCGGCCGCCAGCGCCTCCGGCCCCGCCCCGACCGTCGCGACCGCGACCGCGACGGCCTCGATGGGTCCCCAGTGGCGCCCGATGCCGGGAATCCGGAGCCGCGCGCCGCCGGCCAGCGTGAGCGCGTCCGGCTCGGTGCCGCCGACGGCCACGGCGCGGTAGACCACCCGCGGGCGGCTGACGGCCGCGACCTCCGTCAGCATGGCCGGGAGGCGGGCCTCGAGGTCCGCGGGCGCCCCGCCCCAGGGCGGCTTGTAGCCCTCGAACGCGCGCACCTCGTCCGGGTCGATCCGGAGCGGGACGTCGCGCAGGACGACGAGCTCCGGGCACAACAGCGCGGGCGGGTTCACCCGCCGGGGTCCGTCAGGAGCGCGGGGGTCGCTTCCGGGCGCGGACGACCTCGCTGATGAGGCGGATGTGCTCGGGGGTCGAGCCGCAGCAGGAGCCGACGATCGTGGCCCCCGCGTCGAGGAGCGCCGGGTAATCGCGCGCCATCGCCTCGGGGCCGAGCTCGTAGGTGACGGTGTCCCCTGTCGTGATGGGCAGCCCCGCGTTCGGGTACGCGACGAGGGGCGCCTGGCTGACGGCCCGCATCTCGCGGACGATGACGATGGCGCGGTCGGGCCCCCGCCCGCAGTTCATCCCGACGGCGTCCCCGCCGCCGGCGAGGAGCTTCTGGGCGACCTCGGCGGGGCTCTCGCCCCACATCGTCCGGTCGCGGTCGTGGAGGTCCTCGTACTGGAAGAACATCGTCGCCATCACCGGGAGCCCCGTCGCGTCCCGGCAGGCGCGGATGGCGGCCAGCGCCTCCTCCGGGTACATCATCGTCTCGACGGCGAAGAGGTCCACCCCGCCCTCGGCGAGCGCCTCGGCCTGCTCCCTGAAGTTCTCGTAGAGCTCCTGCTCGGTCACGTCGCCGTAAGGCTCGACGATGTGGCTCGTCGGGCCGATGGACCCGGCCACGTACCCGGACGGCGGGCAGACCTCCCGGGCGAGCCGCGCACCCCGCTCGTTCAGCTCGCGCGTCCGCTCGGGCATCTTGTACGCCCCGAGCTTCAGCCGGGTCCCGCCGAACGTGTTGGTCTCGACGAAGTCCGAGCCCGCGTCGAAGTACGCCCTGTGGATCCCGCGGATGATCTCCGGATGCGTGTCGTTCCAGAGCTCCGGGCACGCGCCGTCGACGAGGCCCGCGGCGAAGAGCATGGTGCCGTAGCCGCCGTCGAAAACGAGGGGCTCCCCGCGCCGGATCCGCTCGAGCCACTCCTTGCCTCTTGCCGCCCCCACGCGCTCAGCTCCCCGCGGCCGCGACGGCCGCCCCGGTGAGCGCCTTCGCCTTCACGACCGCGAGCGTCGAGTCCCGGGCGTAGCCGTCGGCCCCGATCTCGTCGGCGAAGGCCTGGCTCACCGGCGCCCCGCCGACCATCACCTTGACGCGCTCGCGCAGCCCGGCCCTGGCGAGCGCGTCGATCGTCCGCTTCATCGCCGGCATCGTCGTCGTCATGAGGGCGGAGATGCCGACGATGTTGGCCCGGTGCTCCTCGACCGCCTTGCAGAACGTCTCCGGGGCGACGTCGCGCCCCAGGTTGACGACCTTGAAGCCGGCGCCCTCCAGCATCATCGCGACCAGGTTCTTTCCGATGTCGTGGAGGTCCCCCTGCGCGGTCCCGATCACGACCGTGCCCAGGTACTCGCTGGTGCTCCCCGCGGTGAGGAGGGGCTTGAGGAGGTCGAGGCCGGCGTACATCGCCCGGGCGGACAAGAGCACCTGCGGGACGTAGTACTCGTTGCGGCGGAACTTCTCGCCGACGACGTCCATCCCGGGGATCAACCCCTTGAAGATGATCTCCTTGGGATCGAGGCCGAGGTCGAGCCCTTCCCGGGTCATCCGCCCGACGGTGTCGCGGTCGCCGAGGATGAGTGCCCGCGCGATCCGCGGGTAGTCGTACGCGCCGTCCCTGCCGCTTGCCATCGCCTACGGTGGTTGTATCACGACGGCGACGAGCCGGACAAGGCATCGGGGCGCCCCGCCTCCCGCCGCGGGTCGTGGGCGAGGAGGTCGTCCTCCCGGGTCCACAGCACGCAGCGATCGGTGAGCTTGCACTCGGGGGCGCACGGCTCGGCGTGGACGACGACGTGCGACTGCGGGATGGTCGCCTCGATCTCCCGCTGGACGTGGTCCACGAGGTCGTGCGCCTCCCCGAGCCCCAGGTGCCGGCAGAGCACCACCGAGAAGTCGATCTGCCGCTGCGAGCCGGCGCGGCGCGTCCGCAGGTCGTGCGAGGAGACGACGAAGGTGTGGCGGCGGATGACCCGCTCGATCTCCCGCTGCTCGGTCTCGGGCAGGGCGGCGTCCATCAGGTCCTGCACGGAGCGGGCGAGGATCCGATACGCCGAGCGCAGGATGATCACGCCGACCGCCGTGGCGATGAGCGCGTCGAAGAGCGCGACGCCGGTGAACCGGAGGAGCAGGAGAGCGACCAGCACGCCGCCGTTGCTCCAGACGTCGGTCGCGTAGTGGAGGGAGTCCGCGAGCAGCACCACGGAGTCCGTCTGGGTCGCCACCTGGCGCAGGTGCCGCGCGATCAGCCAGCTCACCACGATCGAGAGGACCATGACGGCGACGCCCCACTCGGTGTGCCCGGGACGCGTCCCCAGGATCGCGCGGCGCACCGCCTCGAAGATGACCCACCCGCCGACGAGCGCGATCACCGCGCCCTGGGCGAGTCCCGCCAGGTTTTCGATCTTCCCGTGGCCGTAGGGGTGGCCCTCGTCCGCCGGGGACTCGGCGAGACGGATGGACCACAGGTTGAGGCTCGAGATCAGGACGTCCATGAGCGAGTCGGCGGCGGCCGAGATCAGCCCGATCGAGTTGATGGCGAGCCCGGCGCCGAGCTTGGCGACGGCGAGCCCGGCGGCGCCGCTGATCGCGAGCCGCTCGGCGCGCGCCTTCGGGGAGAGGGGCGTCATGCGGCCATGATACCAGAGGCTTCCGCGCGCGCCCGCGCTCACCCCGAAATCAAGGGGGGCGAAGCCCCCCTCCGAGGATCAGGCGCGCGTCGCGCCCCAGAGCTCCTGCAGCTCCCCGAGCGAGCGGACGGTCAGGTCGGCGCGCCCCTCCTCCCCGCCGTCCCCCGAGGGATCGAGCCAGACCGTGAACATCCCGGCCGCCCGCCCGCCCGCGACGTCCGTGGCCAGGCTGTCGCCCACCATCGCCGCCTCGTGCGGCCGGCACTGGAGGCGCTCGAGGGCCATCTCGAAGATGGGCCGGTGCGGCTTCCCGACGACGACCGGGCGCGCTCCGCCGGCCACGGCGATCGCCTCCGCGAGCGCCCCGCACCCGGGGTCGAACTCGTGCGGGGCAGTGGGAAGGCGCGGGTCCAGGTTCACCGTGAAGAACGTCGCCCCGCCGGCGACGGCGCGCGAGGCGGCGCGGAGCCGGGCGAAGTCGAAGGCGGGGTCGTTGCCCACGGCGACGGCCTCGGCACGCGGCCACTCCTCGGGGGGGACCACCGTGTGCCCCGCGGCCTCGAGCACCCGCCGCATCTCGTCCGTTCCCAGGCCGAGCACGCGCGCCACGCCGATGCGGCGCCGGATCGTCTCCCCGAGCAGCTCGAGGGCCGCGAGCACCTCCTCGGGCGGCGTCGGGATGCCCAGGCGGGTCAGCCGCGCGCTCAGACCCGGGGAGAGCTCGCGGGAGCTGTTGGTCACGAAGACCACCCGCCGGCCGCCCGCCCGGAGCGCCCCCACGATGTCCGCCGCGCCGGGCAAGAGCGCCTGCCCGGCCCAGATGCAGCCATCCAGGTCGAACGCGAACCCGCGGAGGTCGCCGAGCGTCATGGCCTCAGGTTGACGACCGCGGGCGCATTCCGCCAAGATGGAGCGACGCAAGCCTGGACCCTCGAGCCAAGGAGGATCGCCCGTGCCCAGCGCGAACGAGCCCGCCGATCTCGCCGTCTCCCGCCGTGCCTTCGTGATCCACATGGGCGCCGCCGCGACCCTCCTCGGGGTCGGGCTGCCGGCGCGCGCCCAGGCGCCCGCGATCCCGGGGAAGGCGAAGCTGATCGTCCGCAGTCCGCGGCCGATCAACCTGGAGGCCCCGCTCCGGGAGCTCACGAGCCCCGTCACGCCGTACGAGCTCTTCTTCGTCCGCAACAACTACGACGGGCCCGAGATCGATCCCGCGCAGTACGCGCTCCGGGTGGACGGCGAGGTGGACAACCCCCTGACGCTCCGCCTCGACGACCTCCGCCGCATGGAACAGATCACCCAGACGATCACCCTGGAGTGCGCCGGGAACGGGCGGAGCTTCCACAAGCCGCCGGCCTCGGGGATCCAGTGGGAGAACGGGGCCGTGGGCACCGCGGTCTGGAAGGGCGTCCGCCTCGCCGACGTGCTCCGGCCGGCCCGGCCGCGCCCGACCGCGAAGCACGTGGTCCCCGACGGCAACGACGCCCCGCCGACCCCCCAGGCCCCGGACTTCATTCGCAGCCATCCGATCTGGAAAGCCATGGAGGCCCACACGATGATCGCCCTCGAGATGAACGGGGTGCCGGTCCCGCATCTTCACGGCGGCCCGGCGCGCCTCATCGTGCCGGGCTGGATCGGGTCGGCGTCGATCAAGTGGCTCACCCGCCTCACGCTGGCGGACAAGGAGTGGGGCGGGCCGTTCATGCAGCGGAGCTACCGCTCCCCGCGAGTGGACGATCCCGCCCAGAGCTACTCCCTCCAGTCGCTCGAGTGCAAGTCGGTCATCGTGAACCCGCTCGACGGCGCGCAGCTCGCCGGCGGGCCCCAGACCGTCTTCGGCTTCGCGTGGGCCGGCGAAGGGACGATCGTCGCCGTGGACGTCTCGACCGACGGCGGCCAGTCCTGGAAGCCGGCCGCGCTCACCGGGGAGGAGCACCGCTACGCCTGGCGGCGGTGGGAGTACGCCTGGGAGGCGCGCAGCGGCACGCACACGATCATGGCCCGGGCGAGCGACTCGCTCGGCCGCCACCAGCCCCCGACCCGGCCACGCGACCCCCAGGGCTACCGCTGGAACGTGATCCACGCCGTGCGGGTCGGTGTGGCGTAGTCGCACGGCGTTCCTCGCGGGCGCCCTCGCCCTCGGGCTCGCCGTCGGCAGCCTGGCCGGGCGGCCGGGGGCGCAGGGGAATCCGCTGCCCCCGGGCCAGCACGTGGAACTCGTCATCGGCGCGTGCATCATCTGCCATGCCACGGAGATCCTCGCCCAGCAGCGGCTCGACCGGCGGACGTGGGAGGCGATCGTGGACCGGATGATCACCTACGGCGCGCCGATCCCTCCCGAGCACAAGCCGCTCATCCTCGAGTACCTGGTGACCCGGCTCGGCCCCTGACGAAATCCCTCTCCCCCACTGGGGGAGAGGGCAGGGTGAGGGGGCCGCACGGTCCCCCCACCCTCACCCTATCCCTCTCCCTCCCCGGGGAGGGAGAGGGAAGCGCGAGGGGGCAGGAGGCAGAGCCCCTGCGCCTGGATGCCGAGCGCCGTGTTGAACTTCGCCCGGAAGTGCTCGACGGCGATCGTGGCCGCCAGCTCGACGATCTGCGGGACGGTGAAGTGGGTGCGCAGCGGCTCGAACGTGGCGTCCGTCACCGCCGTGGGCGTGGCCGTCACGGCCTCGGCGAAGGCGAGGGCGGCCCGCTCCGCCGCGGTGAACAGGGGACTCTCGCGGAACTTCTCCACCGCCTGGAGCTTGTCGACCGCGAGGCCGTGGCTCATCCCCCGGGATGAGTTGATGTCCATTCAGAACGGGCACCCGATGCGCTGCGCCACCCGGAGGGTGACCAGGTCCCGGAGCTCCGCCGGGAGCTGACCGGACTTCTCGAGCGCGATGCCGAGCCCCCGGGCGCCCCGGACGAGCGGGGGGCAGTGGGCCAGGACGAGCGTGGGGCCGAGCGGCGCCCCCCACAGTTCGGTCTGCTCAGCAAAGATCTCGCGTAACTCGGGCGCCGCGGCGGCCGGATCGACGGGCGGGACCCGGCTCACGGGCGGACTTCCTTTCGGAAGCGCGCGACCACGTCCTGCGCCCCCTGGACGAGGAGCGCGGTCTCGGCGCAGAGCGTCAGGAACTGATAGCCCTTCCCGTAGAGCTCGCGCGCCTGGTCCCAGCTCCGGGTGATGTTCCCCAGGGCGACCCCGTTCGCCCGGGCCGCCGTCTCGACGCGCCCGATGGCCGCCTGGACCTCGGGGTGCGCGGGGTCCCCCAGGTGACCCAGCGCGGCCGAGAGGTCCGCGGGCCCCACGAACACGACGTCGATCCCGGGCACCCGGACGATCTCGGCGATCTCGGCCAGCGCGCCGCGGGTCTCGATCTGGACGACGACCAGGATCTCCTCGTTCGCCCGCCTCCAGTACTCGGCGGCGTGGCGCCCGTAGCCGCCCGCCCGGTGGCTCCCGGCGATGCCCCGGATCCCCTCCGGCGGGTACTTGCTCGCGCGGACGGCCGCCTCCGCCTCGGCGCGGCTCCCGATCCACGGCACCATCACGCCGTACGCCCCCAGGTCCAGCACGCGCTTGATCACCGCGGGGTCGTTCCACTGGACCCGCACGATGGGGATCACGGGGCTGCCCTCGATCGCCTGGAGCTGCCCGAGGAGCGTCTGGTAGTCGCCGTGCCCGTGTTCCATGTCGATGAGGAGCCAGTCGAACCCGATCCGACTCATGATCTCGGCGGTGATCGGGCTGCAGAGCTGCATCCACGCGCCGGCTGTCGGTCGGCCCTCGCGGAGCGCGCGCTTCACCTGATTCGTCTTCACCCAGTCCACTTCGTCCTCCCGGAGCGACTTGACACCCGCGGCGTCGCCGTGGAAGATATCGGCCGCGACACACGCGACGCGGCCGGCTCTGTTCGCCCCGACGGGCCACTATACGCCACGACCTGCTCGAGTGACAATCGCGAGACCGCATGCGCCTTGAGGTGCTGGGCTGCCACGGCGGGGAGGTGCCGGATCTCCGGCTCCCCACCTTCCTCGTCAACGGCCGGATCCTCCTCGAGGCGGGCGCGGTGACGTCGGCGCTCCCGCTCGAGGATCAAATCAACGTCGAGCACGTCCTGATCTCGCACGCCCACCTCGACCACACGGTGGGCCTCGCGTTCCTCGTGGACAACGTCCAGTCGGCGACCGGGCGGCCTGGCGCCGTGCGGACCGCGTCGATCGGGCCGGTCATCGACGACCTCCGCGCCCACTGCTTCAACAACCGCCTCTGGCCGGACTTCACGCTGCTGCCGCCCGAGGCGCCGGTGCTCCGGTTCGAGGCGCTTCCGGAGGGGCGGGAGACACGCGTCGCCGGCGTCTCGGTGATCCCCGTGCCCGTCCACCACGCCGTCCCCGCGGCCGGCTTCGTCTTCTCCGACGGCGGCTCGGGCTTCGTCTTCTCGGGGGACACCGGCCCGACCACGCGGCTCTGGGAGGTGGCGCGCAACGTCGGGCGGATGCGCGCCGTGGTCGTCGAGACCGCGTTCCCGAACCGGCTCGAGGCCCTCGCGCGCAGGTCGGGGCACCTGACGCCCGGGCTGCTCCAGCGCGAGATGGAGAAGATGCCCGACGCGCCCGTGTGGGTCTACCACATCAAGCCCACCTACTACGAAGAGACCGCGGAGGAGCTCGCCCGGCTGGACGGGCGCGTCCAGATCCTCAAGCAGGGTCAGAGTTACCAGTTTTAGCTCCCGCCCGCGGGTCCTGTCCCCGGCCTCGCCCCGCGCGCCCGGGCTCCGGGCCCCTTTCTCACGCGCCTTCCGCAATTCTGGCGAATCGCGGAAGGACCGCCGTGAGGGGACCCCCATCCGCCCGGGACCCCGCGGGGCTCGCCCGGGACCCCGCGGGGCTCGCCCGGTGCCACCCGCGGGCAGGAGCTCTCACGCTACGGGGAGCGGCGCCGCTGGAACTCGGCCTCGACGGCGGGCAGGGCTTCGAGGATCACCTCCCCGACCACGCGCAGGCTCGCCGGATCCAGCTTGTCCAGCGTGTCCTCGGGCGTGTGCCAGTACGCGTTCTCGCCCGGCCGCCCGCCGTACTCGAAGTCGATGAGGAGCGTCGCCGCGACCCCGGCGTCGAGGAACGGCACGTGGTCGTCCTCGACGGGTTGCACCTCGTCGCGGAAGTGGCGCTCTCGCCCGAGCCGGCGCGCGACGCCCCAGACGAGGTCGGTGAGCCAGGGCGTCGAGGCGGACTCCCGGCGGATCCCGAGATCCCGGTCGCCGATCATGTCCGCGACGATGAGGGCACGGAGCCGCGCGAGCTCCCCGGAGGCGCGGAGCGCCGCCACGAGGGCCCGGCTCCCGTAGAGGCTGTCCGTGGGCGACCACTGTACCTGAGCCTCCTCCCCGTCGAAGAAGAGGAGCCAGTGCGTGTAGAGGGGCGGCGTCGCGCGGTGGCGCGTCGCGAGGGCCCGCCCGAGCTCGAGCAGGAGCGCCGCCGAGGAGCCCCCGTCGTTCGCCCCGACGAAGCGGAAGCCGGCGAAGGGCTTCGTGTCGTAGTGCCCGCCGACCGCGACGATCTCCGGGCGGCGCCCGGGCCACTCCGCGATCACGTTGACCATGCGGGCAGCTCCGTGCGGCGTGCGGGCCTGGAAGACGTGCTCGCGGACGCGCCAGCCCACCTGGCGGAGCTCCCCCGCGATGTAGGCGCGGGCCCGCGCGAGGGCGGCCGACCCGGGGGGGCGTGGCCCGAAGCCGACGAGCCGCTCCACGTCGCGGAAGGCGCGCGCACCGTCGAACCCCGCCGCCGCGGCGCCGGCCGCGGCGAGCAGCAGGGCGGCGGCGAGGGTCACCCGGGCCGCCGGCGTCAAGGCACGACGCCGACGGCCGCGTAGAAGTTCAGGCTCATGTAGAACTCGCCGCGCGCCGCGGCCTGGTCGGCCATGGCGAGCCACCGCCGGCCCTCGGCCGCCGTGATCACCCGCCAGGCCGTCGTCCGCTCCACCCGCCGCTCGAGCATCGAGCGCACGTAGTCGTCGTACACGGGCTCGACCACGACGAACGCGCGGCCGCGAACGCGGGCGAGGCCGAGCGCGCGGAGGCGGCGGACGAGCGTCCGCCCGCTCCACGGGTTCGCGTAGAAGCGCTCGGCGTGACCCTCCACGATCCGCCGCGTGAGCGCGCGGTCGGGCAGGTCCACGACGAACGTCCCGAAGTCCTGGTCGAGCACGGCGACCCGTCCCCCCGGCCGCGTCACCCGCCGCATCTCGACGAGGACCCGGTCGCTCTCCCTGACGTGGAGCAGCACCGTGACCGCGACGCTGGCGTCGAAGGCGGCACCGCGGAAAGGCAGCCGGCGGCCGTCGGCGACGCGGAACCTCGATCCGGCAGCGCGCCCGTCCGCCCGCGCCCGGCGGCGCGCCTCGCGGACGAAGGTCCGGCTGGGGTCCACCCCCAGAGCCCGCCCGCGCGGACCCACGCGCGCGGCCAGGTCACGGGTCACGATGCCGGTGCCGCAGCCGACGTCGAGGACGCGCCAGCCCGGCCGGATCCCCGCGAACGCGAGGAACGCGCGGCGGAGGCGCTGCTGGTGGGGCTGGGCGCCGCGGAGCTCGAGGAAGCCAGCGAACTGGAGCGGATCCGGCTGGGCGTCGATGGCGACGTAGGGATCGGGCGAGCGCATCGGCGCGGATTCTAGCACGGGGGCCGGGTGGCCCCCTCGCCCCACCCTTGCCCCCGGTGGGGGAGAGGGAGCGGCTACGCCTGGAACTTGTCGGCGCAGGCGGGGCTGCAGAAGTAGTGCGTCGTGGCGCCCACGCTGCGAGCGACGGCCGAGCGCCGCGGGACGTAGGTCTCGCAGACGGGGTCCTTGACCAGCTCGTCCCGGATCGCGCGCGGGACGCCCGGGCGCCCCGCCGCGCCCCGGAGCCCGGCGAGGAAAGCATTCACGGCGGAGCGCAGGACGAGATAGAGGAGGAACGCGACGACCGCGAGGAGGAGGAACCGGGTCACTGCTCTACCTTCCGCAGAGCCCCGCCTGGCGAGGACGGTGTCGCTCCCGGGCCACCCACGGCCCCTCAGCCGCGCGCAGCGTCCGGGTCGGATCGGATGTGGAGGGACTTGAGGAAATCGCGGTCGAGCTTCGTCAACTCGAACCGGAGGTCGCCACCTTCCGGGACGGCCCCGATCTCCCGCTCGACGGGCGCCCCGTCGGCCTCGGCCACCGCCTCGGCCGTCTCGGCGTCCTCGGCCTCCGTGCTGGCCTCCTCCTCATCCGACTCGGCCGACTCGGCGTTCGCGACGAAGAACAGGCGCGCCTCGTACCCGTTCCGCACCAGCTCGGCGAGCGCCTCGCGGACGGCGGCCGAAGTCGCGATCGAGGCCTCGACGGCGCGCATCAGCTTGCCCATCAGCTCACGGATCGCCTCTTCGTCGCGCATATCGCCGACCCCGGCCTCAGGATAGTCCCGCTCCCCGGGGCTGTCAAACTCCGGGGTGCTGGCGCCGGAACGCCTCGGCGAGGCGCTCGAACCGGCGGCGCAGGGGTTCGAGGCCTTCGAGGTGCGTCAGGACGTAGAGGTCGCCCGCGCGGATCGCCGCCAGCGCGCGCTCGGCGACCTCCTCCGGGGTCAGGGTGCGTCCGATCAGCGTCACCTCCGCCCCGGGAGCTCGTCCCATTGGGTTCCGGAGCGCCGCGGGCCGACTCCGCTCGGCCTCGCGGATCCGCGTCGCCACTCCCATGGGGCAGAGGACCGACACCCCGATGCCGTAGGGTCGGAGGTCCTTGGCGAGCGTCTCCGAGAGCCCGACGACCGCATACTTCGTCGCGTTGTAGACCCCGAGCGCCTGCGAGGCGATGAGGCCGGCCATGGAGGCCGTGTTGAGGACGTGGCCGCCCTGGCCCTGGGCGATCATCCTTGGGAGGAACGCCTCGAGCCCGTGGATCACGCCCCAGAGGTTGACGCCGATCAGCCACGCCCAGTCGTGGTGGGTCGCCGCCTCGAGGCCCCCGTGGACGACGACGCCGGCGTTGTTGCAGAGGACGTGGACCGCCCCGAAGCGCGCGAACGCGCGGTCGGCGAGGGCGACGACCTGCGCCCGGTCCGACACGTCCGTCCGGACCGCGAGCGCCTCGCCGCCGCCGGCCTCGATCGCCCGCGCCGCCGCCGCCGCTTCGGGCTCGTCCACGTCGGCGACGACCACGCGCGCGCCCTCGCGCGCGAACGCGAGCCCGAGCGCGCGCCCGATCCCGCTCGCCCCGCCCGTGACAACGGCCACGCGGCCTTCGAAGCTGGTCAACGCTCTCACCCCTCGGCAGTGCGGCGCGAGTCTATGGGATTGAACGCGGACCCGTCAACGACTAGAATCACGACTAGAATCTGGCTGTCTCCTGGCCGCCCACACACAATCCGAGGGAGGAACGACTCATGCGGGACGCGTCACGCGGGCACCGATATTACCTTCTCGCATCGGTCCTCTGTCTGGTCGCGTTCGGGCTCTCGGCTCTTCCCGGTCTCGTCGAAGCCAAGCAGACCCTGCGCATCTCGACGCCGGCCGTGCCCGAGGACTGGCACACGAAGATGCTCTACGTCTTCAAGGACGAGATCGAGAAGCTCGCCCCCGGCCAGTTCGACGTGCAGATCCACCACTCGGGGACGCTTTTCAAGCAGGGCACCGAGCCCGCCGCCATGGCGCGCGGCAACCTCGAGGCGGCCCTGATCTCGATGCAGGACATCTCGAAGCTGATCCCCGAGTACTCGCTCTTCACGGCCGGCTATCTCATCCGGGACCCCGACCACCAGCGGAAGGTCTTCGGCGGGCCCATCGGCGACGAGATCTACAGGAAGGTCTCCGAAGCCATGGACATCCAGGTCCTGACGGTCGCCTATCTCGGCACCCGGCAGGTCAACCTCCGCGACCTGCGGAACGTCCGGACGCCGGCCGACCTCGCCGGCGTCAAGCTGCGGATGCCGGGCTCCAAGGAGTGGCTCTTCCTCGGTCAGGCGCTCGGCGCCAACCCCACGCCGCTCGCCTTCAACGAGGTCTACCTCGCGCTCAAGACGGGCACGATCGACGGCCAGGACAACCCGCTGCCGACCGTCCGGGCCGCGAAGTTCTACGAGGTCACCAAGCAGCTCGTCCTCACGAGCCACATGGTGGACGGCGTCTTCCTCGCGCTCTCGAACAAGGCGTGGAAGGCGATGCCGCCCGACCTGCAGAAGAAGGTCAAGGAGGCGGCGCTCGCGGGCGCCCGCTTCAACAACGAGAACCGGATCAAGGACGAGCAGGGCCTGATCGACTTCTTCAAGAAGGAGGGGCTCACCGTCACGGTGCCCGACGTCGAGGCCTTCCGGCGCCACGTCCAGAAGGCGTACCTCGAGTCCGAGTTCTCGAAGACCTGGCCGAAGGGGATGCTCGAGCGCGTGAACGAGACGAAGTAGCGACGGCGCGCGCCGGCTGCGCGCGGAGTCAGCGCGCGCGGCCGGCGGGCCCGTGCGGCTTGAGCCGAGGGCTGAGCAGCAGGCGCTGCCCCTCGTGGCTCAGGAGCGCGCCCTCCTCGGTGATCGCCTCGAGGAGGAACTTCCCGCCGACCCGCTGGCCCTCGACGTACTTCTGGCCGCTGATGAAGACGAATCGCTCCGGCGCGCGCTCGGAGTAGACGAGCACGTCGAGGGTCATCCGAGACAGGGCCTCCTGGAGGACGCTCCGCGCATCCGCCGGCTGGGGTCCGGCGGCGCCCGGGTCGGCGGCTCTCGCGACGCCGGCCGCTGGCGTCCCGGCGGCGCGCGCGGGCGGAGCGGCGGGGGCGTCGGGCGCGGGTGTCACCGCCGGAGCGGCCACGGGCGGGGCCTCCACCGGGGGCGCCGCCGCGGTCTCGGGAGTGCTGGGGCGCGCCGGCGGCAGCGGCGCGATCGGCGGCGGGGGCACGCTGGACCCCTCCGGCTCGGCGCGGCCCGGTGCACTGCGCTCCGCGACCCGTGACTCGGCCCCGGCGGGCGCCGGCGACACCGGCCGGGGCGAGGGGACCGGGGCCCGCGTCTCGGGTGCGGGCGGCCGCGGGGACAGAGCCGCGGGGACAGCAGGCGCCAGCCCCTGCCGGGACGCCACCGTGGCGGGCGGCAGCTCGACCGGCGCCCTCGAGCGCAGGACGACGAGCAGGACCACGGCGTTCAGCGCGAGGGCCGCGACGAGGGCCCACGGCCACCACCGCCGGAGCCCCGCCGGCCCCGACGGGTGCTCGCTTGCGAGCGTCGGCACGCGCCCGCCCAGTCGGCCCTGCCGCTCTGCCTTCCTGAGCGCTTCGAGGATGTAGGACACGGCGGCGCCTCAGGGTCGGGCCGGCACCAGCGTCGGGACGCCGGGAGCCGTCCCGGCCATCAGCTCGATGAGCGTCTCCGCGCCCACGACGCCATCGGGCACGAGGGATCGGCTCCGCTGGAAGGCGGCGACCCGGCTCCGGAGCGCGCCGTCGAACGCGCCCTCCGACGCCGACTCCGCCGGCAACCCCTGCACCTCGACCAGGCGCCGCCGCAGCCATTCGACGTCCGGACCCCGGACCCCGGGCGCGATCACGCGCGACTCGATCGGCGGCCGCTGCCAGAGGACGACGAAGCCGCCTTCCCAGTACCGATCGACCTCGTGGAGCGGGACCGTGAGCCCGCGGCCGCCGACGTCGAGGGCGGCGGTGTTCGTCTCCAGCGCCAGCAGCGTCGCATAGCGCCGCTCGCCGCCGGGGAGCACGAGCTCGAGCACGACCGGGAGGTTGAGCCGCCGCAGCGTCTTCCACGTCCCGGTCCTGGCGAGGCAGCCCAGCTCCCGGAGCCGCCCGGCCTCGCAGGCCAGGACGCCTTCCGCGTCGCGGACCTCCGGACGCCACCGGCTGTAGAGGGTCGCGAGCGCCGCGGCGCGGTTCCCGGCCGACGCGCGGTCCCGCAGGGCGCCCTCGAGGGTGACGCCGGCGGCGCCCGGCGTGCCGCGCGTCGCGTCGGCGGGCCACGCGGACGCGGGAACCGCCGGAGCCCGGTCGGGCCCGCTCACGCGTCCGATGAGCGCCGTGAGGGCGCGGGGGGGCGAGACCGGGATGACCGCCCCGGCGCCGATGGCAGCCGCCGCCAGGAGGACGGCCGCGACGGTGCCGACCCTGGCGAGGCGCGAGCGGCGGGCGCCACCCCAGAGGACCTCCGCGCCGGCCTGCCGCACGGTCCGGGCGTCCGGGCGCCGCTCGTCCTCCACGTACGCGCCGAGGAGCGTGCGGTCGCAGATGACGTTGATCAGGCGCGGCACGCCGCGCGACAGCCGGTAGATCTCGCGGACCGCCGCCTCGGTGAAGAGGCTTCCGCTGCCGCCGGCGACCTCCAGCCGGTGACGGATGTAGGCGCGGGTCTCCGCCCGGGAGAGGGGCGTGAGGTGGTATCGCGCCGTGACCCGCTGGGCCACCTGCCGGAGCCCGGGCCGCTCGAGCAGCGAGGCGAGCTCCGGCTGGCCGATGAGGATCACCTGGAGGAGCTTCTCGGTGCTCGTCTCGAGGTTCGTGAGAAGCCGGATCTCCTCGAGGACCTCGGGGGCGAGGTCCTGCGCCTCGTCGATGACGAGGACCGTGCGCCGGCCCCGTTCGTGGGCTTCGAGGAGGTGGCGGTCGAGCGCGTCGACGAGGGTCTTGATGGTCGCGCCCGGGGGGTACGCGATCTTCAGCTCGTCGCAGACGGTCGCCAGGAGCTCGAGGCTCGTCAGCCGCGGGTTCAGGACGAGCGCCACGTCCACGTGGGGCGGGAGCTGCTCGAGGAGGCAGCGGCAGACCGTCGTCTTGCCCGTCCCCACCTCACCCGTGAGCTGGACGAAGCCGCCGCCCTGGCCGATCCCGTAGAGCAGGTGGGCCAGGGCCTCCCGGTGCCGCTCGCTCATGTAGAGGTAACGCGGGTCCGGGGTGAGGGAGAAGGGTGCCTCGGTCAGCCCGAAGTGCGCGGTGTACATGCTGCGCCGTTGGGCCGATGGTACCCCACGGCGTTGCCGCGCGACAAGGTTCAGCCCCGCGGCTTCCCGGTCTGGGGCCGGCGGCGGACGACCCGGGGGAGAACCCCGGTTGACAGCCGGGGCCCGAGCCGCCTAGTCTCTCCGGCATGACTCAGCCTCGCGACGGCCGAACGCTGCCACCCCAGGAGGCGGCAATCCCAGGAGCGGTGACTCGCGCGCTCGTCGCCGCCTTGTTCACCCTCGCGGTCGCGCTGCCGGGCGGCGCGGGCGCCCAGGGGATCAGCTCCGACGACGCCAAGGAGATCCTCAAGGAGCTGCGCGAGATCCGTCGCCTGCTGGAGCGCATGCAGGCGCCGCCCGCCGGCGCCCCGCGCGCGGCGGCGCCCCAGCCCGATGCCAGGGTGAAAGTGGCGGTCGGCGGCGCCTTCGTCCTCGGCCGGCCGGACGCGCCCCTCACGATGGTCGAGTTCACCGACTACGAGTGCCCGTTCTGCCGGCAGTTCCACGTCGCGACCTTCGAGGCGCTGAAGAAGAACTACATCGACACGCGGAAGATGCGGTACGTCAGCCGCGACTTTCCCCTCGACTTCCACCGGAACGCGATGCCGGCGGCACAGGCGGCCCGCTGCGCCGGCGAGCATGGCCAGTTCTGGCAGCTGCGCCACGTGCTGCTCGCCATCCGCAAGTTCGCCCGCGACCTCGGGTCGGACGAGGCCGCGTTCCGCGCCTGCCTCGACGGCGACCGGTACCGGAGAGACGTCGAGAAGGACCTGGCGGACGGCCGCGCCGCCGGGGTCTCGGGCACACCCACCTTCGTGCTGGGACGGACGACCGCAGAAGGCGTCGATGGCGTCAGGCTCGTCGGCGCGCAGCCCTACGCCGTGTTCGACGCGAAGATCCGCGAGCTGCTGGCCGACAAGCCGTAGCCGAACGTCGACCCCGCGGAATGCGGCGGCGACCCGCCTGAGCGGAGGGTGCCGGCCTCAGGGGCTGAGCAGGAAGCCGAGGTTGTCCCAGGCCGAAGACGCTGGGCGGCGGCGATCGGCGCGGCGGCGCTCGGGCGTGGCCGGCTGCGGCGCGTGCCGGCGCTCCCCCGTCCGCCGGTCCCAGATCACCTGGCCGACGTTCAGCTCCGCCATGTGCGCCTCGAGGGTGCGGAAGAGCTCCCCCTCCCCGCGGCGCACGACGGCGAGGTACGGGTTCGTCAGCTCCTCCGAGAGCGTCAGGCCCAGCTCGCGGGCCAGCGCCTCCGCCCGATCGACGTACCGGGCGACGCGCATGATCCGGAAGAGGGAGTAGGCCTCCTGGAGGTGGGCGAGGGCGTCCGCCGCGCTGCCCCGCGCCTGGGCGAGCTCGGCGAGCGCGAGGTGCGCCCGACCCGCCATGAACCGGGCCTGGATGGCGACGAACGTGTCCAGCGCCCCCCGGAGGTGGTCCTCGGCCTCGGCGAAGCGCCTCTCGGCGCGGGCGATCCGCCCGAGCGCGTGCTGCGCCCAGCCCGCCCCGTAGGCGTAGCCGGCCTCGCGCGCCAGCTCGAGCCCCCGGGCGACCAGTTCCCGCGCCCGGTCGAGCCGGCCCGCCAGGCCGTACGCCTCCCCGAGGAACGTCGTGAAGCGGCCGAGGAGCCGCTGGAACCGGAACTGCGTCATGTGCTGGACCGCGCGCTCCAGGAGCGGGATCGCCTCGCTGGGCTCGCCCTTCTCGAGGTAGACGTAGCCGAGATGCCCTTCCGCCACGGCCGTGTTCACCGCATCCGGTGAGCGGCCGAGCCCGCGCTTGCACGCCTCGATCCCCGCCTCCCACTCCCCGGTCAGCGCATGGATCCAGCCCGTGCTCCACGTCGCGTAGCTCTGGATCCGCGGGTCGCCGAGCGCCTCGCCGATCGCGAGGGCCCGAGTCTCCGCCTCCATCGCGAGGTCGAAGCCGCCGATGATGATATAGTTGATCCCGACGACCCAGTGGGCCAGGCCGAGCCACCACGGCTCCCCCGCCCGCTCGAGCAGCTCGGCCGCGCGGCGCCCCCGCGTGATCCCGTGGAGGGGCCGGCCCGCCCAGTAGTGCTCCTGGGCGAGGACGACGTACGCCTTCCCCATCGTCGCCTCGTCCCCGGCGCGGCTCGCCTCCTCGAAGGCGCGCTCGGCGTTCTCGGCGGCCCGCTTGTGATCCCCGAGGTAGCTCAGGGTGTGGGCCAGCCAGAAGTGGTAGGCGGCCGACACCCCGGACGCCGCCTGGCGCTCCACCTGCTCTCCCTCCCCCTGGAGGAGCGCGAGGGCCTCCTCGAAGCGTCCCAGGAACGAGAGCGAGTGCGCCTCGCGCAGGACGAGGTCGAGCCGCCGCGCGTCCCGCTCGGCGGCCGGCAGGTGCTCGACGTGGGCGCGCGCCTCGGCGAGGGCGGTGACCGCCTCCGCGTGGGCATAGGCGTGCGCCGCCCGCTCGGCGAAGCGGGCGAGGTACTCGACCGCCTTGTCCGGCTGGTCGCTCTTCGCGTAGTGGTAGGCGAGGCCCGAGTAGGCCTCCTCGAGGCGCTCGGCGTAGAAGCCCTCCAGGGCCCGTCCCGCCGCGGCGTGGAGCGCCCGGCGGCGACTCGTCAGGAGGCTCGAGCGCGCGACCTCCCGGGTCAACGGGTGCTTGAAGGCGTAGACCGGCTCGTCGGCGCCGTGCCGCTCGTACAGGAACTCGAGCCGCGTGAGCTCGCGGAGGTGGGCGTCGAGGGGTCCGAGGCCCTCCCAGATCGCCCGCAGGAGCCTCAGCGAGACCTCGCGCCCGAGGACGGCGGCGGTCTGGAGCACCCGCTTCGGCCCCTCGGCCAGGCGGTCGATCCGGGCGAGCAGCACCTCCTCGATCGTGTCCGGCACGTCCGCGGTCCCGGCGCGCTCCCCCTGATCGGCCACGACCCGGGTCAGCTCCTCGAGGAAGAAGGGGTTCCCCTCCGCCTTCGCGAGGATCCGGTGGACGACGGCGTCGGGGAGCGGGGCCGCCTGCATGACCGACTGCACGATGCTCAGGCTCTCCTCCGGGCCGAGCGGTTGCAGCGCGATCTGCGTGGCGTAGGACTTCTCGATCCAGGGCGGCCGGTACCCGGGCCGGTACGTCACGAGGAGGACGATCCGCGCGCCGCCCACGCTGTCGGCCAGGGTGACGAGGAACTCCTCCGACGTCTGGTCGATCCACTGGAGGTCTTCCACCTCGAGCACGATCGGGCGCCGGCGGCTCCCCCGCAGCGTGATCTGGCGGAACGTCTCGAAGAGCCGCGCCTTGATCGCCTCCGGGCTCAAGCGCTCGAACCGGTCGGCGCCCTCCCGCACCCCGAGGAGCCGCAGGGGAAACGGCCCCCACTCGTCGGGATCCATGCCCACCGCCTGGAAGGCGCGGCGCACCTTCTCGACGATCACGGCCGGGGGATCGCCCTCGGCGAGCCCGCAGTTCTGCCGCAGCATGTCGAGGAGCGGCAGGTACGGGATGGCGCTCCCGTACGACAGGCAGCGCCCCTGGAGGTAGGTGACGCGGCGGGCCCCGAGGCCCTGGCGGAACTCGTGGAGGAGCCGCGACTTCCCGACGCCGGCCTCGCCCGCGATCCCCACGACCTGACCCCGCCCCGCCTCGGCCCGGGCGAGGAGGTCGCGGAGCGCGGCGAGCTCGGCCTGCCGGCCGACTAACCGGCTGAGCGGCCGCTCGCCCAGGCCCTCCAGCGGGGAGCGCCGGGGCCCGAGGCCGACGACGCGGTAGGTGGGGACGGGATCGGGCTTCCCCTTGATCGGGACGGCCCCGAACGCCTCGACCCGCACGTAGCCGTGGACCAGCCGGCGGGTCGCCTCGCTCACGAGGATCGCGCTCGGCTCGGCGATCTCCTGGAGCCGCGCCGCCAGGTTCGTCGTGTCGCCCACGGCCGTGTAGTCCATCCGGAGGTTGTCGCCGATCTTCCCCACGACCACGAGCCCGGTGTTCACCCCGATGCGAACCTGGAGCTCCGTGTCCGCCGGCAGCCCGAACTCCGCCCGGTGCTCCGCGACGCTCCGCCGGATCGCGAGCGCCGCGAGCACCGCCGCCCACGCGTGGTCCTCGAGGGCCACCGGGGCCCCGAACAGGGCCATGAACCCGTCGCCCAGGAACTGGTTGATCGTGCCCTCGTAGCGGTGAACCTCGGCGAGCGCCAGCTCGAAGAAGCGGTCGAGCAGCGCGTGCATCGGCTCGGGACCGAGGCGCTCGGCCAGGACCACCGAGTTGGCCAGGTCGCAGAAGAGGACGGTGACCTGCTTGCGCTCCCCCTCGAGGGCGCTCCGGGAGGTCAGGATCTTGTCGGCGAGGTGACGCGGTGTGTAGGCGTGGGGCGACGCGAACTGGGGCGCCGGGGGTGGCGCGGCGAGCGGCGCCCCGCACTGGTTGCAGAACTTGTTCGCGGGCGGGTTGGCGGACTGGCAGGCAGGACAGCGCTGCTCGAAGCGGGCGCCGCACGCCCCACAGAACTTGATCCCGGCGGGGTTCACGTGCTGGCAGCGGGGACAGCGCATCGGGGGCCCTCCAGGCCAAGTCGGGAGCGGGGCGACGACGCGGCCACCTTAGCCCGACGCCGGGAGGCGGTCAAGCGCCCGCGGCGATGTGGTACCCTACGTCGAATCTTCGGAGGGGGGCGTTGCCCCCCTTGATTTTGGGGGGCCGAACCTCCCCCCAGGATCGATTGCGCGGGCAAAGCCCGCGCTCGGAGCGGTTCGGGCCAGAGCGCGCGGTCAAGCCCAGGAGGGAGAGCGCCGACATGACCGGGGACAGGATCGTGCAGCTCAGCGAGCGCAGGGCTCGGGCGTCCGAGATCCTCCTCGGCCTGAAGGCCGTCCACTGCAACCTGGAGAAGCCGTTCATCTTCACCTCCGGCTGGGCGAGCCCCGTGTACGTGGACTGCCGGAAGCTCATCTCGACCACGTGGGAGCGCCGGGAGGTCGTCCATCTCGCTGCTGAGGAGATCGGCCGGACGGTCGGGCGGGAGCGCTTCGACCTGGTGGCCGGCGGGGAGACGGCCGGGATCCCCTTCGCCGCCTGGATCGCCGACTACTTCTTCGTCCCGATGGTCTACGTGCGGAAGCAGCCGAAGGGGTTCGGGCGGCAGTCCCAGATCGAGGGGGTGCTCGAGGCCGGCCAGCGGGTGGTCCTGGTGGAGGACCTCGCGACCGACGCCCGGAGCAAGGTGAGCTTCTGCCGCGCGCTCCAGCAGGCCGGCGCGGTCGTGGAGCACGCGGTCGTCGTCTTCTACTACGGGATCTACCCCGAGGCGGAGCGGAACCTGCGGGAGGTCGGCGTGCGGCTCCACGCCCTGACGGACTGGCAGACCACGCTCGAGGTCGCCGAGGCCCGCGGCTACTTCACGCCGGAGCAGGCGAAGGTCGTCCGGGAGTTCCTCCGCGCCCCCGAGGCCTGGTCGAAGGCCCACGGGGGGGCGTAATCCCCCTTCCCCTAGCCCTCTCCCCCAGCTTGGGGGAGAGGGTGACCCTGATCAATTTCGACGGAGGCACGGCGCATGCCCTCACGCTTGTGGACCTACCTGCCCTCGAAGCCCGGCGGACCCCTGGAGGTCGATCGCGCGCTCTACGACCGCCTCGCCCGCGACACGGCGGGGCGCCGCCTGGTCGACCGGTTCGTCGTCCCCATCCGCTCCGGCCGCGCCTGGCCGGTCCGCGCGGGCCAGCTCTGCCGGATCGTCGTGATCGAGGGGCCGCAGGTCGCCGACTTCAACTGCTGGCACCTCCCCGACCCACGCGAGCGCTTCTGGGCCGCGCGCACCAAGCAGCTCCACCGCGCCCACCTGACGACCCACGACCGACTCTGGTCGTGCCTGCCTTTCCTCCGCCCCATGGCCACCATCACGAACGACACCGTGCAGTACGGGATGGACGCGGACGGAGGCCGGTGCCACGACCTCCACGGCACCCGCTGCGATCCGTACGTGAACAAGCTCCTCACGGGCCAGGAGTTCGACTACCACTGCCACTCCAACCTGGTCCGCGCGATCCTGCCGTGGCGACTCACCGAGTTCGACGTCCACGACGTCCTGAACATCTTCCAGGTGACGGGGCTCGTGGACGACCGGTACTTCATGAAGGGCAGCCCCGCGAGGAAGGGCGACTTCTTCGAGTTCTTCGCGGAGATCGACCTCCTCTGCGCCATCTCGACCTGCCCGGGCGGCGATCTCTCGGTCCCCCTGTGGGGGCCGGACGCCGGTGACCCCCTGACGGTCTGCCGCCCCCTCGGCGTGGAGGTGTACGAGCCCCGTCCGGAGCTGCTGGCCGGCTGGTCGTCGCCCCCGCGCTCGGACTACGCCGGCAACCACGGGATCGCGATGCCGACGTGGGACCAAGCAGGGGCCACCCGAGGCGGGTAGACTACAGGAGGGAGGGCGGCCATGGAGCGGCGGGTCGAGGCGGAGTTCGTCGGCAAGACGTACGACGACTTCCTCTTCCGGCCGCAGCCCGGCGTCGTCGCCTCCCGCCGAGACATCGCGCTCCGGACCCGCCTCTCCCGCCGCGTCACGCTCGAGCTGCCCGTCATCTCGGCCAACATGGACAGCGTGACCGGCGCGCAGATGGCCAAGGCCCTGGCGCTCGAGGGCGGCATCGGGTTCGTCCACCGGGGCATGCCGATCGCGACCCAGGCGGAGAGCGTGGCGCGGGTCAAGCGGAGCTACGGGTACGTCGTCGAGCAGCCCCTCTGCCTGCCCCGCGGCACGACGATCCGGGAGGCGCGCCGGTTCATCGCCAAACACAACATCACCGGCATCCTCATCGAGGAGACGCGCGGCAGCGGGATCCTCGCCGGGCTGCTCTCCAACCGTGACCTCCCGTGGATCGAGGGCCTCGACGGCCATCGGGTCGAGGAGTTCATGACCCCCGTCGAGCGGCTCGTCACCGCGGCGCCCGGCATCCCCGTCCAGGAGGCGGAGGGGCGGATGTTCGAGCGCCGGATCGAGAAGCTGCCGCTCGTGGACGGCGACCGCAGGATCCGCGGCCTCATCACGAAGAAGGACGTCATCCTCTCCCGCCAGCGTCCCTACTCGGGCAAAGACGGCAAGGGGCGGCTCCTGGTCGGCGCCGCCGTCGGAGCGCGGGGCGACTTCCTCGAGCGGGCGGCGGAGCTCCTGCGCGCGGGCGCGGACGCGATCCTGATCGACATCGCCCACGCGCACTCGGCGGTCATGCGGCACGCGGTCCAGGCCTTCCGGGCGAAGTTCGGCGACGCGGAGCTCGCCTGCGGGAACGTGGGCACGGCCGAGGGCGCGGCGTTCCTCCGGGATCTCGGCGCCGACGCCATCAAGGTCGGCATCGGGCCGGGCCGGGGCTGCCGGACGCGCGTCGAGACGGGCGCCGGCGTCCCGCAGCTCCAGGCGATCCGGGAGGCCTGGTGCGGGGTGGGCGAGTCGGTGCCCATCATCGCCGACGGCGGGGTCCGGGACGACAAGGACGTCTTCCTCGCGCTCGTCTGCGGGGCCTCGAGCGTCATGCTCGGCAGCATGCTCTCGGGCACCGATGAGGCGCCCGGGTCGGTCATCGAGGATCCCGGGACGGGAGAGAAACGGAAGATCTACCGCGGCATGACCTCGCCCCAGGCCGTGTTCGACGCGCTCTACAGCGACGAGAGCCCGGAGGCGCTCGAGGGCGCCCTCGACGTCCCTGCCGAGGGCCAGGAGGTCCAGATCCCGTACAAGGGATCGGTGCTGGACATCCTGCACCGGATCCGCGGCCACCTGCGCTCCGCGGTGAGCTACGCCGGCGAGGAGTCGCTCGCCGCGACCCGGACGAAGGTCCTCCCCGACCCGCTGCGCTACCTGATCCCTCTGTCCGCCGCCGCCCGAGCGGAGTCGTACGAGCGCTGAGTTCATCGGGAGGGGGCCATGTCCTGACGGGCTTCGCCCTCTGGGGCCCCCTCCCGGGCCTCCCCCAGAGGTTGCCGCGGCAAAGCCGCGGCTCGGAGCGGAACGCCACGGCCGCGAGGCGAATGACGGGAGCGTGGCGAGAAGCCCGGGCGGGGAAAGTCGGGTTTCGGACCGGCCCGCCATTTCTTCACGGACTCTGAGGCGGCGAGGGCGCCCGTGGCGCCTCGCCGGGGAGAGGGTCAGGCGTAGAGAACCCTCATCCCCGGTCGTCCGCTTCCGGGGGCAGCTCGACCGTCTGCCGCGTCTCGAGCGACCGGTAGGCGGCCAGGACCACCGCGAGGTCCTCGCGCGTCGAGCGTGCCGGGAGCGCGGGCGGCCGCCCGTCTCGGACCGCCGCCACGAACTCGGCGAGCTGCCGGCGGAGCCCGCGCCGGTCCCGCAGGAAGAGGCGGACGCCCGCGCCGCCGGGGCCGCGCCAGCGGAGGTACCGGCCGGCGTTGTCCACGGCCAGCGACCCGGCGCTCCCCGTCGCCCAGGCCTCCTGCCGGCGCGGCAGCCCCGGCGCCGCGAGGGAGTTGGCGAGCGCCGCGACGGCGCCGCTCCGGAATGCGAGCAGGACGAAGGCCGTGTCCTCGCCCTCGAGCTCGGCGAACAGGTTCGGCGGAGCCACCGTCGCCACCCGGGCCACCGGGCCGCCCCAGTCACGCAGCAGGTGCACGTAGTGGATCCCGCCGTCGATCAGGGCGCCCCCGCCCACCGCGTCCCGCTGCCGGCGCCAGCCGCCCGGAAGGCGGTACCCCCGCGCGGAGACGAGGACCTGTCGCAGGCGACCGATGGCGCCCGCCCGGAGGAGCCGGCGCGCCGCGACGAAGGCGGGCATGAAGTGGAAGTTCTCGGCGACCATGAGCGGGATCCCCGCCGCCTGCGCCTCCGCCAGCATCGCGTCGGCCTCGGCGAGCGTCCGCGCGATCGGCTTTTCCACCAGGGCCGCCTTGCCGTGCGTGGCGGCGAGGCGCACGTGGTCCAGGTGGAGGTGGTGCGGCGTCGCGAAGAGGAGCGCGTGCACGCGCGGGTCGGCCGCCGCGGTCTCGTACCCCGCGAACGCGGCGACGCCCCCGAACCGGCGGCGGTAGGCCTCGGCGCGGGCGCCGTCCCGGCTCGCGAACGACAGGGCGACCGCGTCGCCGAGCCGCCGGGCCGCGCGGGCGTGGAAGCTCGCGAAGCGGCCGCAGCCCACGATGCAGAGGCCGAGTGCCATGCGGGGGTCCATGCTAGCATGGGTGAGGAGTGCTCCCCTCACCCTGATCGCCGGGAGGCGCGCATGCGCAAGGTCGCGGTCGTCGGCGTCGGCGTCACGAAGTTCGGCAAGCACGAGCGGACGTGCGCGGAGCTGTTCACCGAGGCCGCGCTCGAGGCGCTCGCGGACGCGGACCTCACGCCGGCCGAGGTCCAGGGGATCTACTTGGGCAACGTCGTCGGCGAGGCGGGCGAGCACCAGCTCCACATGGGGCCCCAGGCGGCCTCGGCCCTCGGCATCCCGGCCGTCGCCGCCACACGCTTCGAGACGGCGTGCGCGTCGAGCCACGCGGCGTTCCGCCACGCGCTCTTCGAGGTCGGTTCGGGGGCGGCCGACGTCCTGCTCGTGGGCGGGGCCGAGCGCGTGCTCACGATGCCCACCGAGCGCTCGACCGAGGTCTTCGCCTACGCGTCGGACGCGGTGTTCGAGCAGCCGGCGGGGCTCACCTTCCCCGGCGTCTTCGCGCTGATCGCGCGCGCCCACATGGCCAAGCACGGGACGACCGAGGAGCAGATGGCCCACGTCGCCGTCAAGAACCACCGGCACGGGGCGCGGAACCCCAAGGCGCAGTTCCAGAAGGAGATCACCGTCGCCCAGGTCATGGCGAGCGCGAAGGTCGCCGACCCGCTGAAGCTCTACGACTGCTGCCCGTTCTCGGATGGGGCGGCCGCCGTCGTCATCGCCGCGGAGCCCCTGGCCCGGCGGACCCGGAAGCCCATCTGGGTCCTCGGCTCCGCGCAGGCCGGCGACTCCATGTGCCTGCACGACAAGCGCGACCTCTCCCGCGCGCTGGCGACCGAGCGCGCGGCCCAGGCCGCCTACCGACAGGCGGGGCTCGGGCCCGAGGACGTGGACGTCGTCGAGCTGCACGACTGCTTCACCATCGCCGAGATCGTCGCCACGGAAGGGCTCGGCCTCGTCGAGCCGGGGGCGGGCGGGCTCGCCGCCGAGAAGGGGGAGACGAGCCTCGGCGGGCGGATCCCGGTGAACCCCTCCGGGGGCCTCAAGGCCAAGGGGCACCCGATCGGCGCCACGGGCGCCGCGCAGGTCGCCGAGATCGCGACGCAGCTCCGCGAGGAGGCCGGCCCGCGCCAGGTCGAGGGCGCCCGGATCGGCC
Organism: uncultured bacterium; assembly: GCA_964416315.1. GTDB lineage: Bacteria > Methylomirabilota > Methylomirabilia > Rokubacteriales > DASRDR01 > CAYQDR01. The sequence continues at coordinate 40,299 of CAYQDR010000022.1, forward strand.
TGGCGCACACCCTCGGCGGCAACACGGCGACCGTGCTCGTGAGCCTCTTCGGCCGCGAGCCGCGGTGAGGGCCGCCGCGGGTCCGGCCACCGCGGGTGGCACCGGGCGAGCCCCGCGGGGTCCCGGGCGAAGTGGGACCCCCTTAGCTTCCTTCCGCGATTCCGCGAATCGCGGAAGGAGGTGAGCGGGTGACGAGCCCGGGCGCGCGGGGCGAGCCCGGGGACAGGACCCGCGGTGGCCGGCCTGAGGGAGCGGCCCGGCCGCGATGCCGCTAGCGCCAGGCGTGGCGCTACGGAGGGGACGCCGGTGAGCCAGATATCCGGGGGGCCGCTGAGCCTTCGCGAGTTCTTCGACGGCGTCCGCGCGGGGCGGCTCGTCGTCCAGCGCTGCGTCGCCTGTCGCGAGCTGGCCGTGCCGCCGAAGGCCGCCTGCCCCGCATGCCACGCCACGAGCTGGGAGCGCGCGCCGATCGGCGGCGAGGGCGAGGTCGTGTCGTACACGGTGATCCGCGTGCCGCCGACCGCGCTCGCCGCCGAGGCGCCCTACGGGATCGCGGTGGTCCGGTTCCCCGAAGGCGTCTCGCTCCTCGGCCGGGTCGTCGGCATGGCCGCCGAGGCGCTGCGGGTCGGGCTGCCGGTCCGGTTCGTGGCTCCGCGCGACAGCCCGGCGGACCCCCCGGTCATCTGCTTCGAGCCGCGCCGGTGACGGCGCCGGCCTGGCCGGACGGTGCGCCTTGCGCCGTCCGGCCCACCTGCGACATCGGGCCGAGGAGACGGGGTGAGAGTGCGCCGACCCCGTATTTCCGGGGGGTTAGGGCTCAGCGGGGGCGCCCGCGGGGCTATCCCGGCGCCGTCACAGAAGGTTTGGTGATCCCGGGCCGGACCTTGTTAGAATAGCGCCGGCTTTGCTCCCGAGCCGGGCGGGGGGCGCGCCGGCGGTACGGCGTGACCCCGGGGCGCCGGGCTCCTCCGGAGGGGACACGATGGCCAGACGGCTCGAGGTCGTGCTCGCGGTGGTGCTCGGCGTGGCGCTCTTCACCGTGGCGGCGCCTCCGGCCGACGCCGTGGACGAGATCCTGCTCGTCACCGGCGAGCGGCTGGGGGGCGACCTGCAGGAAGCCGAGTTCACCCTCCACACGCCCCAGGCATCCTACCGCGTCACGCGCGCGACCGTGTGGCGGCTGCAGTTCAACACGGCCACCGGCGACTCGGTGGACCTGCGGAACGGCAACCGGATCTCGGGGATCCTGAACCAGGGGCGCTACACGCTGCGCCTCCCGAGCGGCCAGACGCGGGTCGTCGACCGTGCCGACGTCAACGTGGTCACGCTGGGCGCCGGCGGCGGGGGCACCAGCCTCCGCGACACGCTCATCCTCGCGAACGGCGACCACGTCTTCGGCGACATCCAGGGGACGGACTTCGAGGTGCTCCATGCGGCCGGCAGTCAGCGTGTCACCCGTGAGACGCTCTGGCGCCTCGTCCTCGATCACGCCGTCGGCGACACGGCGGAGTTCCTGAACGGCGACATCCTCGCCGGCATCGTAAACCAGGGGAGCTACTCGATCCGCACACCGGATGGACAGACGCTGACCTTCGGGCGGGACGAGGTCCGGGTCGTCGCCTTCCGGCTGCCCGAGCGACCGCGCGCGGTGGCCGCCCCGGTGCCCCCGGGGGCGCCTCCGGGCGTGGGGGTCCCCCCCACGGCGCTGCCGGCCGCGCTGCGGGCCGCCCTCCGCGACCTCTACTTCGAGTTCGATCGCTGGGACCTCACGGCGGAGGCCCGCCGGACGCTCGAGGAGGCGGCCCAGGCCATGAAGGGCTTCCCCGGCTTCACGCTCCTGATCGAGGGCCACGCGGACGAGCGCGGCACGAACGAGTACAACCTGGCGCTCGGCGCGAAGCGCGCCCAGGCGGCGAAGGACTACCTCGTGAACCTCGGCGTCGCGGCCGACCGCATCGACACGATCTCCTACGGCGAGGAGCGGCCGGTCGACCCCGGGCACAACGAGATGTCCTGGGCGCTGAACCGCCGCGCGCACCTCGCCGCGAGGACCCGGTGATGCGCCGCGCGCGGTTCGCCTCCGTCGCGCTCGGCGTCGCGCTCGCCCTCCCCGTCGCCGCCTCCGCCCAGGTCCCGGCTGGTCCGACGGTCGGTACCTCGGCGACGTACCGCTGGACCTCGGCGCTGGCGCAGCCCGTGTCGGTCATCGTCCAGCAGCCGGGTCCGGCCGGGCAGGTCACCTGGTCGGTGGCCGAGGAGCGGCTCGCTCCGGGCCCCATCTTCGTCACCTACAGCGTCGTCCGCGGTGACCGCCGGAGCTACACGCTGCAGATCGTGACGCACGAGACGCCGGACGGCCCGCCGCTGTCCCTGACCCAGGTCACCGTGGACCGGCGGTCGGGGAAGGCGCTGCGGAGCGTGATCCGGCACCCGAAGGGCGTCGTCCGGACCCCCGAGTCGGGGCTGCGTCCCATGCGGGAGGCCGCCGTGACCCCGGGCACGCGCGAGGAGATCATCGTCCCCGCCGGGCGCTTCGCGGTCGTCCGTGGCAAGGTCGGAGACGCGGAAATCTGGGTGTCGGACCAGGTGCCGGCCCTCGGCCTCGTCAGGGCGCGGTGGCCCTCCGGCACGCTGGAGCTCGTCGGCAGCGCGGCCAGCGGCGCCAAGGACCTGCTGCCCGCGGGCACCAAGTGAGGAGCCCCCGCATGCCCTCGCTCCGCCTCGCGGGCGCGGTCGCCGCGCTCCTGATCGTCGCTCTCGGCGGGTCCCGTCCGGCGCAGGCGGACACGGTGCTCGCGAACAACGGCGACCGCCTCACGGGGACCGTGCAGCTCGGCGAGGTTCCCCTGACCACCGGGGGCGGGGTCGTCCGGGTGGCGCCCCGTGACGTGTGGCGGGTGACGCTCGGGACCCTCGGCGGCGACCGCGTCGAGCTCAGGAACGGGCGCACGCTTTCGGGGCTCGTGGAGCTCGCGAGCTACACCGTCCGCCTCCCGTCGGGCCAGTCGATCGTCCTCGAGCGGAACCACGTCGGGCAGCTCCTCCTCCGCGGCCCGTAGACTCCCCCCTCCCTCACCCCCGCCCTCTCCCCCCGATAGAGGGAGAGGGAGACGCGTCGTGCTCGGCGGGCTCCTGCGCCTCGTCCACCCGTTCCCCTCGACCCTCGTCGCCCTGACCGTCGTCCTCATGAGCCTCGCCGCCGGGCGGGGCGCGCCGAGCTGGTCGCGCGCGCTCGCCGCGGGCGCCGCCATGCTCCTCGTCCAGTTCTGGGTCGGCGTCGTCAACGACCTCTGCGACCGCGCGCTCGACGCCGCGACGAAGCCGTGGAAGCCCCTGGTCTCGGGCCGCGTGCCGGTGGCGCACGCCCGCCTCCTCGGGGGCGCGCTGCCGCTCGCCGCGGCGCTCCTGGTCGTCCCGCTCGGCGCGCTCCCGACCGCCCTCCTCGCGGGCGTCGCCGCCGCCCTCGGGGCCTACAACGCGCGGCTCAAGCGCACGCGGTGGAGCTGGGCGCCGTACGTCGCCTTCTTCCCCCTGATCCCTGCGTACGCCTGGGCCGCCGTGCACCGGACAGGGCCCGAGCTCGTCTTCGCCGCGCCGATCGCGGCGCTCCTCGGCGTCGCCGTCCACCTCGCGAACGCGGTGCCCGACCTCGAAGGCGACGCGGCGCACGGCGCCGGAGGCGCCGCCGGGGCGCTCGGCCGGACGCGCGCGCTGGCGGCATCGTGGGCCTTCCTCGGAGCGGCGCAGGTGGTCGGGCTCGGCAGCGGGCTCGCGCTCCGACTCCCCCGCGCGCCCTTCCTGGGCGGCATCGCGCTCTCGGCGGCGCTCCTCGGCGCGGCGATGCTCGTGAGTGCCCGGCGGTCCGGGCCGAGCCGGCTCCAGACGAACTTCGGCCTCGTCGCCCTGGGCGCGATGGCGCTCGGCGTCGGCTGGATCGCCGGCACCGCGTGGCGCTGACCGGGCCCGGGAACTCGCCCCGCGACCGGCGTGTTACCATGACGACTGGCGCGGTCGGCGCCCGATCGTCAAAGGAGGCCGCATGATCACCCCCCGAATTCTCGCGGTCGGGACGGCCGTCCCCGAGACCGCCTTCGATCAGACCGAGCTGCTCGAGATCTTCGGCTACCGGGATCCGCTCCGCCGCAACTTCTTCCTCCGGAGCGAGATCGAGCGCCGCCACATCTTCGTGGACCGCGCACGCGCCCGGCCCGACGAGGACCTGGACCAGCTCGCCGCGCGCTTCCAGGAGGGCAGCGTCACGCTCGGGACGCGCGCGGTCACGGCCTGTCTCGAGCGCGCCGACCTCGACCCCACGCGCGTGGACTTCCTCACGACCACGACCTGCACCGGCCGCCTCTGCCCGAGCCTCGACGCGCACCTGATCCGCACCCTGGGCCTGCGCGAAGACGTGCAGCGGGTACACGTCGGCGACACCGGGTGCGCGAGCGCGATCGTCGCGCTCCAGCAGGCCTACAACCACCTGCGGGCCTTCCCGGGCCACCGGGCGCTCGTCGTGGCCGTGGAGATCTGCTCGGCCACCTACGTCGTGGACGACGACCCCGAGGCGGCGGTCGCGAACGCGATCTTCGCCGACGGCGCGGCCGCGGCCCTCCTCGGGACGGAGGGCGACGGCATCACCGTGGCCGGGCACCGCTCGCTGATCCGCTCCGAGCACCTGGACCGGATGGGGTTCACGTTCCCGGGCGGCCGGCCCCGCGTGCGGCTCAGCAAGGAGATCCGGCGCATCGCCCCCGCGATGATGGAGGAGGTCGCGCTGCGGCTCCTCAAGGACCACGGCCTCGCGCGGGAGGACGTGCGCTTCTGGGTGCTCCATTCCGCGGGCCGCCGCGTGCTCGAGGGGGCGCAGGCCGCCCTCGGGCTCGGCGCGGAGGACCTCGGGTTCTCGCGCGCCGTGCTGCGGCGGTTCGGGAACATGTCCTCGGCGACCGTGCTGTTCGTCCTCGACGAGGTCCTCCGCTCCGGCCAGCCCCGCCCCGGCGACTGGGGAGTGATGGTCGCCCTCGGACCCGGCTTCGCGGCGGAGAGCGCGCTGCTCCGCTGGTAGCCCCGCCTTTCCGATGCTCGGGGTGCTGGCGCCGCTCCCGCGCGAGGTCGCGCGGGTCGAGCTGCTCGACGAACCCGGCGTCGCGCCGGGGGAGCTCGCCGAGAACCTCGGTGACATCGCGCGACTGAACCGTCTCGGCCCGACCCGCGCGCTCCTGGCGCGGCTCGAGCCCTTCCTCGCGAGCCACCCGGCTCCCGCGCCCCTCCGCATCCTCGACCTCGGCACCGGCGCCGCGGACATCCCGGTGGCCGTCGCCCGGTGGGCCCGGGCGCGCGGCCGGCGGGTGAGCGTCGCCGCGCTGGATCTCCGCGCCGACGTCCTCGCGTGCGCCCGGCTCCGGGCGCGCGAGCTGCCCGAGGTCCGCCTCGTGGCGGGTGACGCGCTCCACCCGCCGGTCCGGCCGGGCGGCGTCGACCTCGTCCTCTGCTCGCTGACGCTCCACCACTTGCCCGAAGCCGCGGTCGTCCGGCTCCTCGCCCTCATGGCCGACCTCGGTCGACTCGGCTTCGTCGTGAGCGACCTCAACCGGAGCCGCGCGGCCTACGCCGCCGTCTGGCTGGCGACGCGCCTCATCTCGCGGAACCGCCTGACGCGCCACGACGGGCCGCTGTCCGTGCGCCGCGCCTACACGCGTGCGGAGCTCCAGCGCCTGGCGGCGGTCGCGGGCGTCCCCGACATCCGCTGGCACCGGGCCCCCGGGTTCCGGCTGGTCGGAGTCTACCGGCGCGATGGAGCGCGCTGAGGTCGTCGTCGTCGGGGCGGGACCGGCGGGCGCCGCCACCGCGATCCTGCTCGCGGAGGCGGGGCACGAGGTGGTCCTCGTGGACCGCGCGCACTTCCCGCGCGACAAGATCTGCGGGGAGTACCTCTCCCCCGAGGGGAGCCGCCTCCTTGACCGGCTCGGCGTCCTCAAGGCGGTCGAGGCGGGCGGCGCCCGCCCGGTCCGCGGGATGCGGATCGTCGCCCCGGACGGGACCACGCTCGTCGGCGACTACCCCCGGGACGGGCGCTGGCGCGGCTACCGTGACCATGCGCTCACCGTGCCGCGCCGGATGTTCGACGCGACGCTCGTCGAGCGCGCCCGCGCGCTCCCGGTGACGGTTCGCGAGGGCTTCAGGGTGACCGACCTCGTCCGCGACGGCGCTCGCGTCACGGGCGTCGAGGGCCTCACGCCCGAGGGCTCGACGCGGGTCGCGGCGCGGCTCGTCGTGGGGGCCGACGGGCGCACGTCGCTCGCCGCGCGGCGGCTCGGCCTCGTCCGGCCGCACCCCTGGCTCCGGCGCCTCGCGCTCGTGACGTACGCGGAGGGCGTCGAGCACGATCCCGAGCGCGGCGAGATCTTCGTCGCCCCGCCGGCCTACTCGATCATGAACCCCATCGGCGAGGGCTGCGTGAACCTGAGCCTCGTCGTCCCGCTCGCCGAGGGCGTGCGCCACCGCGCCGACCTCGCCGGCTACTTCGACCGGACGGTGCGGGCCCTGCCGTACCTTGCCGCGCGGCTCCGCCGGGCGCGGTGGGTGAGGCCGGTCCGGGCGCTCGGCCCCCTCGCCTACCGCGTGACGCCGCCGCAGCACGACGGCGTCCTCCTCGTGGGGGACGCCCTCGGCTTCCTCGACCCGTTCACGGGCGAGGGGATCTACACGGCGCTGCGCTCGGCGGAGATCGCTGCGGAGGTGGCCCATGCCGCGCTGCGGGACGGCGACCTCTCCGCGCGGGCCCTCGCCCCGGCCCACGCCCGGCGGCTCGCCGAGTTCGCCGACAAGGGGCGCGTGTCGGCGCTCCTCCAGCGGCTGATCGCGCGGCCGCGCCTCGCGGCGCACGTCGCCCGGCGGCTCGCGCGGCACCCGGCCGACCTCGGGCTCCTCATGGGCGTCATCGGGGACTTCGTCCCGGCCCGCGAGGTGCTCCGCCCCCGCTTCCTCGCCCGCCTGCTGCTCTGAGGCCGGCCGCTCCGGGTCCTGCCGCGGCTCCCAGCCCCACCGTGCTCGCGCCCCTGCACGAGCGCGAGGTGGGGCAGCCCGTCTCACCGGGCAAGGGAACTCCGGTGGCGTGTCGCGGTGCGCTCCGCGCGGTGGGGCGCCCCGGTCGCCGCGTCACCCGGGGCGGCCGGACGTCGCGCACTTGCCCGCCCCGCTCGGGGCGCGCTACGCTCCGGTCACCCGGACGCGGCCTCCGCGGGAAGGCGCCCGGGGGCTCGCGTGCAGTCTACCAGTGGTTATCAAGGAAATCGGCTCCGATATACACCGGTCCTCGGCACCACACGGGTTCTGGTGTACGATGACGTACATGGCGACATCGGATTCCGTTGTGCAGACCGATCCCGAGGTCCTCGGCGGCACGCCCGTTTTCCGCGGAACTCGCGTGCCGGTGAAGAACCTTCTCGACTATCTGGCCGCCGGGGACAGCCTGGAGCAGTTCCTCGACGACTTTCCCACCGTGAAGCGTGAGCAGGCGGTCGCTGCGCTCGAACTCGCCAGGGACCTGCTAACTGCCGGTGCGCGTCCTGCTCGATGAATCTTTGCCCCGACCGCTGGCCCGGCTTCTGCCGGAGCACGAGGTCCGCACCGTCGTGGCGATGGGCTGGACGGGTATCAGAAACAGCGACTTGCTGCGACTGGCGGCTGGTGAGTTCGACGCCTTCCTGGCGGCCGATCAGAATCTGGAGCATCAGCAGAATCTCAGCGCCATCCCGATCGCGATCGATGTCCTCGTCGCGCCTACGAACCGAATCGAGTCCCTCCAGCCTCTGATACCCGCGTTGCTGCGAGCGCTCCAGACGGTGGCACCTCGCCAGGTAGTCCGCGTCGGCGCCCAACGCGCCGGCTCAGGGGCGGCGCTTCGGCGCCGTCCCCTGCATCCGGAGGTTAGCCGTTTGGTTTGGGCTTCCTGAGGAGATCGTCCAGCCGTGTCTTGCGTTCTTCGCTTCGCTCAACCGGCGATCCGCCCAAACGACCGCTGCGGTGGCCGGCAGTCGGCCGGAACGCATGCATGTGGCTATCGCTCCAGCCCATCACTACCTGGAGAACGTGGTGGAGATCACCTGATCCGCCCGCAGGAGCACCGATGGCGGGATCGTGATCCCGAGCGTCTTGGCGGTCTTGAGATTGATGACAAGTTGGTATTTGGAAGCCTGCTCCACCGGCAGGTCGGCTGGTTTGGCACCCTTGAGGA